>DAIMFJ010000355.1:0-5184 GCA_036724695.1 Planctomycetota bacterium
AGCGCCGAGAGCTGACCAAGTGGCAACCGACGCCGACCGACGAGCTGCACGTGGCGATGGCTGCCGACGGCTGCCTGGCCTGCCACCAGCGGGCCGGGGAAGGCGGTCTGTCGCCAGCCGCCAGGCAAGGTCTCGCCGAACGCGAGGACCTCGGCGACGAAGGGCGGCTGCCGCCAGCGCTCGACCGCGTCGGCCAACGGCTGCGGCGCAGTTGGATCGAACGCTTGCTGGCCGGCTCGGTACGCGCGCGGCCGTACCTCTCGGTGCGCATGCCGAAGCTGTCGGCCGAACGCGCCGCCTGGTAAGCCGACCGGCTGCAGGCCGCGGATCAAGGGCAGGAAGGCAGCGACCCGCCGTACACCGCCGCCGCGGCGCTGCACGGCGCGCAACTGGCGGGGCTCGGCGGCCGCAACGCCGGAGTGGTTCACCGACTGGCTGCTGGCACCGCAGCGGCATCGTCCAGGCACGCGCATGCTGGCGGCGTGGACCGACGACGGGCCAGAAGCGCGCGCCGAGATCGCGGCGTTGCGCGCCTGGTCGTCGCTCGGCTCCGGCGCACCGCTGCCGACCGGGCTCGACCGCGCCGAGGGTCTGCGGCTGACGCCGGGGCCGCGGCCGATCCTGCACGGCGCGTTCCTGCGTGGCTTGTCGGCGCGCTGCATCGCGGTCGGCACGCCGCTGCGCGCCCACTACGCCTTCGACGTCGAACACGGCCGGCTGGCGTGGCTGTGGCGTGGCGACTTCGTCGACGCCAGCGGCACCTGGGTCGGCCGCGCCGGCCAACTGCTCGAACCGCTCGGCGACGACCGGCGCACGTTGGTCGATTTCGCGGTCGCCGCCACGCGGCGCACGGTCGGTCGGCGCGAGGACCCGGGTGGCCATCCGATCTTCGCCGTCGCCGTCGACGGCGCGCGCTACGAAGACGTCACGGTGCCCGAACTGCGGGCCGGTGGGGCGGTGTTCGTGCGCACGTTGCGCTGCGTCGAGGGCGAGGTCGAGTTCGACTTCGCGCCGCAGCGGCAGGGTGACGTCACGGTCGTGGGGCCTCCCGATCGGGTGAAGTTGGCCGCTGGGCAGCAGGTCGAGGTCGTGTACTCCTGGTGAGCTGCGCTGCCTGCTGGCGGCAGGTGCGTGCTGTCGGTACTGGCCTGAAGTTGCGTCCAGCGACCACGGTGGCGGCTTCGCAAAGGCCGGAACCGCGCCTCGGCCGCTTCGACTTCGCGATCGACCTCGGCTGAGCCCGGCGCGCGGTCACGACCCCTTGACGGCGCCAGCACTCCCCGGTTTGGGGGTCAACGCGTGCTCGTCGAGCCAGCGTTTGACCTCGCGGTACCAGACGAGGGAGTTCTGGGCCTTCAGGATCCAGTGGTTCTCGTCCGGGAAGTAGACGAAGCGCGTCGGCACGCCCTTCTGCAGCAGCGCGTGGTACAGCTCGAGGCCGTGGTTCACCGGAACGCGGTAGTCGCGCTGGCCATGCAGTACGAGCGTCGGCGTGGCGAAGTTCGCGGCGCCGAAGTGCGGCGAGCCCTTCTCGAACACGGCGCGCTGGGCTTCGTCCCAGTACGGGCCGAACCGCCGCACTTCGCTCGAGTAGTCGGCACCCATCTGCGTGAACCAGTTGTAGACGGCCGCGTGCGCCACCAGGGCGCGGAACGGGTGCGGGCGGCCGAGCAGGATCGACGTCAGGTAGCCGCCGTAGCTGCCGCCGCCGGCCGCCATGCGATCCCGGTCGATCCAGGGCTGCTCGGCGAACCACTGCGCGGCGCGGATCACGTCCTCGTAGGGCAGGGCGTCCTGCTGCGGGTTGATCGAGTCCGTGAACGCCTGGCCGAAGCCGCTCGAGCCGTGGAAGTTCGGCCAGGCGGTCACCAGGCCCCACGAACCGAACACCTGCGCGTTCCAACGGAACTGCATGCCGTTGGTGATGCCGTTGTGCGGGCCGCCGTGGATCAGCACGAACAGCGGGTACTTCTTCGCCCGGTCGAAGCCCGGCGGGTAGTTGACCCACATCTGGATGGGCGCGCCGTTCGCCCCGGTGTAGGTGACGCTTTCGAACGTGCCGAGCTGGGTCGCGGCCAGCAGTTCGTCGTTGACCTGCGACAGCTGCGTCGCAGCGCCCGTCGCGGGGTCGACCCGGACGAGCGTCGGCGGCTCGACGAAGCTCTGGCGCAGCGCGCACAGGACGTTCGGTGCCTTTGCCGCGACGGCCAGGCCGCTGAAGCTCGACTCTCCGGTGATCGCGCGCGGCTTGCCGTGCAGCGGGATCTCGTACGCGCGCACCGTGCCGGCGTCGTCGATCGCGCCATACAGTCGCCGCGAGTCGGGGGCCCACACGAGGTTGTCGGCGCTGCGATCCCAGTCGGCTGCGACGGTGCGTTCGGTGCCGGTCGCCCGCTCGACGACGACGAGCTTGCGCGTGTCGCCGTAGAAGCCCACGATCGACTGGCGGGTGTACGCGAGCCACTTCCCGTCGGGGCTGTACAGCGCGCCGCCGTCGGAGGCCAGGTTGCCGGGCGTCAGGTTGCGGGCGTTCCTGGCACCGATCGTCAGCACGAACACGTCCATGTTCGTCGTGTTCACCGCCGGATCGGCATCCGCGGCGAACGCGATCTCGTCACCGGTCGGCGCGAGGTCGTAGAGCGATCCTTCCAGCGGCACGGCGCGCCGCGAGAGTTCGAGGCCGGTGCCCAGCGTGATCGCGGCCGGCTCGCCGCCCGCCAGGGCGACGCTCCAGACGTGCAGCTGCCGGTCGTCGACGAACACGTCCCAGGCCGTGACGGGTGCCTTGTCCCACACCTGGGCCTTGCTCTTGGCGTCTTCGCGTTCCTTCAGGCGCTTGCCTTGCTCCTCGAACGTCGCGAGGTCGGCCCAGACGCGCGACAGGAACGCGAGCTTCTTCCCATCGGGGAACCACCGCGGCTGTGCCACGCCGGTCGGCACGTTCGTCACGCGCCGCGCCTCGCCGCCCGTGAGCGGCAGCACGTAGAGCTGCGGTGCCCTGTCGTCGTCGCGCTGGGCGACGAAGGCCAGCGTCGTGCCGTCCGGCGACAGCGTCGGCGAACCTTCGTTCGAGCTGTGCGTGGTCAGGCGTCGCGCGGTTCCGCCGTTGGTCGGGAACAGCCACAGGTCGGTGAGCGCCCTGTCGGCCGGGACGTCCCACTTCGTCACCGACGCGATCGCGAACGATCCGTCGGGTGCCACGAGCGGCGCGCCGAGGCGCTGGATCGCCCACGCGCGTTCGGCGCTGAACGGCACCTGGTCCTGGGCCTGGGCGGAGACGGCGCTCGCTAGGAGCGCGACGAGGATGGGCTTGGCGTGCATGGCAAAGCTCGTGTGGCGCGCGGTCGCGCGCTCCTTGGTGGTGAGCATCGCGGATGCGCAGGGTGTGGTCGAGCGGGAAAGGGGTGGGTGACGCACCTGACCGGTTGGGTGGCGCGAGACGTCCGCCTTGGACACGGTAGCCTGTCGCGCACGGGCGATCGCCGCCGCGAGCCGCTGCTCGACGTCGCCGGTACGGGTTGCGAAGTCGTCGGGGATCCTGGGCTGCGAGCCGGTAGAGTGGCGCGCCCGCCGATCCCGCCCGTCGCGTCGCCGTCCAACCGCTTCCGTTGGCCAACCCATGGTGAACTTCGCCTTCGTCGTCGCTGCCTTGTTGCCGCAAGAACCGGCGTCGCCGGGCCCCGTGCCCGCCGTCCCCGAACCGACCGAAGCGCGCTACGTCGCGATCGAGACCGTCCCGGTGCCCGAGCACGTCGTGCTCGAGGTCGGCGGACTCGCCGAATGGGGCGGCGACTGGTACGCGGCGACGCGCCGCGGCGAGATCTGGCGGCTGGTCGGTGGGGCCGGGGCCGGCGGGCGTTGGTCGCTGTGGGCGGACGGCCTGCAGGAGCCGCTCGGGCTGTTGGCGCACGATGGCTGGCTGTACTGCAGCCAGCGCGGCGAACTGTCGCGGTTGCGCGATCGCGACGGCGACGGCCGCATGGACGAGCTGGAGACGTTCGCGCAGGGTTGGCCGCTGTCGGGCAACTACCACGAGTACTGCTTTGGGCCGGCGCGGACCCCGGACGGCTCGTTCTGGCTGACCTTGAACAAGCCGTTCGGCGACGAACCGTTCGGCCGGGCGCCGTGGCGTGGCTTCGCGGTGCGCATCCCGAAGGAAGGCGGCACGTTCGAACCGATCGCGGCGGGCCTGCGCTCGCCGGCGGGCGTGGCGACGTCGCCGAACGGCGAGGTCTGGTACACCGACAACCAGGGCGAATGGTGCGCGACCAGCAAGTTCGCGTTGCTCGAACTCGGCGATTTCCATGGCCACCCGTGGGGCATCGACTCGTGCCGTCTGCCAGGCTCGAAGGTTGCACACCCGGGTGAGGTCAAGAGCGGCCTGCGCATGGCCGAGGCCGCGCGCACGATCCCGAACTTCAAGCTGCCGGCGGTGTGGATCCCGTACGACAAGTGCGGGCGTTCGCCGGCGGGGTTCGTGTGGGACACCGAAGGGCGGTTCGGCCCGTTCCGCGGCCAGGTGTTCTGCGGCGACCAGTACTCCAGCGAGGTGTTCCGCATGAGCCTCGAGAAGGTCGATGGCGCCTACCAGGGTGCCTGCTATCCATTCCGACGCGGCTTGCAGTCCGGCATCGTGCGGGTCGAGTGGGGCGCCGACGGGGCCCTGTGGTGCGGGCTCACCAACCGCGGTTGGGGTAGCAAGGGCGACCGCGAGCACGGCCTGCAGCGGCTGGTCTGGCGCGGCGAGACGCCGTTCGAACTGCAAGAGTTGCGCGCGCGACCGGAGGGCTTCGAGCTGGAGTTCACGACCGCGTTCGCCGGTGATTCGTTCGCGCCCGAGTCGATCGAAGTGCGCAGCTGGACCTACGACCACCACGAGGCCTACGGCTGCCCCGAACGCGACGTGCGCATGCACGTGGTGCAGGCGATCGGGGCTGCCTCGACCGACCGCCATCTGCGCGTCGCCGTCGAGGGGCTCGAAGACTGCCGCGTCTACGAGGTCAAGGTCGTCGGCGTCAAAGCGCGCGGTGACGGTGCTGCGCCGCTGCACGGCATCGGCTGGTACACGCGCAACCGTTCGCCGCGCTGAGCCTCAGCGCTGCAGCAACTGCACCGCCGCCGCCAACAGCGCCACGCCGTAGCCGGTGCCGCGGTTGCCGCGGAAGGCCGGCGAGGCCAGGTCGA
>DAIMFJ010000356.1:0-214 GCA_036724695.1 Planctomycetota bacterium
CGCAAGCGGTTCCTGACCGCACTGCTGAGCCAGGACCACCTGTGGTGCTCGCTGGACCTGCCGGATCACAACGGTGTGCTGGCGCTGGCCGCCGCCATCGAGGACCAACTCGGCCAACGCTCGCCGCGCGGGGCCCGCCTGCCGCATCGGGCCGGCCCACCGTGGCCGCTGGCGGCCACGGTGTCGGTGTTCTTCGTTCGCGCGGTGCTCGGCA
>DAIMFJ010000356.1:224-5131 GCA_036724695.1 Planctomycetota bacterium
GCTGGCGGCCACGGGCGGCAGCTGAACGCCAGGTCGCGGGTGACGCAGGACCTGGCGGCGCGGGGCCCAAGGCCGGGCTGGGGTGCCCGGCCCGCATCAGGGACGGCAGTCGGGGTTCCCGATCAGCCGAGTTCGGCCTGCGCCAGCGCCGTCTTCAGCGAGCTCTTGGCGACCGGCTTGGTGCGCGGCTTGCGCTGGCCCATCAACTCGCGGGCCAGCATCTCCTCGAGGTCGCGGTCGCGCAGGCCGGCGGCAGCCTGCAGGTCACCGTCGAGCTTGCCAGCCGCATCCTTGGTCGCGCAGGTCAGGCGCTGCGCCTGTCCGGCCGCATCGTAGCTGCGGGCGCCCGGCTGCACGGCTGCGAGCCGCGTGCCATCGTGGGCGGTGACCAGCGCCGCGTCGGCGACCTCGAGCCAGCTGCCGCGGGCGACGACGTTGTCACGTTCCGACCAGCGGTCGCGGCTCGCCGGTTCGATCGGCCGACCGTCATCGAGCAGGTAGGTCGGGGTCACATCGTAGTGCTTGCACAGCGCGACCAGCATCGGCAACGTCGGCAACGAACGGCCCTGTTCGAGATGGGACATCGTCGCCGGACGCACGCCGAGGGTCTTGGCGGTGACGCCCTGGGCTTCGCGCTTCAGGCGGGTGCGGAGGTAGAACAGCTTCAGGTGCAGGCGCCGCATGGGGAGGATCGGGGCAGGTTTACGGAAGGAAGTGGGTACGGGGGCAGATCGCCCGGAGTGGCCGTTCGCGATCTGCGAAAGTGTAGCACTTCCTGGAGAAATGGCTTTCCGCAGCACGCTATCTGCCGTCCGGTTGCGGGACTGCCCGGTCGAGGGGCCGATCGCAAGGAGACTTGGTGTTTCGGTCCAGCGCGAAGTTTGCACAATGCTGTTTCCGGTTGGACCGCTCGGCCGCTGCCGACCGGTCCGAACCATGCACGCCGGACCGAACATGCCACCTACCTCGCCCGCCGCGGAAGTAACACTGGCACCCCCTGCCAGACCCGAAGATCTTTCCGCCGCGGCCGAATTCGGTATCACCGTAGCCGCGGCGCGCGACCCGTCGACCTGGCAGATCCGGCGCCATCTGGGCCGCCTCGCACTGCACGAACCTGCCGAGCTGGGCGGACTTGTGCTCGACCTCGGGTTCGACACCGCCGACCTGCGCCGCCGGCTGCAGACCGCGCGCCGGACCGACCCGTTGCCGCGCGCCGTCGGGCTGAATCGCAAGGACCGCACGCCGACCGTCGTCGACGCAACCGGCGGGCTGTGCCGCGACGCCGCGGTACTGAGCTGGCTCGGCTGCCCGGTCACCGCCCTCGAACGGGTGCCGGCCCTGGCGATGCTCGCCTGCGTCGCCGCCCGCGACGCCCGCCTGCCGGGAGGCCCGACCGTGGTGCTCGCCGACGCCGTGGCGTGGCTGCGCAACCTGCCGGAGCACCAGCGCCCCGACGTCGTCTGCCTCGACCCGATGTTCGAGGACACCGGCAAGGCCCAGGTCAAGAAGGAGATGCAGGTCTGCCGGCACCTGTGCGGCAGTGGCGACGAGGACTTCGTCGACCTGTTCGCCGCGGCGCGCGCTGTGGCGCGCGAGCGTGTGGTCGTCAAGCGGCACGGCAAGGCCGCACCGCTCGCCGCGGGAGTGTCGTTCGCGGTGCCGGGCGAACGGGTGCGCTTCGACGTCTACCTGACCGGCCAACCGGGGAATCCGCCGGGGAGTCCGCCGGGCGCCTAGGCCCCGGCCGGGGCGACGAACGCCCGCGCGGTGAAGTCCAGGACCTGCAGTTCGGCGCACGGCGGCAGCCCGACCAGCGCGCTGACCGGCGCAACCTCGTGGCTGCGCATGCCCGACAGCACCAGCGGTCCGCGGCGATCCCAGAGGCGCAGGATGTCGTCCATCGCCGCGGTCAGTTCGGCACCGGTCATGTTGGCGATCACACACGCGGCAGGCGCCAGCGTGTTGGGGCCCCCCAGGGTCAAGACGGCCTGCGGCAGCAGTTCGCGGGCCGCGGCGACCGATGGGCCATCGATGTCGCACCCTTGCAGAGCGGCACCACCGCGCACCGCTGCATACAGCAGCAGGATGCCCGAACCGGTGCCGACGTCGGCGACGCTCGGCGGATCGTTCCAGACGCGGTGCAGGACCCGCAGCGCGGCCTGCGTGCTGGCGTGTTCGCCACTGCCGAATGCGGCACCGCGCGGCACCACCAGCTCGACACCGCGGAATCCGGGCGGTCGAGCGACCCACGGCGGTCGCACCAGCAAATCGTCGGCGACCAGGATCGCGCGGTCGTGTTCGAGACCGGTGATCGCCGCAGCCGCCGGATCGACGGCGAGTTCGGTGACGATGAGCTCGGCGAACGGCAGCGTCGGCAGCGTTTCGCCGAGCCAGACGACGACGTGGTCGTCGGCCTCCAGCACCCCCTGCAGGTCGGCGTGCACGTGCAGCCAGTCGAGCGCGGCCTGCACTTCGGGGCCTTCGATCCGGAACGCCCGCAGCGGTGCGTCGCTCATGCCTGGGCCAGCAGTTCGAGGGCGCGCTGCACGATCGCCTCCGGCTCGACCATGCGACCGATCGCGTCGTAGCCCTCGGCGAGATGCCCCTCGACCGGTCCGAGCAGGTGCCAGCCGCGCGCGCGCAGTCGCGCCGCGTTCTCCTGCACCGGCGGAGCGAGCCACATCGCATCGTTCATCGCCGGACAGACCAGCACCGGACAGCGGCAGGTCAGGCCGAGCAGGGCCACCGGGTCGTCGGCGGCGCCGTACGACAGATGGTGCAACAGACCTGCGGTCGCCGGAGCGATGACGAACAGGTCGGCGGCGACGGCGGCCTGGATGTGCGGGGCGGAACCGTCGGCGTCGATCTGGGTGGTCGACGCGATCACCCGCTGGCCGGTCAGCCCTTCGAAGGTCAGCGGGCCGACGTATTCGGCCGCGCGCGCCGACATCGCGACGCGGACCCGGCAACCGGCTTGTACGAGGCGACTGGCGACGAACGCGGCCTTGTAGGCGGCGATGCCACCACCGACGCCGAGCAGCACGTTGCGACCTGGACCGGCGGCGCTCATGACCAGATCAGGGCCTCCACCTGCCGGATCGTCGGCTCGAGCTCGACGTTGACGATCGTGTGGTCGTACATCGGCACGCCGTTGACCAGTTCGCGGGCCGCCGCCATCTCCTCCTCGGCGATGCGCACCCGCTGGTCGATCTCGTCGCGACCGTTGGTGCCGCGCCGCTCGAGGCGGGCGCGCAGCTCGGCGAGGCTCGGCGGCTCGATGAACAGGTAGGTCCCGGGCACGCCGCGTTCGCGCAGCTGCCGGGTGCCCTTGACCTCGATCTCGACCAGGAAGGTCTTGCCGCGCGCGAGCGCCGCATCCATCGGCCAGCGCGGCGTGCCGTACAGGTTGCCGTTGTAGCTGGCCCACTCGAGGAACTGGTTCTCGGCGAGGCGGCGCTGGAAGTCGTCGCGCGACAGGAAGTGGTAGTCGACGCCGTCGCGTTCGCCCTCGCGCGGCCGGCGGGTCGTCGCCGACACCGAGAACTCGACCTCGGGCCGCTGCTTGAGCGCGCGGCAGACGGAGGTCTTGCCGGCACCGGACGGACCGGAGATCACGATCAGCTGGCCACGCGCGTTCATTCGAGGTTGGCCGCCTGTTCCTTCAGGCGGTCGATGCAGGTCTTCATCGTCACCACGGCGTGCGTCATCGCGGTGTCCGGGGACTTGGAGCCCATCGTATTGGTTTCGCGCAGCAGTTCCTGCAGCAGGAACTCGAGGCGGCGGCCGACTTCGCCGCCGCGCGCCAGCACCTGCCGGACCTCGTGCAGGTGCGCATCGAGGCGCTGCAGCTCCTCGGCGACGTCGACCCGGTCGGCGTAGATCGCCACCTCGCGCACGACGTCGGCGAGCTGGGTCTCGCCGGGCGCGTGTACGGCGAGCAGTTCCTGGACGCGGGTCAGCAGGCGCTCGCGGTAGCGTTCGGCCAGGGTCGGCGCGCGCTCGCGGGCGATCGCCAGGTGGGCCTCGAACTGCGCCAGCGTCTCGACGCACGCTTGCACCGTGGCGCGCCCGTCGTCGGCGCGGTGGCGCAGCAGGTCGGTGATCGCGGCCTCGAGCAAGGTGGCGAAACCGGGCGGCAACGGCCGCGAAGTCGGCGTGTCGGCGCGGTTGGCTGACGCCAGTTGCAGCACGTCGGCGAGGCTCGGCGCGGCGAGGCCGAGCTTGAACGCCAGCGTGCCGAGTTCGGCGGCCAGGCGCGACACGACCGCGGGGTCGGGCAGGGTCGGCCCGGCCTGGCTGCGTTCGACGGTCACCGTGACGCTGCCGCGTTGCAGGCGCAGCCGCAGCAGTTCGTCGACGGCGGCTTCGTAGCCGCTGCAGGTCTGCGGCAGGCGCAGCTTGGTGCCCAGGGTGCGGCCGTTGACCGACCGGATCTCGATGCGCAGGTCGCCGAGTTCGCAGGGACCGGCCGCGAAGCCGACACCGGTCATGCTGTGCGGAGGCCTGGCCACGGCGACGTGGGCTGGCGCCCGCTCAGATGGTCCAGGTGCGGTGGATCAGGATCGCCGAGCCGCAGAAGACCGCCGCCAACAGGAAGGTGAACTTGTTGATGCCACCCGACTTGACGCCGAACGTCTCGGCGCCGGTGCCGCCGAAGGCTTCCGCGAGGCCGCCACCCTTGGATTCCTGCAGCAGGACGACGACGGTCATCAGGATGGCCGACACGAAGAACAACAGCCAGGCGAGGTAGTGGACGACGATCATGACAGACAGTGGGAAGGCGGGCGGAAGGTTGGTCTTGGGGCCTCACCGCGATCGGGCGACCCCCGGGCTTGACTCGCCGGGTGCAGGGACGCCCCGCGGCGTGGATCTATGGATGTCTGGGTGTTGCGGTTGCCAGGAGCCTC
>DAIMFJ010000357.1:0-5003 GCA_036724695.1 Planctomycetota bacterium
GCGGTGATCGACAACGGGATACCGCGCAGAGCCAGTGCGGCCACGCCGCCCGACAGCGCCAGCGGCACGCCGCTGAACACGATCACCGCGTCCCTGGCCGAGCCAAAGGCCATGAACAACAGGCCGAAGATGAGGACCAAGGTCACTGGTACCACTACTGCGAGCCGTTGGCTGGCCGAGATCAACTGCTCGAACGTGCCGCCGTAGTCGATCCAGTAGCCCTCGGGTACGTTCACCTGCTGCCCGACGCGCTGCTGCAGCTCTTCGACGAAGCTACCCAAGTCGCGATCACGCACGTTGGCGGTGACCACCACCCGGCGCTTTCCATTCTCGCGGTTGATCTGGTTGGGCCCCAGCAGGCTCTCGATCTTCGCGAGCTCCCGCAGCGGTACGGTCCGCGCGGTCGCCCAGCGTGGCTCCAAGCTCGACCGGTCCGCGTTCGCAACGTCGGGCAAGGGGATCGGCAGGTCCTGCAGGGCGATCGGATCGACACGCATCTGTTCCGGCAGTCGAACCACGAAGTCGAAGCGGCGGTCGCCCTCGAACAACTGGCTGGCCACCTGGCCACCCACCGCAGTGGCAACGGTCTGCTGCACGATCCCCGGATTCAGTCCGAAGCGCGCAAGCGCTGCGCGGTCCGGGACGATCGTCAGCAGTGGCAAGCCGGTTGCCTGTTCGGTGTTGACGTCGACCGCGCCCTCGACCTGCCTGGCAGCCGCCTCGACCTGTTCGGCCACCTCGACCAGCGTGTCCAGGTCGTCACCGAACACCTTGATCGCCACATCCGCACGCACCCCCGAAATCAGCTCGTTGGTCCGCATCTCGATCGGTTGCGAGTACTCGTAGTTGTTGCCGGGAAGCGTCGCCACTGCCGCTTCGATTTCGTCGATCAGCACATCCCTGCGCTTGCGTGGATCGGGCCATTGCCCGCGTGGTTTCACCATCAGGTAGGTGTCCGCCACGTTGGGTGGCATCGGGTCGGTGGCCACCTCCGCCGTGCCAATCCTGCTGAAGACACGCTCGACTTCCGGAACCTGCATCAGGCGTTCTTCCACGGCCAGTTGCATCTTCACCGACTGCTCCAGGCCCGTTCCGGGAATGCGGATCGCCTGCATGGCGAGGTCGCCCTCGTCCAAGCTGGGAATGAACTCGCTGCCCAGGCGTGTGGCGAGTAGCAGGGACACGACGACCAGCATCAGTGCCCCGCCAAGGACCCAGTTTTGCCGGCGAAGCGACCACGCAAGCAACGACTCATAGCGCCGCCGCGTCCATTGGACCAGTCTGTTCTCCTTCTCCTCGACGCGGTTACCCATGAAGATCGCGATGGACGCGGGAACGAAGGTCAGCGACAGGACCATTGCACCGGTGAGGGCCAGCACCACGGTGATCGCCATCGGGTGGAACATCTTTCCCTCGATCCCGGTCAGCGCGAAAATCGGCAGGTACACCGCGGCGATGATGAACATGCCGAACAGGCTGGGCCGGATGACTTCGACCGTGGCAGTGGCCGTCAGGTCGTTGCGTTCCTCGCGTGTCAACGTCCGCCCAAGTCGGTGCTGCATCTCGCCAAACCGCCGCAGAACATTCTCGATGATGATGACCGCGCCATCGACGATCAGCCCGAAGTCGAGCGCACCGAGACTCATCAGGTTCCCCGACACGCCGCCACGCACCATCCCGGTGATGGTGAACAGCATGGCCAGCGGGATGACGGCTGCGGTGATGAGCGCGGCGCGGAAGTTCCCCAACAGCAGGAACAGGACCACGATCACCAGCAAGGCACCCTCGATCAGGTTCTTCGAGATGGTCTGCATCGTGCGTTCGACCAGCCCGGTGCGGTCGTAGACCGCCGTCGCGGTGACGCCTTCCGGCAAACTTGCGTTCGCATCCTGCAGCTTCGCCGCCGCGGCCTGCGCGACGGTGCGGCTGTTGGAGCCCACCAGCATCGACACTGTGCCCAGCACGACCTCTTCCCCGTTCTGGGTCGCCGCGCCCGTACGAAGCTCCGGACCCTCACCCACCTGTGCCACGTCAGCGACCCGGATCGGCAGGCCGTCGCGTCGGTCCAGCACGATGTTCCGGATCTCGTCGATCCCGCCGACCTGGCCGGGCACGCGCACCAGGTACTGCTGGCCGTTGCGCTCAATGTAACCGGCGCCCATGTTCTGGTTGTTGGCCGCCACCGCGTCGACGATGTCCTGCAGCGTGAAGCCGAGTGCAACCAGCTTGGACGGGTCCGGCGTGATGTGGATCTGCCGCTCGAAGCCGCCGATCGTGTTGACCTCGGTCACCCCCGGTGTGTTGCGCATCTGCGGCCGGATGACCCAGTCCTGCAGGGTGCGGAGGTCGGTGGCGGTCCACGGCGTGCCGTCCGGCTTGGCCGCCCCGGGCGCCGCGTCGACGGTGTACAGGAAGATCTCGCCCAACCCGGTCGAGATCGGCCCCATTTCGGGCTCCAGTCCTTCTGGGATCTGCGAGCGGATCTGCTGCAGGCGTTCGGCCACCTGCTGCCGGGCGAAGTACAGGTCGGTGCCGTCCTCGAACACCACTGTGACCTGCGACAAACCGTATCGGGACAGAGATCGCGTGTAGTCAAGGCGCGGCAGGCCGGCGAGTGCCGTCTCGATCGGGTAGGTAACCCGCTGCTCGGACTCCAGTGGCGAGTAGCCGGACGCCTCGGTGTTGATCTGTACCTGGACGTTCGTGATGTCGGGCGTTGCATCGATCGGGAGCCGGGTGAAGCTCCAGATGCCCACGCCGATCAGCCCGAGGGTCAGCACCAGCATCATCCAGCGATGTCGGATCGAGAACCGGACGATTCGCTCCAGCAGGCCCGGCTGGAGGGCTACGGCGTCAGTGGTCATGCGCCGCGCCCTCCTTGCCGATGTCCGCCTTGATCAGGTAGCTCTCCGCGACGACCACCTCCTCGCCTTCGCTCAGGCCCGAGAGGATCTGCACCTGCGTGGCATCGCGGGCACCGAGTTCGACGTGTCGGGTCAGGTACGTCTCGCCCTCACGTACGAACACGGCCTCCTGGCCATCCATCGACTGCAGCGCGGTCAGCGGCACCATCAGGTCCACCGGCTCCTGCGCGACCGTGATCCGCGCCTTGACCGCCGTTCCCGGCCGCCATTGGTTGTCGGCGTTGTCGATCGTTGCGCGGGCCACCGTGCTCTGGCTGGCGGTGGCCATGCCCGGCAGCACGCGTTCGAGCGTGGTTCGGACCGTCTCGCCATCGCTCATGCGGGTGACCGCCACCGGCACGCCGGGCTGGATGTGCTGGGCGTCGGCGCCAAAGATGTGGAGGTCGACCCAGAGCTGCGAGAGATCGGCGATCTCGAACAGCGGCGCGCCCTCACCGGCCAGGCCGCCGACCGAGGCACTGCGGTCGACGACGACACCGGAGATCGGCGCGGCGACGCTGTAGGTGCTCAGGCTCAGGTTGCTCTCGATCGTCGCCAGTGTCTGGCCGGCGCGAACCTGGTCTCCGACATTGGCGCGCAGTGAGCGGATCGGGCCTGGGAAGCGGGCGGTGACCTGCGCAACACGGCCCTCTACCGGGGTCAGCAGGCCTTGTACCTCATGCTCGTCGGCGATCACGCCGGGGCCGACGGGCCGCGTCTGGATACCGGACTTTTCGGCAATTTCGGCAGGGATGACCGTGCTGGCGATTTCACCCGCTTCATGACCGTGTTCGTCGGCCTCGGTGCCGTGGTCGGCGGCCTCGTCAGCATGGGCGTCGTTTGCCGGCTGGCTAGGCTGGTCCGGCTCACCACTGCAAGCCGCCAGGCTCAAGGCCAGCGCCAATGCCGGGATCAGGTGGACAGGCTTCATGGGGTTGCTCCTTGGTTGTCTTGCGGGCCCGGGCCGGCGACGAATGCCTGGCCGGTCAGCCGCTGGATCTCGATCAGGGCGCGCTGGGCTTCCAGCGCAGCTGCCAGCTGTTGCTGCCGTGCGGCGGCGCGCTCCGCCTGCAGGCTCGACCACTCCAGATAACTGGCGGCGCCTGCGCGGTACGCGGTGGCGGCCGCTGCTTCGGCCTTGGCCAGACGTGGAAGCACGTCCTCACCCAGCCGCTGTGCTTCCAGGCGGGCCACCCCGAAGCGGCCATGCGCCTCAGCGAGGGTGGAGTAGAGCGACAGCCCCACGGCCTCCCGTTCGATTTCCAGCGCTGTCAACTCGGCGCGTGCGGCACGGATGCCCGGTTGTGCCCGGCGGGTGGTGCCCAGCGGGATCGAGACACTGCCGACCAAGCCGAAGTCATCGCCGTCCGCCATCCGTCGCACGCCCACCTGCCAGTCGAAGTCCGGGGTCGCTTCGCTGCGTGCCAGCTGCAGGCGTGCCTCGCCAATGCGCTGCTGATCGACGAACTGCGCGAGCTCGGGAGTGCGTTGCAACCAGTCGGCGAGTACCGCGAAGTCCGCGATCTCGGGCACGGCGAGCAGATCGCCCCCGAGGATCTCGAATGCGGGATTTCGCTCGCCCCACAGGGCCGCGAGATGCTGGCGGGCGGCCGCCTGACGTTGCCGGGCTCGCGCGCGATCCAGTTCCGACCGCGCGAGGGCGGCCTGGGCGGTGAGTACGACCGATTCCGGCGAAGCGCCGGCCTCGTGACGCCGGCGCGCCGCAGCAACGGTGCGTTCGCGCTGGTCGACGTCCAACTGCGCAAGCTCGCCTTCGCGTTGCGCACCGACGACCGCCAGGTAGCGGCGGGCCACTTCGGCCAGGAGATCCAACCGCTGCGCCTCGCGCTCGATGGCCAGCGCGTCGATCCGGCTTTGCGCGAGCGTGCGGCGGGCATCGAGCTTGCCGCCGCGCTCCAGCACGGAGGCGAGGCTCAGCGTGATCTCGGCGCCATCCAGGCCGCTGGCCGGGCCGGTACCGAGCACGTTCTCGACCTCGGCTCCAGCGACCAGCGCCGGGCGCAACGAGGAGCGATCCAGTTCGGCTTTCAGGGCCTCATGGCGGGCGCCAAACAGGCGCAGATCGGGGTGTGTATCGGC
>DAIMFJ010000358.1:0-4996 GCA_036724695.1 Planctomycetota bacterium
ACGAACCGGAACCCGGTCGGCCGGCCCTTGAGCTTGGGGTCGTGGCTCAGCGAGTACTGGGTCTTGGCCATGCAGATCGGCAGCTTGCCGAAACCCTTCTCCTCGAACATCGCCAGCTGCTTCTCGGCGAGCGGTTCGTAGTCGACGCCGTCGGCACCGTAGACCTTGGTGGCGATCGTCTCGATCTTCTCCTTCAGGCTCGCCTCGAGCGGGTACAGGAAGCGGAACGAGCTCGGCTCGTCGGCCGCCTTGACCAGCGCGTGGGCCTCCGCTTCGGTGTCGGTCGGGAACTTGTTGATCGCCACCACCACCGGGATGCCGAACAGCTTGACGTTCTCGATCTGCTTCTGCAGGTTGCCGATGCCCGCCGCCAACGCGTCGAGATCCTCCTTCTGCAGACCCTCCGGCAGCGGCTTGCCGGCGACGATTTCGAAGCGCCCGCTGTGCATCTTCAGCGCGCGCACCGTCGCGACCAGCAAGGCGGCGTCGGGCTTGAGTCCCGAGGCCCGGCACTTGATGTCGAAGAACTTCTCGGCCCCCATGTCGGCGCCGAACCCCGCTTCGGTGACCACGAAGTCGAGGCTGCGCATCGCGATGTAGTCGGCGACGATCGAACTGTTGCCGTGCGCGATGTTCGCGAACGGCCCGGTGTGCACCAGGGCCGGCGTGCCTTCGAGCGTCTGCATCAGCGTCGGCTTGAGCGCGTCCTTCAGGATCGCCGTCATCGCACCGGCCGCCTTGAGGTCCTCGGCGGTCACCGGTTTGCCGGCCGTCGTGTAGCCGACGACGATCGCGCCCAGGCGCTTGCGAAGGTCCTGGATGTCCTTGGCCAGCCCGAGGATCGCCATGATCTCGCTCGCCGAGGTGATGTCGAAGCCGGTGCGCCGCGGCGTGCCGTCCTTCTCGCCGCACGACACGTCGATCTCGCGCAGCGCGCGGTCGTTCATGTCCATCACCCGGCGCCAGGTGATCTGGGCCGGGTCGAGGCCGAGTTCGTTGCCGTGGAACAGGTGCGCGTCGAGGAACGCCGCGCACAGGTTGTGCGCCGAGGTGACGGCGTGGAAGTCGCCGGTCAGGTGCAGGTTGAGTTCTTCGGGTGGCACCACTTGCGAGTAGCCGCCACCGGCGGCGCCGCCCTTGATGCCGAACACCGGCCCCATCGACGGCTGCCGGATCACGCACGCGGTGCGCTTGCCGATCCGGTTCAGCGCCTGGCTGATGCCGACCGTGTGCACCGTCTTGCCTTCGCCGAGCGGGGTCGGCGTGATCGCGGTGACGACCACGTACTTGGCCGGCTTGCGCGTCGTGGGCTGCTTGAGCAGGTCGAGTTTGACCTTGGCCTTGTTGTGGCCGTAGGGCTCGAGGTCGTTCTCGGTCAGGCCCATGATCTTGGCCACTTCGCCGAGGGGACGCAGCGGGATGGAACGCGCGATGTCGAGGTCGTTGAGCGACATAGGAGGGCGGCAAGGATAGCCGCCCGCCCCGCCCGGGCCAAACCAGCGCTACAGGATACGCTTGCCGAACGCGCTCAGGATCACGTCGACAGCGACCTCGCCGGACTGGTTCTTCACGTCGAGGATCGGGTTCAGCTCGGTGACCTCCAGGCTGGTCATCTTGCCGGTGTCGCTGACCATCTCCATCAGCAGATTGGCCTCGCGCCAGCTGATCCCACCCTTGACCGGCGTGCCGGTGCCCGGCACGTCGCGCGGGTCCATGCCGTCGAGATCGAAACTGACGTGGAAACCCGCCGTGCCGGCCGTCGCGAACCGGATCGACTCCTCGAGGATCGCCCGCATGCCCCGTTCGTCGACGTCGCGCATCGTGTAGGCGTGGATGCCCGAGTTGCGCACGATCTGCCGCTCGTGCTCGTCGATGTCGCGGATGCCGATCAGGCAGACGTTGGCGGGTTGCACCTTGGGGGCGAACCCACCCATCTCGACCAGCAGCGGGTGCCCCATGCCGAGCACCGTCGCCAGCGGCATGCCGTGGATGTTGCCCGACGGCGAACTCTCCGGCGTGTTCATGTCGGCGTGCGCGTCGACCCAGATCAGGCCGATGCGTTCGCCGCGGCTCCGGTAATGCTCGGCCACGCCCGAGACCGTGCCGATCGCGATGCTGTGGTCGCCGCCGAGCACGACCGGGATCTCGCCCTGTTCGAGCGAACGGCGGACCCGCAGCCGCAGCCGGTTGCAGACGTGGTAGATCGGTTCGAGGTAGCGCGCCCGTTCGCTGCCGAACGCGCGCGTCTCGGGGGCTGGCACCCCGACGTCGCCGTCGTCTTCGACGCGGTAGCCGAGCTGCCGCAAGCCTTGCGAGACGCCGGCGATGCGGATCGCCGACGGCCCCATGTCGACGCCGCGACGGCCGGCGCCGAGGTCCATCGGCACGCCGACGAGGCGCACGGTGCGCTGGGAAGTGGATTGCGGTGCAGCGGAATCGGCCATGGCTAGCTGCCATCGTATCGGCCAGAGCGGCCCGATGCCCCATGCCGACTTGCCGGGTTCTGGGGTGTGCCAGCGTCAGTGCACGCGCACGGGCGCATTGCGCCCGACGCCGAGCGTCCTGGCGGCACTGCCGCCGTGCTCGGCGATCTCCCAGAGGCCGAACGAGCCGACCAGCGCCAGCAGGTCGCCCGGCGCGACGTCGCCGTAGGTGCGGTGCACCGCGATCGGGCGGCCGGCGACTTCGAGGCGGTTCGGGGTCGGACCGTCGGCGGGCAGGTTGGTGACCAGGTTGCCGTAGCCGTCGACGTGCAGGATCCGCGGCGGACCGTCGAACAGACCCGACAGGCGCACCGGATCGGCGATCCGGGCGCCGAGCGCCGAGAACCCGTAGCGGCCGCCACTGAGCCAGCCGGCGACCGGGCCCAGGATGTCGCGGCCATGGAACGTCGCCGACGCCGGCGGCAGTTGCAGGTGCTGCGGGTCGAGTTCGCGGATCTCGGCGCTTGGATCCGCGGCGAGCACGTGGCTCAAGAGGCCGTTGTCCGGGGCGATCCAGAACATCTGCTGGGCCGCGACGGCGAGCAGGCGGCGCGCGGTGCCGACGCCGGGGTCGACGACCGCGACGACGACGCTGCCGTTCGGGAAACGGGCTTGCGCCGCCCACAGCCAGAAGGCGCCGGCGATGACGTCGTGGGCTGGTACCGTGTGGCCGAGGTCGACCAGCGTCGCGCGCGGGTTGGCGCGCAGCACCGCGCCGCGCAGGATGCCGACGTAGGGATCGGCGTCGCCGAAGTCGGTCAGCAGGACGACGTGGCCCGTGGGGCGCGTTTGCATGCCGGAAGCGAACCCGAACGGGTCGCGGCGCGCAACGGCGGGTTGGCGCCGTTGCGGGTGTGGGCGCGGCGCTGGCTCAGCGGCCGAGCCGCAGCGACAGACCGTTCGACGCAATCGCGCCGAGCGCGGTCAAGGGCGGCGAGAAGCTGACGCCCTGGCTGAACACCTCGACACCGACGAACGCGGCGTTGTTGGGCACGGCGAACGGCACCGAGTGCGTGCTGCCCGGTGCGACGAACAGGCGCGTGGCCAGGCCGTCGACGTACCGCGAGCAGCCGGCCATGCCGATCGACGCCAGCGAGATGCCCGGGTCGTAACCGACGAATCCGAACAGCACGGCCCCGAACGGCGTGCCGGCCGGGATGTTGGCGACGTCGACGTTCATCGTCGTACCGAGCACCGGACGGCCCGTCGCCGACAGGCGCAGCGGCTGGGTGTCGCTGGCGAACGTCTGGAAGGTGCCGGCCAGCGCGGTCGACAGGTCGGTGTTGCCTGGATCGGCGTTGACACCACCCGGCGAGAAGCCGACCAGGTAGCCGTCGCCACCCTGGTAGCCGCTGACGCTGGTCGCATCCATGTTCGAGAACACGATGTGGAAGTTGCCGGTCGCCAGCTCGAACTGGAACTGGAACGTGCTCGGCGTGACGCCGGCGGCGAGGCCCTGGTAGCTCAGCACGTTGTCCCAGGTCAGGTAGGCCACCCCGCCGACCTCTTCGAACCAGACGTTGTTCGACGCGTTGCAGATGAAGTCGTGCCAGACGTTCCAGGCGGCGAAACCGCGGGTCAGGAACGCGGCCGGCGTCGGCTGGTAGCCGGTGCCGCTCGGGCCGGTGGCGATGAAGCCGTTCGAGCAGACGTGCAGCGTGCTCACGGAACCGCCCGGGTAGGCCAGCGGGGCCGACAGCGCGACCGTCGTGGTGGCGTCGTCGCCCAGCCCGAGGCTGGTGGCGGTGCCCGACGGCGGCACGAAGCTCGTCAAACCCGGCAGCATCACGTAGCCACTGCCGTTGAACAGGCCCGACAGCGCGGTGTTGGCGAGGTCGAACTGCGTGCTGATCGGGAAGTGCTCGTAGAACGACGCGTAGGCGCGTACGCAGCCGCTGCCGAACGTGCGCTGGCTGGCGCACCCGGGCGCACTGGCGACGTCGAAGCCACCGGCGGAGTTCGGCGTCCAGCGCATCACCACGTCGTGGAACGGCACCGTGTTGGCCCCGTTCTGGTGCATCACCGGGCTGCTGCCGCTGCTGAACGGCAGGCTCGCGAATGCCACCTGGTTGGTCGCCGCACCGTTGCCGGGGCTGACGCCGACCAGCCAGTTGCCGAGGTTCTGGCCCTGCGTGAACGATCCGTCGAGGAACAGCTCGATGGCACCGCCGTCGACGAGGCGGAGCTGCATCGTGTGCGGATCCTGCGTGTTGTAACGGACCACCCGGTCCCAGGTGACCGCGAAGTACGCCGGCGTGCTGCCGCTTTGCGGCACCGCCCGCGCGAACACGCCGCCGGTCGTGAAACCCGAGGTCGGATCCCAGTCCATCCAAAGCGGCGCCACCCGCGCGACCAGGTTGTTCAGCAACTCGAGCACGGTCGGCGACGCATCGGCGGCACCGGGCGCGCCATTGCCGAACACGAGGTAGCCATTGCTGCACACCTGCACGTCGGTGTACGGCGTGCCAGCGTAGGTGAAGGTGAAGCCGAGCGGCAGGACGCCGCTGAAGGCG
>DAIMFJ010000359.1:0-3983 GCA_036724695.1 Planctomycetota bacterium
CGGCTTCTCGGTCGCCGACAGCCCGAACAACTCGCTGACCGATGCGGCACTCGACGCGTTCCAGGTCGCCGACGCGACCTGCCCGCCGCCGACGTGGACCGCGTTCGGCACCGGTTGCTCGGCCACCGGGCCAGCCCCGACGTTGAACCTGGTCAGCCTGCCGGCCCTCGGCGGAGTGTTCGTGCTGACCACCAACAACCTCGGCAGCGGCGCGCCGTTCATGATCGGCAGCTTCACCGGACTGAACCCGCCGGTCTCGCTGACGCAGTACGGCTTCCCGGCCGGCTGTACCTTGTACGTGCAGCCCGACGCAGTGTTCTTCCTGCCGGGTGGCATCCTCGGTTTCTCGATCCCGAACAACCCGGCCCTGTCGGGCGTGCGGCTGTACAACCAGGTGATCGAGCTGAACACGCCGCCGGCGGTCTCCAACGCGGGCGTCGCCGAGATCCGCTGAACGGCGGAGCCGGCGCCGGCCCGTGCCGGTGCCGGCTCAGTAGTGGTACAGCATCAGGTAGATCAGCACGCCGGTCAGCGACACGTACAGCCAGATCGGCGTCGTCACCTTCGCCCACTTGCGGTGCTCGGCGCGGCGGTCCTTGAGGCCGAGGTACGTGGTGCGCAGGATCAGCGGCACCTGCACCGCCGCCAGCACGATGTGCGAGAGCAGCATCGCCTTGTACAAGGGCGTCGTCCAGTCGTCGTGGCGATACCTGACCGGCTCGCAGGTGGCGTGGTAGGTCAGGTAGCAGATCAGGAACAGCGCCGAAACGCCGACCGCGGCCAGGATCAGGCGCTTGTGCAGCTCGACGTTGCCGCGTTTGACGGCGATCAGTGCCGCGCAGATCAACACGAACGCGATCCCGTTCAAGGTCGCGTCGACGTCGGCGAGGATCCGGAAGTCGAATTGGGCGAGCATCGGTTCAGGCAGCGTTGCGCACGCTGCGGCGGGTGACGACGAAGGTGCCGAGCGCGAACGTGACCACCGCGAACACCGCGGTGCCCAGCAGGCAGACCCCGTACGACGGCAGCCCGGCGGCTTCGCCCTGCAGCGCATGCCGCAAGGCCCCGACGCCGTACGTCATCGGGTTGACGAAGCGGATCCAGCTCATCACCGGATGCGCGCTCTCCATCGGGAAGAAGGCCCCCGACAACAACAGCATCGGCATCAAGAACAGCATCATCACGCCGTGGTAGCCGGCGGTGCTGTCCATCAGCCAGGCGAGGGTGAAGCCGAGGCCGGTGACGGCGATCGCCAGCAGCGCCAGGACTGCGAGGCCCTCGACGACCGCGCCGAACGCGAGCGGCACGCCGGCCAGCGGCGCCAAGGCCAGGAACACCACGGCGAGGCCAAGCCCCAGCGTGGCGCCGCCCAGGATCTTGCCGAGCGCGATCGCCGCGCGCGGCACCGGTGCCACCAGCACGCCCTGCAGGAAGCCGTCCTTGCGGTCCTCGATGACGGTGATCGTCGCGAAGATCGCCGTGAACAGCGTGATCATCGCCAGCGTGCCGACGAAGAAGTACTGCCCGTAGTCCATGCCGCCGGGCCGGAACGAGCCGTGCAAGGCACCGCTGAACAGCAGCCAGAAGATCACCGGCTGCAGCAACGAACCGGTCACGCGGGGCCGATCGCGCAGGAACCGCACGATCTCCCGGTGCCACAGGGCGAACACCGCGCGCATCATCGTTGCCTCCGGGAACGGCCGCGTTTGGGTGCCGGCTCGGGCGGCGCGACCACGAAGCGTTTGCCGGTCTTGCGCAGGAACACGTCCTGCAGCGACGGATGCGCGAGTTGCAGCCGCGTCAGCCGATCGCCGTACTTGGACATCAGGGCCGGCACCAGTTCGTGCACGGTCGCGCCGTCGAAGCGCAGCGCACCGTCGACGATCTGGCCTTCGACGCCGAGATCGGCGCGGATCGCCGCGGCAAGTCCGGCGACGTCGCTCGCTTCGATCTCGAGGATCTGCGACCCGACCTCGCGCATCAGGTCGCGCGGTCGACCCTGCGCGACGACGTGGCCCTGGTCGAGCAGCGTCAGCTGGTCGGCTTCGGCGGCTTCGTCCATCAGGTGCGTCGTGAACAGGATCGTCAAACCCGGCTGCGACCGCAAGAGCGCCCACATGTCGGCGCGCGCCGCCGGATCGAGCCCGGTGCTCGCTTCGTCGAGCAACACCAGCGACGGCCGGCCGAGCATGCACTTGGCGATCTCGACCCGCCGACGCAGGCCACCGGACAGTTCTTCGACGCGGTCCTGGGCGCGGTCGTCGAGCCGTGCCGCGGCCAACAGTTCGTCGCTGCGTTGCGCCAGTTCGCGGCCACCGAGCCCGAGCAGCGCGCCGCCGTAGCGCAGGTTCTCGCGCACGGTCAATTTCTTGTCGACCGCCGGCGACTGGAACACCACGCCCAGGCGCTTGCGCACCTCGGCCGCCTGCCGCAGCAGGTCGAGACCGAGCACGGTCACGCTACCGGTCTGCGGCGGCGTCAACGTCGCCAGCAGCCGGAACAGCGTCGACTTGCCGGAGCCGTTCGGGCCCAGGAAGCCGTGCGCCGTGCCGGGAGCCACGACGAAGTCGACGTCGGCGAGGGCGACCCGTTCGCCGTAGCGGTAGCCGACGCCGCGCGCGACGACTGCGGAGGATTCACTCATCGACGGTCCCAAACCATGATCGAGAACAACAACGGCAGGTAGACGATCGACACCAGGAAGGTCATCCGCATCGCCGCATCGCGCCGCGTCAACGCCGCGAACGTGGTCGGCACGACGAACAGGATGTTCAGCAGCGCCGCCGCGACCGCGTAGCGTTCGCCGGCCATGCCGGTCGTCCACGGCACGAAGCTCGCGACGCCAAGCCCACCCATGTACAGCAGCATCGTCGCGCCGGTGCGGTAGCCGGTGGTGTCGACCACCGGCAGCATGCGCATGCCGGCGCGGGCGTAGTCCTCGCGATACCGCCACGCGATGGCCAGGAAGTGCGGGATCTGCCAGCAGAACAGGATCGCGAACAGCACCAGCTGGGCCGGCGCCAGCGTGCCGACCACCGCGGCATGACCGACCACCGGCGGCAGCGCCCCTGGGATCGCGCCGACCAGCGTGTTCAGCGGCGACACCACCTTCATCGGCGTGTAGATCAGGACGTAGCTGACGACGATCGCCGCGCACAAACCGGCGGCAGTCCAGTTGAGCTGCGCCATCGCGCGGGTGCCGTCGTCGGCGAGCGGGGCCGCACCGAACAGCACCAGCAGCACGCCAGCCAGCGCCGCGAGGCTGCCGAACACCAGCACCTGCCGCGGCGTCAGCCGACCGCTCGGCAGCGGCCGCTTGCTGGTGCGGTTCATCAGCGGGTCGAGGTGCCGCTCGCGGTACATGTTCAGCGCCGCCGCGCCGCACGCGGCCAGGAACGTACCGAGCGTCGTCGCGACCAGCAGGTCCAGCGGCGGGTGCGTGCGCCGGCTCGGCCAGCCCATGTAGATGCCGGCGACGACGGCGAACACCGCCAACGCCGACAGCCGTGGCTTGCCCAGCTCCCAGTAGGCCCGCAGCTTGCCGGTGGCGCCAGCACTCATGCGCGGGGGTCCGGCGCGCGCGTGGCGCGGAACACGTGGGCGGCGAGCGTGGCCGCCAGCACGGTCAGCAACGCGCCGAGCAGCACGTGCAGCGAGATCAGGATCGCATTGCCGAGCCGTTCGACGTTCTCCGGTGTCTTGCCGGCACTGTTGCGGACCAGCAAGGCCACGAAGCCGAGCACCACCTGCAGCAGCAGCAGGGTCACCGTCGTGCGGGCGAGCCCGACGATGCCCGGCGACGTGGCCAGCTTGCCGACCGCGAACGCCGTCGCGATCGCGACGACGACGAACACCACGAACGCGTTGCCGACGTGCGTCCACAGCGCGTGCGCGTTGTTGGTGTGCCGGGCGACCGCGCCGACCACCGTCTGCACGACCAGCACCACCACCGCCGCGACCGCCAGCTTGCGCCCGGCCCCGGT
>DAIMFJ010000359.1:3993-4985 GCA_036724695.1 Planctomycetota bacterium
GACCGGCGTCGCGGCGTAGCGGTCCGACAGCAGATACGACAGGCACCCGAACACCGCCAGCGTCAGCTGCGCCAGGGTGCCGTGCGTCACCGAGGTGATCGCCGGCAGGCCCTTGAGCACGCCAGCGCCACCGACGAGCCCCTGGAGCAGGATCAACGTCCCGCCGCACCACGCCGTGAGGCGCGCCACCGGCGTGCCCAGCCGCCAGAACTGCAGCCAGCAGGCCAGGCACAGCGCCAGCAGGCCGGTCACCGCACCGACCACGCGGTGGAAGTGCTCGAAGAAGCCCGGCAGCGTCGTGTAGCTGCTCTCCGGCATCAGCTGGCCGTCGGACAGCGGCCAGTCGAGGTAGGCGAGGCCGGAGCCGGTGCTGGTGGTCAGCGCGCCCTTCAGGATCGTCACCACGACGAACACCAGGATCGCCACGCTGAGCCGGAACGGCCCGGCCGTACGCAGCGGCGAACTCTGGGACAACGAGGCGGTCGACATGGCAGGGCGAACAGAATGCCCGGCGGGCAGCGAATTTTCAGCCGCCGCGGGGATCCGGACGCCTTTCGCCGGCGGTGCGCGGCGGATGCAGGCCAACCCACCGCTTCGCGCGGCGAACCCGGCCTCGCATTCGGCGGCGGGTCGACGGTAGTGTCTGGGCACCTCGTGCCCGTCCCTCGTCTCGCCCGAATCCCGTGACCGGAACCCCCTCGGCATGACCACCGTCAGCCTGGTGATTCCGGGTCGCAACTGTGCCGCGACCCTGCCGGCGTGCCTCCAGGCCCTCGCCGCCGTGCGCGCGCAGCCCGGCGCGCCGCTGCTGGAGACGATCTTCGTCGACGACGGCTCGACCGACGCTTCGGCGGCGATCGCCGCAGCCCACGGTGCCACCGTGCTGCGCGGCACCGGCAGCGGCGCCGGCGCCGCCCGCAACCTCGGCTGGCGCGCCGCCCGCGGCGAACTGGTCTAGTTCGTCGACTACGACTGTGTCGCCGGGCCCGCCG
>DAIMFJ010000360.1:0-1507 GCA_036724695.1 Planctomycetota bacterium
GCTGGGCGTCGGCCTCGACCTGCTGGGGGTCGACGCCTACGCAGCCCTACCAGGACCGTGGTTGTGGGCCAACGTGCTGTTCGGCGTGCTCTGGGTGCCGCTGCTGCAACTTCTCGGTCGCAGCCTGGCGCACTGGTCGCGCACGCCGACGCGCCTGCGCGCGCTGGCGGAGCTGGCCACCGGCGGCCAGCTGCCGGCGGCGCAGCGCGAACTCCGCCGCTGGCTCGATTGACCTCACTGGCACTTGCAAGCCGTGCCGCACGCGCAATCCGTGCAGCACGAACCGACCCCCGCATCGCCCGTCTTCGCGATCGCCTGCGCCGCCGCCAACGCCTGCGCGTGCGGCATCGCCTTGTCGGCGAACGTCACCCCGCACGCGCCGCGGAACTTGCCGTCCTTCTGCAGGAACGGGATCGTCACGTCGAGCCCGTTGGCCTCGACCAGCACCACCGGCTCGCCCTTCTGCATCGCCTGCAGGTCCTCGGGATCCGAGGGCTGGTCCTTCTTGCTCGCCAGCGTGCTCGCGCAGGCGATCGCCGTGCCGTCCGCCTGCTGGCAGTGCACCGTCAACCGCGTCACCGACGGGTTGTCCTTCGCCACCTGCTCGACCACGGCCTGCGGATCGGCGCAGTTGCCGCAGCACGACGACGTCGTCGCGCACCCAGCCACCAACGCCACCAACGCCACGAAACCGACCACCAGTAGCTTTCGCATCGCAAGTTCCTTCGGGCCGACCACATGGCCACGCCCAGCCCCCACCTTACCCCCCTGATCCGCCCCACAGAAACTCCGTTTTCCCCCACCCCTGCGCATACCTCACCCGGTCCCGAATGCGCACTCCTGCGCACAACCACCTCCCCACCAATCAGATACGACACCGACACCGCCAACCACTTGCAGGCGACCGGCAATTCCCCCGACCCCGCGCTATCCTGTCGCGGTGGCCGAGCAACCTCCCGCCAACCAGCTGATCACCGTGCTGCTCGACGAACGGCAGTCCGCCGCCGAACGTGCCGAGAAGCTGCTGCCGGCGGTGTACGGCGAACTGCGTGACGCCGCCGCCCGGGTCCTGCGCGGCGAACGTCGCGAACACACCCTGCAGCCGACCGCGCTGGTCCACGAAGCCTGGCTGCGCCTGTTCGGGCCGCGCGACGTGCCATGGCGCAACCGCGGCCACTTCCTCGCCGCTGCCGCCGAAGTGATGCGCCGCATCCTGATCGACCACGCCCGGGCCAAACTGGCCCAGAAGCGCGGCGGCGGCACCGCCCGCCGCGCCGCCCTCGAACTGCAGACCCTGCCCGACCCGAGTTCGCTCGAACAGAACGCCGGCTTCCTGCTGCTCGACGAGACCCTCGACCGCCTCGAGAAGGTCGACCCGCAGGCGGCCAGCATCGTGCGCCTGCGCTACTTCACCGGCCTGTCGATCGACGAAACGGCACAAGCACTCGGCATCTCGGCGCCGACCGTGCAGCGCGATTGGCAGTTCGCCCGCAGTTGGCTGCGCGAC
>DAIMFJ010000360.1:1517-2961 GCA_036724695.1 Planctomycetota bacterium
CACGCCGGCCCCACGCCCGCCACGTTTTCCGCGAATCCCTGATCGGCCGCCGGCGGTTCCCTCGCCTTGGGCCATGCCCTGCGCCATGACCGACACCCGCCACCACCAGCTGCGCCGCATCTTCGACGCCGCCGTGCTGCTGCCGCCCGCCGACCGCGCCGCATTCGTCGCCACCGAATGCGCCGGCGATGCCGGCCTCCAGCAGCGCGTCGAGGACCTGCTGGCGGCCTGCGACGACGGCCCATTCCTGGCCACGCCCCACCTGGCCGCGCTGCCGCTCGCGCCAGCACCGGCTGGCGAAGCCGCGGGCAGCCAGATCGGCCCGTACACCCTGCGCCGAACGCTCGGCGAAGGCGGCTTCGGCACGGTATGGCTCGCCGACCAGAAGGACCCGGTGACGCGCCAGGTGGCGCTGAAGATCCTCAAGCCGGGCATGGACACCGAACAGGTCGTCGCCCGCTTCGAACAGGAACGGCAAGCACTCGGCCGCCTCGACCATCCACACGTCGCCCGCGTCATCGACGCCGGCGCCACCGCCGCCGGCCGGCCGTTCTTCGTGATGGAGTTCGTCGACGGCCTGCCGCTCGTCGACTTCTGCGACCGCCACCAACTGCCGGTCGACGCCCGCATCCAGCTGCTCGCGCAGGTCTGCGACGCCGTGCAGCACGCGCACGGTCGCGGCATCATCCACCGCGACCTGAAACCGTCCAACGTGCTGGTCACCGCGGTCGACGGCCGCCCACTCGCCAAGGTCATCGACTTCGGCATCGCCAAGGCGATCGCCGAGAAGCTGACCGACCGCACGCTGTTCACCGAAGCCCGCCAGCTGGTCGGCACGCTGCAGTACATGAGCCCGGAGCAGGCCGCCGGCTCGCCGGACCTCGACATCCGCACCGACGTCTGGTCGCTCGGCGTCGTGCTGTACGAACTGCTGGCCGGCACGCCGCCGTTCGTGCCCGCCGACACGAACGACCTCTGGCAGAACGACCTGCAGCGCCAGATCCGCGAAGACGACCCGCCGCGGCCGTCGACCCGCCTGCTGCACTCGCGCGAGCGGGCGGCGAGCCTCGCCTCGCAGCGGCGCACCACCGTGCATCGGCTGCCGGCGGCCGTGCGCGGCGAGCTCGACTGGATCGTCATGCGGGCGATCGAGAAGGAACGCACGCGCCGCTACCAGACCGCCCACGAACTGGCCGCCGACCTGCGCCGCTACCTGGCCGGCGAGCCGGTGCTGGCCGCGCCGCCGAGCCGTTCGTACCGGCTGCGCAAGTTCGTGCGCCGCAACCGCGCCGCCGTCGCCGCGGCGGCCGGCGTGCTGCTGGCGCTGGTCGGCGGCGCAGCGGCGTTCGCGTGGCAGGCCGACGTGGCGCGCGGCGAACGCGACCGCGCGGTGACCGCCGAGACGCAGGGCAAACAGGTGCTGGACCTGCTGCTCGGGGCGCTC
>DAIMFJ010000360.1:2971-4951 GCA_036724695.1 Planctomycetota bacterium
CCGTTCGAGGGCGGCGAAGCCGGCAGGCTGGTCACCGAGGCGATGGTGCGGGCGGCCGCGCGACTCGACGACGGTCAGGGCGACGAACAGCCCGAGGTCGAGTTCGAGCTCCGCCACACGATCGCCAACATCCTGACCAACCACGGGGCGGTGGCGGCGGCCTTGCCGCACGCCGAACGCGCCGCGCAACTCGCCGCCGGCCTGGCTCCTGGCGACGACCCGCGGCGCGCGCGCGCCGGCAACACGTTGGCCCAGGCGCTGCACCAGCTCGGCCGCACCGCCGAGGCCGCACAGGTCCGCAGCGACGCGCTGGCGATGCTGCGCCGCCTGTACCATGGCGACCACGAGACCCTGGTGCCGATGCTGCACCAGCAGGCGACCGTGCTCGTCGATCTCGGCCGGCCGACCGAAGCCGCGCTGCTGGTCCAGGAGAGCCTGGCGATGGCCGAACGGCTGTTCCCCGGCGACCACTGGTACGTGGCCAGCCTGCGCAATTCGATCGGCCACGAGTACTTCGACGCCAACCAACCGCAGCTCGCCGAGCCCGAGTTCGAAGCGGCGCTGGCGATGGCCCGGCGCCTCTGCCCAGGTGACCACCCGAAGACCGCGCGCTATCTGGCCAACCTCGGTCTGGCGCGTGCCGACCGCGATGTCGGCGCAGCCGCCGAACTGCTCGAGGAGGCCCTGGCGATGACGATCCGGCTGCATCCCGGCGACCATCCCGACGTGGTGCGGCGGCAATTGCAGTTCGCCGGCGTGCAGCGCGATCGCGGCGCCGTGGCCGTCGCGTTCTCGCACGCCGAACAAGCCCTGGCGATGGCGCGCCGGTTGTTCGCCGGCGCGCACCCGCAGACCGCGGCGGCACTCGACCTGATCGGCACCCTGCACAAGCTGCAGAACGACCCGCAGCGCGCCGAACGACACTTCGCCGAGGCCCTGGCGATGGTCGCGGAGCTCCACCCCGGCGATCACCCGCAGCGGGTCGAGGTCACCATCCACCTCGCCGACGCACGCCTGGCCCTCGGTCGCAGCGACGGCGTCACCGCGATGCTGGAGGAGGCCCTGGCGATGAGCCGCCGCCTCCATGCGGGCGATCACGGCCTCGTCGTGATGGCGCTGCGGGCCCTGGGCTACCACCATTGGGTGGCGCGGCGCGGCAGCGCCGCGCAGGAGCAGTTCGCCGCAGCGCTGGCGATGCAGCAACGCCTGTCGCCGGGCGACCGACGCACGACGATCGACCTGCTCGACGACCTGGGCAGCGCGGAACTGCTGGCGGGCGAGTTCGCGGCCGCCGAGGCGACGTTCGCGGCGGCGCTGGCCAGCAACGCGCGGTTCGCCCCCGACGACCTGCTGCTGCTGGTGCGGCTGCAGATGAAGATCGCCGACACCCGCCTTGCGCGCGAACTGCCCGACGAGGCCGATGCAGCGCTGGCCGAGGCGTTCGCGGCCGCGCAGCGCGCCGTCCCTCCCCAACTCGATGCCGTGTTGCGCAGCCTGCGCGGCCAGGGCCTCTGGTATCTGAACAGCGGCCGCCCACCACTGGCCGAGCGGGTGTTCACCGAACTCGTCGCTGCGTGCCAACGCCGCTGGCCGGCTGGCCACCGCGACACCGTGCAGGCCCACGACGACCTCGGCCTCGCCCAGGCCCGCCAACGCAAGTTCACGACCGCCGAGGCCAACCTGCCGACCCCGGCTCCCGACCTGCAACTGCGCTTGCTCCCCAAACGCGCCGAGATGCACCGCGAACTCGGCCGCTTCGCCGAGGCGCTCGCCGGCTACCAGGCGGCACTCGCCCTCGCCGACACCGTGCACCCAGGCGACCACGCCATCACCGTGCAACTGCAGCGCGCCCTCGGCCTCACCCACTTCGCGGCCAACCAGCCAGCCCTCGCCGAACCGGCCTTCGCCGCCGCGCTGGCGATGCAACAGCGACTCGTCCCCGGCGACCACCGCACCACCGTCAACCTGCTCGACGACCTC
>DAIMFJ010000361.1:0-577 GCA_036724695.1 Planctomycetota bacterium
CCCGCGACCTGGTGGAGGCGAAGTACGAAGGCGAACGCCTGTTGCCGGTGCGCGGCCGCAGCTGCAGCAGCCAGGCGATGCCGTTCCTGGCCGACAAGTTCCCGACCTACCAGCGCTTCGCGCGCTCGACGCTCGGCGAGATCTACACCGACCAGAAGCTGCAGACCTGCGGCGAACTGGTCGCGACGACCCTGGCCAGCGTGCTGCTGCGCAACGACGGCGCCGGGCGGTTCGTCGTCGAGCCGTTGCCGCGCCGCGCCCAAATGGCCCCGCTGTTCGGCATGGTGGTCGTCGGCGACCAGCTGGTGGCCAGCGAGAACAGCTACGCGCCCGAACCGGAGACCGGCCGGCACGACGGCGGCACCGGGCTGGTCCTGCAGGGTGGTGCAGCGGGGCTGACCGTGGTGCCGCCGGCGACGCATGGCCTGGCGTTCTTCGCCGACGGCAAGGCGCTGGCGCTGCGCCGGGACGGCCAGCGCGGCGTGAGCCTGCTGTACGCCGGCAACAACGGACCGCTGCGCCGCTCCGTCGCGTCCACGGCGGTTGCCGTGGCGGTGCCGGCGATGGCCGACGCGAA
>DAIMFJ010000361.1:587-4906 GCA_036724695.1 Planctomycetota bacterium
CCGGCTCGGCGCCCGCGTCGAGTTAGCGTTCGCCGACGGCCGCCGCCAGGTCGCCGAACTGGCCGCCGGCAGCGGCTACGCCAGCCAGTCGGCGGCGCTGGTCTGGCCCGCGGGTGCCGAACGCGCGACGATCCGGTGGCGCAACGGCGAGGTGGCGACGCTGGCCCGTTAGCCGATCGACTCGCCCGGCCCACCCAGCAGGGCGGCCACCGTGGCCACCAGGTGCCGCGGTCGCACCGGTTTGGCGACGTACTCGTCGCAACCAGCCGCCAGGCAACGATCGCGGTCGTCGGGCATGGCCCGGGCCGTGCACGCCAGGATCGGCGTGCGCGCGCCGTCGGCGCGCAGTCTCGCGGTCGCTGCGTAGCCGTCGAGCACCGGCATCTGCATGTCCATCACGACCAGGTCGAACGGTTCGCACCTGGCCTCGGCCGCGGCGAACTCCCGGCAAGCTTGCTCGCCGTCGGCTGCGACCGCCACGGTGTGGCCGGCGCGTTGCAGGATGGTGCGCAACAGCTGTTGGTTGTCGAGGCCGTCGTCGACGACCAGGATGCGGGCCGTCCGGTCCTGCGCGGCGGTCGGCGCCGCGGTCGGCGCTTGGCTCGGCTCGAAGCGTTGCCGGTGGTCCTCGGCGTCACCCGCGTCGACCACCAGGGTGAAGGTCGAACCGGCCCCCGGGGTCGAAGCGACGGTGATCTGGCCGCCGAGCAAGCCGGCCAGACGCTGGCTGATCGCCAGGCCGAGGCCGGTGCCGCCGAAGTTCCGCCGGTCGGAGGTGTCGACCTGCATGAACGGCTGGAACAGGTTGTCGATCTGCGCCGCGGCCATGCCGATGCCGGTGTCCGCGACCTCGACCTGCAGCTGTCGGCGTCCCTGCGCCTGCGGCGTGCTGACGCGCACGTCGACCTGCCCCTCGGCCGTGAACTTGATCGCGTTGCCGACCAGGTTGAAGACGATCTGGCGCAGCCGCGTCGGATCGCTGTGCAGCGTGGCCACGGTCCCAGGGTCGAGCGCCAGCCGCAGCGGCACGCCCTTGGCCTCGGCGCGTGGTCGCAACACCCCGAGCACGTCGTCGAGCAGGGCTCGCAACACGATCCGCTCCGTGCGCGTCTCGCAGTGCCCGGCCTCGATCTTCGCCAGATCGAGGATGTCGCCGAGCACGCCGAGCAGGTGTTCGCCGTTGCGGGCCACCACGTGCAGTTGCTCGCGGGTGGTGGCATCGTGCTCGGCCTCGAGCAGGATCTGGGTGAACCCCAGGATCGCGGTCAACGGCGTGCGCAGTTCGTGGCTCATGTTGGCCAGGAAGTCGCTCTTCGCCTGGCTGGCGGCATCCGCCAGGTGCATCGCGGCGCGCAATTCCTCGAGCATGCGGGAGAACTCGCGCATGTCGACCTGGGCCAGCAGCAGCGCGGCCACGCTGCCGTCGGCGGCGCGCATCGCACGCAACCCGATCGACACCGGGGCCTTCTCGCCACTGGGATGCTGCAGGTCGACGAGGCCGGTGTGGCGCTCTTGCCGCCGCGAGCCGAACAACTGCAGCCGGTGCTCGAACTCGGCGGCGTGCCTGGGCTGCAGCAGGGCCGCGTACGGTGTGCCGACCAGGCGGTCGACCGGCACGGCGGCCATCGCCGCGAATTCCGGGTTGCAGCGCTGGATCGTGCCGTCGGCCGAGAGTTCGGCGAGGCCGACCACGCCCAGTTCGAAGAAGGCCTGCGCGCGGGCTTCGCTGCCCGCCAGGGCCGCGTTGGCAGCGGCCAGTTCGGCGGTGCGCAGGGCCACCTGCGCGGCGATCTCGGCATGCAGTCGCCGTTGGTGCCGCCGCCAGACGTGCAGGCCGATGCTGAGCAGCAGGACGACTCCGGCTGCGGTCCATGGCGCCCACGAAGTCTGGCTGGCCAGCAGCTCGACGTCGTGATGGCTCGCCAGGGTCAGTTCGGCGTCGGCCAGTGGCAACCGCTCGGCGGCGTGATGGTCGGGCTGCCAGCATGGCTCGGCGGACCTTGCCGCGCCCAGCGCTGCCAGCAACAAGCCCCGCTCGCCCGCATTGCCCAGGAAGAGGCGCCGTTCGCCGCGAGCGTCGTGGCCGCCGAGGAGCTCGGTGAACATCCGTCGCAGGTCGATCCAGAAGATCAGCGTGCCTTCCGCTCCGGCGCTCTGGGCGGCGAGCAGCAGGGCATGGGGTGCTGGAGCCCGCGGGCTGACGGCTGCGACCAGTTGCACCTGATCGGCGCGCGCCGGGGCGTGGGCGGCCAGTTCGGCAGGTGGCTCGCCGGTCGCCGGATGGCGCAGCTGCTGACCCGCCGGACTCCGCCACTCGATGGCCCGCAACCAGGGCAGATGCTCGGCGATGTGCACGGCCAGCCCGGCGAACTCGTGGGCCTCGACCTGTTCGGAACCGTGGAACAGGGCCTGGGTCGCCCACAAGCGGTCTTGCACCCGCTCGACGGCTTGCGCCAGCAGCCGGGCGTCGAAGGCGAGGTCCGTACGCAGTTGGCTGACCAACCGGTCCCGCTCGGCCTGGCGCAGCTGGATCCCCAGCCCCCGTGCCGTGACGGCACCGACGAGCAGCAGCCAGGGGATTCTGCGCCAGGACGACATGACAGAACGGCATCTTGTCATCGGCTGGCGCAGCCTGTCGCCCGCAGCCGGAACTGGCGCGTAACTCGGGGCGCCCGGGAACGTTCCGTGGCAACGCAAGGTGGCCGGACCAACCGCCCCCTTCAACCTGGACGATCCGCCCCCTATAACCCTTGCCCCGCGCGCGCTGCGCCCGCCCACCCATTCCATGGCCGATCTCGCCTCCGCCTTCCCCCGCCACGACCACTTCGAAGCCCGCCACCTCGGTCCGCGCCCCAAAGAACTCGCCGCGATGCTGGCCGCTCTCGGCTGCCAGAGCCTCGACGAGCTGACCGACAAGGCGATCCCGGGCAGCATCCGCTGGCGCGGCGCCCTGGCCACCCCGGCGGCGAAGAGCGAACGCGACGCCCTGGCCGAACTGACCGCCCTGGCCGGTGAGAACCGCGTGCTGCGCAGCTACCTCGGGCTCGGCTACCACGGCACGCTGACCCCGGCGGTGATCCAGCGCAACATCCTGGAGAACCCGGGCTGGTACACCCAGTACACGCCGTACCAGGCCGAGATCTCGCAGGGCCGCATGGAGGCGTTGCTCAACTACCAGACCCTGGTCCTGGACCTGACCGGCCTCGAGGTCGCCAACAGCTCGCTGCTCGACGAAGCGACCGCCGCGGCCGAAGCGATGACGCTCTGCCACCGGGTCGCCGAGAAGGAGGGCGCCGACACGTTCTTCGTCGACCGCAACTGCCACCCGCAGACGCTCGCCGTGGTCCGTCAGCGCGCCGAGCCGCTCGGCATCACGGTCGAGGTCGGCGACCACCACGCGGTGCAGTTCGGCAGCCACCACTTCGGGGCGTTGCTGCAGTACCCTGGCACCGACGGCACGGTCGAGGATCTCACCCCGACGATCGCGAAGGTCCACGCCGCCGGAGCGCTCTGTGCGGTCGCTGCCGACCTGCTGGCCCTGACGATCTTGAAGCCGCCCGGCGAGATGGGCGCCGACGTCGTGCTCGGCAGTTCGCAGCGGTTCGGCGTGCCACTCGGCTACGGTGGTCCCCACGCCGCCTACATGGCCGCGAAGAAGTCGTTCCAACGGCAGCTGCCGGGCCGCATCGTCGGCCTGTCGATCGACGCCACCGGCAAGCCGGCGATGCGCCTGGCGCTCGGCACGCGCGAACAGCACATCCGCCGCGAGAAGGCGACCTCGAACATCTGCACCGCGCAGGTGTTGCTGGCGGTGATGGCCAGCATGTACGCGGTCTACCACGGCCCCGAGGGCCTGGTGGCGATCGCCGAACGGGTGCGGGCGCAGGCCGAGTGCCTCGCCGCCAGCCTGCAGAAGCTCGGCCACGAGGTGCCGGCTGGCGTGCGCTTCGACACCGTGCGGGTCCGGCCCAAGCAGGGTGCCGAAGCGGTGGTCGCGGCCGCCCTGGCGCGCGGCATCAACCTGCGCAACGACAACCTGGGCAACGACAACCTGGGCAACGACAACCTGGGCAACGGCGGCGGCTGGGTCGTGGTGGCGCTCGACGAGACCGTCGCCGCGGCTCCAGCACTCGGCAACCTGGCGCGCACCAGTGCGTTCTTGACCCACCCGACGTTCCACGCCTACCGCGCCGAGCACGAACTGCTGCGCTACATCCACCGCCTGCAGCAGAAGGACCTGTCGCTGACCACGTCGATGATCGCGCTGGGTTCCTGCACGATGAAGCTGAACGCGACCACCGAGATGTACCCGGTGTCGC
>DAIMFJ010000362.1:0-4904 GCA_036724695.1 Planctomycetota bacterium
ACACGAACGTCGGCGCACACAGGTGTGTGCACCATCGGGTCAGGAAGTCCGGCGCCGACAACGACGCATTGCCGCCCATCCATGCGGCGTCGCCACCGGCGTGCCGCGGGTTGACCACGCTGTCGACGTGGTCGACGGCCATCACGGCCATCACCAGGCCGCGCATCGCATCCAGCACCGGCAGACGGGTCGGGTTCGGCATGGCAGGATCCAGGGACAGCCCTCCAGGCTGCTCCAGACGACCCAGGATCGCACAAACGACCCACAGACGGCTCGGCAATGGCAGAATCCTGTCACGGCGAACCCCTCGGCTTCGCTGTGGACCGGCCATGACGACCCATCCGACGCCCGAGCCGACCGATCGCGACCTGCTCGCCAACCTCGCATGGGTGCAACGCCTCGCCCGCCAGCTGGCGGGCGGCCGTGACCAGGCCGCCGACCTGGCCCAGCACGCCGCGGCGACCTGGCACGAACGGGCCCCGGCGTGGGCGCGTTCCGGCTCGGGTATGCGCGGTTGGTTCGCCCGGGCGCTGCAATCGCTGGCGATCGACACGGCCCGTCGCGACCACGCGCGGCGGCGGCGCGAACAGGCCGTCGCCGGTGTGCAAGGGGACACCGCACGCGCCGACGAGGACCCGGCGGCGATCGTGCAGCGGCTGGAGCGCCAGCGACGCGTCGCCGCTGCCGTCGCGGCACTCGACGAGCCGTACCGCACGACCATCCTGCTGCGCTACCTCGACGAGCTCGACACCGACGAGGTCGCCCGGCGCACGGCGGTGCCCGCCGCCACGGTGCGCAAGCGGCTGGAACGCGGCCTCGGGCTGCTGCGCGACCGGCTGGACGTCGAATTCGGCGGCGAACGCCGCGCCTGGTTGCTGGGGCTGCTGCCACCTGCGGCGCAAGCCGAGCTGCTGGCGCTGGGGGCAACCGCACCAGCGCCATGGCTGGTCGCCCAGGCCGGCAAGTGCCTGGCCGTGGCGGCGCTGCTGCTGACGTTCTCGGTGGGGGCTTGGCTGTGGCAAGCGAGCCGATACGAGCCACCGCTGGTCGCCGTCGGCGGCCATGGCGTCCTCGTCCCGGCCGCCGAACTGGAGGCTGCCGAGAGCTCAGGTTCGCAAGCTGCGGGTGACGAGACCAGGGTGGTCGCCGACCGCGCGGCCGAGCGGGGAGGCGGTCGCGAAGTCGTCGCGGGGAACCGCGGCGATTCGGCGACGAGCGTGGCCGGACGGCTGTTCGTCGATGGCCAACGCACCGTTCCGCCCGAGCTGACGATCGCCGTGCTGGCGAATCTGGGCGATCTGCTCACGCAAGTCGACGCCGAGGTGGACGGCGGCCGGGCGACCTGGCGCGTGGCAGTCGACCCAGCGTGGACGGCGGCGACCCTGTGGATCACCAGCAACCACACCGCGCCGGCGCAGATCCCCTTGCCGGCGGAACTGCTGCAACGCGGCGGTGGGTTCGACCTGCACCTCACGGCAGGCCGGCGCCTCGAACTCACGTTCCGCGACGAAACCACCGCCGAACCACTCGCCGACCTGCCGGTGGAGATCGACCTGACCGTCGAGACCGCGCGCGGCAACGGGCGGGTGTGGCACCGCGGACATCGCCAGCGCGCCACCAGTGGACCGGATGGCACGCTCGCCGTACATGGACTGCCGACGATCGGCTTCGTGCAGGTTGGCCTGCGCCGCACCCCGCGGACCAGGCTTCTGCTGATGCGCGGCGGTGGCACGATGCAGATCGACGGCGGCGTCGCGTTGCCGCTGTGGCGTCGGGAACTCACCTCCGCCACCCCGGACACTCTGGTGGCGACGGTGTACGCGCAGCGGCTGCTCGGCGCGGCGACGGCCACCGGCGTGGTGCCGAACTGGGCGCGCTCGACCACCGATGGATTCGACTCGGTCCAGGTCGTGGCGCGCGAGCGGTTGCGGATCGGCACGGACGCCTCTGGGCTTGGCGATCGCCACGTGCTGCCGATCGACGCCGACGCGCGGTTCGAGCTCGCCGGCGACGCGCCTTGCCAGCATGTCGTACAACTACAGCGCAAGGACGGCACGCTGCTGGCCGAACCGCTCGTCGTCGAATTCCGAACGGCAGGCGCCCAGGCGCCGATCGTCTTCACGCCACGCGAACGGCGCCAACTGCGAATCGTCTGCCAGGGCGTTCCCGACCGGGGGGTCCTCGAGGTGGTCGCAGGCTCGGCGCGGCAAACCAGTCCGTGTCGCGGCGAGGCGCTGACGTTCGACCTCGACGGTGCGGAGGCAGGGCCTGTCCAGTTGCGCTACTCGGTGAGCGAGAGCCCAGCCCAGAAGAGCGGCTGGCAACGCGACGTGCCGGCGGAAGCGTGCCGAGGTCTGCGGCTGGAGCTCGATCTGGGCTTGGCCGACAGCCTGCGCGAGGTGACCGTCGATGCGGCCACCGCGGCAGCAGCACGGGGCGGCGAGGCGCAGGCGGTTCTGCTCGTCCCCGTTCGCGGCAACGCAGCCGTGGCCGACGAACGCGTCCGCCTGCTGCTCGATGACCTGGCTGGCGAGGTCCGCGTGCCGCTTCGCCCGGGCCGCTGGCTCGCCTTCCTGCCGTCGGCCGCGGGCTGGATCGGCGGCGTCGTCGAGGTGGCAGCGACGGATGCCCGCGTCCACCTGGCACTCCCACTCACCGAGCTGCCGACGGCGGCCGTGGCGACGGACACCGTTCTCGAGACCGTCAGCGGCGTCGCCCTGACAGGGCTTCCCCGTCCGTTGCGAATCCTGCGCGCTCCCGCCGGCGCCACCACAGTCCAACTGCCCGCCAACCACACCCTCAGCCACTGACCCGCTGCGCATAAATCACCCGGTCCCAAATGCGCACCGCGTTCTCAACTCCCGATTTGAAAGACACTTCGGAACGCACCTCGAAATCGTAGTGCAGCGGCCCCCAGGCCTGGCGGAGGGTGACGTCCGGCGCAGGGAGCGTGCTTCAGAGCCGGCCCCGGATGCCCGCGTGCGCATTTGGGACCGGGTGAGGTATGCGCAGGGGGCGACGGAAGTGGTTGCGCGAAGCGGGGTTGCGCGAGGGGCACTCGCGGGATCCGGCAGGACCGGAGGTGGCGGCGCAGGGCGCACGCGGCGCAGGGGAAAAAGTGGAGCGGGTGATGCGATTCGAACGCACGACCATCACGTTGGCAACGTGATGCTCTACCACTGAGCTACACCCGCTCGCTGGATTTCCAGCCTGCGCGTCCCAACCTCATCGGCCGGGCCGGCTTCCGTGCTGAGGCAACTCTTCGCCGGATTCACCGGGGAGGCGTTGACCGCCAGAACGGGGGCACGTTTTTATGCAGCGGCCGACTCCTTGTCAAGCCTGCGATGCAAGTTCCTCCGCACCCCACCCCCACCGGGCTCGAGCCAGCCACGGTTCCCCCGTTCGCAGCGACGTTTCCCGGCCAGGTCGAGGAGGTGTTGCGACCGTACGGCAGTCGGATCTGCCTGCCGCGGCGCCAGGCGACGTCGACGGAGTCGATTACGTTCGAACGGTTGTGCCGGGAAGTCGACCAACTGGCGCTGGCCCTGCTCGACCGCGGGCTGCGACGCGGCGACCGCGTCGCCCTGCTGGCCGACAACCGCTACGAGTGGCTGTTGACCGACCTGGCGCTGGCCAGCCTCGGCATCGCCGACGTACCGCGCGGCTCGGACACCACGCCGACCGAAGTGCGGTTCATCCTCGACCACAGCGGCTGCCGGTTCGCGTTCGTCGAACACGACGCACTGGCCACGGAACTGCTCGCGGCGGGGCTGCCGGGCCTCGAAGGCATCGCCGTACTCCACGACCAGAGCCAGGTCGCCGGCACGACCAGCCTCGGCGCGCTGCTGGCCGAAGGCGCAACCCGTCTCGCCACCGCCGAAGGCCAACAGCGCCTCGCCGCCGCCCGCCGCGCCGTCGTGCCCGACGACCTGCTGACGATCGTCTACACCAGCGGCACCACCGCCGAACCCAAAGGCGTGATGCTGACGCACCACAACGTGCTCACCAACATGCAGATGGTGCGCCAGGTGCTGCAGTTCTCCACCGCCGACTGCTTCCTGTCGGTGCTGCCGGCGTGGCACATGTACGAGCGCATCCTCGACTACCTGGCACTCGCGGTCGGCGCCGAACTGGTCTACACCGACCGCCGCCGCATCAAGGAGGACCTCCAGGCGGTCCGCCCGACGGTGTTCGCCGCGGTGCCGCGCATCTGGGAGATGCTGCACGACGGCGTCGTGCAGCAGGCCGGCAAGCTGACCGGTGTGCAAGGCTTCCTGCTGCGCAGCGCGCTGACCACCAGCCGGGCGGTCGGCGGCCGCCGCGCCAGCCCCCTGCACCACCTCGCCCACCGGGTGCTCGACCCGCTGGTGCTGAAGAAGGTCCGCGCCCGCTTCGGCGGCCGCCTGCGCCTGTGCGTCAGCGGCGGCGGTTCGCTGCCGCGCCACGTCGACGAACTGCTGCTCGGCATGGGCATGCCCCTGTTGAACGGCTACGGCCTGACCGAGACCAGCCCGGTCGCCTCGCTGCGCCGCCCCGAACGCAACGCCCCCGGCCACATCGGCCCGCCGCTGCCACTGACCCGCATCGAAGCACGCCGCGCCGACGGCAGCCCGTGCGCCATCGGCGAGACCGGCGTGCTGTGGATCCATGGCCCACAGGTGATGCGCGGCTACTACAAGAACGAACGGCGCACCGGCGAAGTGCTGCGCGACGGCTGGTTCGACTCCGGCGACCTCGGCCACCGCGACGCCGACGGCCACGTCTGGATCACCGGCCGCGCCAAGGACACGATCGTGCTCGCCGGCGGCGAGAACGTCGAACCCGAGCCGCTCGAGACGCTGATCAAGACCTCCCAGTACGTCGAACAAGCCGTGGTCGTCGGCCAGGACCAGAAGGAGCTGGGG
>DAIMFJ010000363.1:0-4887 GCA_036724695.1 Planctomycetota bacterium
CAGCACCAGCAACAGCAGCAGTGCCACCCACCCGACGCCGAGACGGTCCATCAGACGCCTCCTGCCGGGCTGCCGGCCGCCTCACGACGCCCCAGCCACAGGTACCAGAGCGTGATGCCCCAGCCCCCCATCGAGAACGCCCCCATCAGCACCGAGCCGAGCTGCGGCATGCTGTGGGTCAGGAAGTTCGCGATCTGCTTGCTGCCGATCACCACCGGCATGAACGGCTCGACCTTGACCGGTGCCTTCGGATCGAGGTGGTGCCCGAAGTCGTACAGCATCCAGACGAAGCGACCGAACGCGACCAGCGAGACGTACGCCGCGATCATCGACAGGTCGATCATCGTGCGCACGTTGCCGAGCAGTGCCGCGCGCAGCGCCAACAGGGCCATCGCGACGATGCCGAACGGCATCCAGTCGAGATCGCGCAGCTCCTCGCGGGTGATCGCATGCATGCCGATGTAGTGGTTCAGCGTGTTGATCTCCTGGATGTCGTGGCCGTCGTTGCCGCCGACCAGCTGGTACGAGTAGATGTCCATCGACAGCCCGTCCGGATACTGCGGCGCGTTCATGCTGATCCGCCACAGCGGGAACAGGAAGCTCAGCAGCAGCGGCACGATCAGTGCGAGCAGCAGCAGGCGCGCGCCACCGCGCAGCGGCACGTCGAGGAACTCCCAGAACGAATCGGCGGTACGTCGCATGTCCTCCTCCTTGCAGTTGCCTTCAGACCAGGTCGCGCCGTTGGAAGGCGCCCAGACTCCAGAACCACGCCGTCGCGCCGAGCAGCAACGGCCAGCAGATGCCCATCGCCAGCAGCCCGGCGCTGCCGACCTTGTTGGCCAGGAAGAACCCGACCGGTCCGAACGTCGACAGTTCGGGCTGCGCGGCCGACAGCAGGGCCAGCCGCGCCGATTGCACCGGGTTGAGCACGGCCAGCGAGAACACCGCCGACGGCGGCAGTTCCCATTGCAGCATCAGCCCGACCAGCCCGAAGTCGATGAACGCCACCGCCGCCGCCCAGACCAGGATCGTCAGCATCAGCGCCTTGGCCTGGTTGCGCACCAGCGTCGACAGCAGCATGCCGACGGCGACGAAGCAGAGCAGCAACGCCGTGCTGACCGCGACGCCACGCAGCAGGAACGGCCACGGCACGTCCTGCCCGAACGCCGAGGCACCGAACACCGCGACCAGCGGCATCGCCAGCAGCAGCGGCACGATCAGGGCGGCGGCGCGCACCAGCGTCGTGCCGCAGAAGTACGCGGTGCGGCTCAGCGGGTTGCTGAGCAGCAGTTCGAGCGAGCCGTCGTCGCGGGCGGCGTTGACGACCTGCCCGGTCGCCGACAGCGCCAACAGCGGCAACAAGAACAGCAGCGCGTGGCTCCACGACACCAGGGCGCGGCCCATGCCGGTGAAACCGACCACGCCCGACTCGCGCAAGCCGACCAGCACGAACAACGCCGCCAGGATGCCGTGCACGCCCAGGCAGAAGACCAACCAGCGCGAGCGCAGCACCTCGGCGAGGTCGAGCCGCGCCACGACCAGCACCTGTTGCCGGAGGTTCATCGGCCGTCTCCATGGCCCGAGACCCGGAGGAGGCATTTGCGTCGCGCCTCGTCGTAGCCGATCGACCCGGCGGTGCCGGCATCGACCGCACCGAGCCCGAAGCCCATCGGCGTGACCTCGATCGGCACGAACGCGACCTGCTCGGCGGACACCCAGCGATCCTCGCGGTGGTGCCGGAAGTAGATCGCGTGCACGTCGGGCTTCTCCTGGTCGACGTACGCGAACAGGCAACCGGTGTCGTCGAAGGCGACGGTCTTGCCGTTCTTGTCGGTCAACTGGGCCGCGAACGGCGGCTCGCCGACGTGCATGCCGCACGCGACACAGGCCGCCTTGTCCCAGACGAACTTGCTCATGGTTGTCCTTCCTGGCGCGCCGGCGCCAACCGTTCGACGTCGCGGGCCAGCAGATCGCGCACCTGGCCGTTCAACTGCTGGCCGACGAGGCGCAGCAACGCGGCCCGATCGCCCACTGGCAGGCTGCGCGACCACCAACCGGCGACGCCGCGCCGGAAACCGTGCGTCGCCAACCAGGTCTCGGCCTCGGCACCGGCCACCCGCAGTTCGACGATCGCCTCGGCGTGCGCCTCGAGGTAGCCGTCGGCCGGCCCCGACCAGGCGACCTTGCCGTCCTGCAGCACGACGACCTGGTCGACCAGCCGCCGGATCTCGTCCAACCGATGCGAGCACAGCACGATCGTGGTCGTCGCGGCGCGCGCCTCGACCAGGCCGAAGAACGCCGCGCGGCTGACCGGATCCATGCTCGCCGTCGGTTCGTCGAGCAGCAGCAGGTCGGCGTCGGCGGACAGCGCCAGCGCCGCCAGCACCTTCTGGCGCTGCCCACCCGACAAGGCCCGGAACGGTCGCCGCGCCAACGCGTCGAGGTCGAGTCCGAGCGTCGCCGCCAGTTCGCCGACCAACGCCACCTGGCACTGCCGCAGCCCGGCGACCGCGCGCACGACGTCGCGCACCGGCGCCGCCAGCCGCGGGGCGATCTGCGGCACATAGGCGACCCGCTGGCGATGCGCCAGGCCGGCGTCCGGCAGCGGCACGCCGTCGACCAGGATGCGACCGGTGCAGCCGAGCATGCCGAGCAGGGCCCGGGTCAGCGTCGACTTGCCCGAACCGTTCGGGCCGATCAACGCGGTGCGGCTGCCCGAGGGCAGCGCGAGGCTGACGCCGGCCAGCGCGGTGACGCGGCCGAACCGTTTGCCGACTTCTTCGATGACGACGTGCATGTCAGTTCTCCGGGGACCAGCGCATCGGCGGCGCGTGCAGGCGTGGCCGCGGGTCCTGCAACAGGCGTTTGGGCGCGAACAGCGGCATCAGCTCGCCGACCAGGTCGACCATGCCCATCGCCGGCGCGCCGTGCAGCAGCGCCAGTTCGGGGTACCGCCCTTCGAGCTGGGAACTCGTACGGCACGTCGCCGCGGCCGTCGCCGTCGAAGTCGTAACCGCGGTAGTCGTCGTAGTGGTTGTCGGTGAACGTGCACTGCAGCGCGTCGCCGTGACCACCCACCTTGACCACCGCACCGTTGTCGGCGAAGTGGTTGTCGACGAACTCGGTGCGGGCGATCGTCGCGTGCAAGGCCACCGCGACCTCCGAGAAGCGCACCGTGTTGCCGGCGTAGCGGTTGTGTTCCTCGGGGTGCAGCGGCGACGCGTCGACGTAGATGCCGGTCGTGTTGGCGAGCAACCAGTTGTCCTCGGCGGTCAGGTTGCCGGCCTCCTTGAGGCCCAGCCCGATCCCGGCCGCCCCACCGGCCCGCGCCAGCAGGTTGCGGCGCAACACGATGTCGCGCGAGTACATCACGAAGATGCCGACCTCGTCGTCGACGAACCGGCTGTCCTCGACGACGTTGTCGTGGCTGTACATGAAGTGCGTGCCGTACCGCGAACGCAACACCTGGTTGCGCCGCAGCCGGTTCTTGCCCGAGTACCAGACGACGACGTCGCGCGAGTCGACGACGACGTTGTCGACGACCTCGCTGTCGTGGGTCTCCCACAGGCGGATGCCGTCGCCGCGCAGTCCCATCGCCGGCAGCCCGGTGCCGACCACCAGGTTGCCGCGCAGCAGGACGCGCCGGCTGCGTTCGGCGAGGATCCCGAACAGCGACTCGCGCACCGTCAGGCCTTCGACGACGACGTCCTCGCCGCGCACCAGCACGCCACCGTCCATCAGATCGAAACGCTGGCCACTGCCCAGCACGGTGAAGCCCCGCACCGCGGCGCCGTTGGCGAGGACGCGCACGGTCGAACCGTCGCGGCCGCGCACCACCGCACTCGGCGGCCCCCAGACCTGCAGCGGTTTGTCGACGACCAGGGGCCCCTGGTGTTCGCCGGGTGCCAGCAGCAGGGTCGCCCCCGCGGGCGCGGCGGCGACGGCCGCCAGCAGGTCGTCGCCGGCGGCGACGCGGATGCCGACCGCCGGCATCGGCACCGCCAGGGCCGTCGGCGCCGCCGGCGGTGGCTCGGCACACGCCGTCACCGCCAGACACAACCAGGGAAGGACTCGCATCGCGGATCGCCTCGGGGCGCCGCCGTGGCAGCGCCGTTCGCTCACTTGGGTTCGACCAGCAGGTAGCCGGCCATCTCGAGGTGCAGCGCGCTGCAGAACTCGGTGCAGTAGAACGGGAACACGCCGGCCTTGTCGGCGACGAACTCGATGTTGACGTGTTTGCCCGGTTCGAGGCTGACGTTGATGTTCTGGCCACCGATCGCCAGGCCGTGCGTCGCGTCCTTGGCCTGCTCGACGTTGGTCACGTGCAGGAACACGCGATCGCCCTCCTTGACCCGTACGATGTCGGGGGAGAAGTGGCTGCGCACCGACGTCATGTAGACGTGCACCCCCTCGGCGGTGCGCTCGATGCGTTCCTTGCCGGTGGTGGTCGCGTGCGGGTCGACCTCGTTGGTGTACGGATTGAGCCCGATCGGCTTGTAGACCTCGATCGGCTTGATCTTGTCGGCCTTGACCATCTGCGCGTTGTGCGGCTCGCCGAGTGGCAGCGGCATGTCGTACAGCAGCTGCATCTTCGGGCCGCCGATGTCGATCAGCTGGAAGTTCTGCGGCAGCAGCGGACCGACCGGCGCGAAGCGGTCCAGCGCCCACTTGTTCATCGCGATCAGGTACTTGCCGTCGGGGCTGATCGTGTCGCCTTCGGCCGCCACCAGGTGGCCGATGTTGAAGTGGGTGTCGATCTTCTCGACGACCTTGAGGTCCTTCAGCGACCATTTGGCGACCACCGTCTCGATGAACACCGAGGTGTAGGCGTAGCCGTTGCCGTCGAACACGGTGTGCAGCGGGCCGAGACCGATCTCGCACTGCCCG
>DAIMFJ010000364.1:0-4815 GCA_036724695.1 Planctomycetota bacterium
GTCGCTTGGCCAATGCACCACGATCTCTGTGTGTCTGGCCGCGAGGATCAAGGTTGCGAGATTGCGGAGGTGTACTGCTGGAAGAAGAGGGAGGGTGTCTGTGACAGAGATGGAGGGGCGTTCAGTTGGTATTATCTGTGCACTCAGTGTGGGTGTGTCGCCGAAGACTATGTTTACCATGTGGGAGCGAGAGATATGTGCGTTGCCGGCAGCGATGGGTGCTAGTATGGCGTGTCGGTAATCAGAGGCGTTATGCGCTGACGGCCTGAGTGCTCTGGACAATGGCTCGCCTCGCCTCGCCCCGCCACTTCCCCGAATCTGGCTGCAGTGTCGTGCCTCGTGGGCTAGGCTCGCGATGTCGGTTGGCTTCAATCTCTCTAACGGACTTTGGTACACATGGGTAGTTATAAGCATTTCCTGGGCGCGCTGTGCCATCTTGGACGTCTGGCGTACGCCAAGGTCGCGGACGGGGTCGCGCTTTCTTCGATTGGCGTGTTGCTCGGGTGTCTGATGGTGCCCGGTTCTGATATTAGAGCTCAGTGGTTGGAGTCGCCGCCAGAGATTCAAGCAAAGTCTCAGTTGCTCGATTTGTTGTTGCGGCAGGAGGCGGCTGTAAGGTGTGTGTCGGGCTCATCATATGGCATGAAGGCGCGGTTCGACGGCGAAACGCGTGTCAACCACGAGGAGTCGGTGCTCGCTTTTGTGCAAGAGACCGATCCTCTTGGTAGGAGTCTGCTCGACTATAGTTTTCAAGAAGCATCCGCGGATGGTGGGCGAGTTTTCCAGGCCACGCCAATCTATGGATACGATGGGCGCGTCAGTTGGTTGCTCGAACGAAGTTCGAAGTTGGTCGGAGTTCAGGAGGATGCTCTGCCTATGCGGAGCGCACAGATTCAGTACGAGCGAGGCGCGGTGCACGCTGAAGCTCTGACAGGCTTGCGCTTCACCTTGCTTGGCTTCTACGAGCAGCGCAAAGCGCGTTTCTCCGAAGTGCTGTCTCGTAGTGAAGTGCCATTTGATCTGGTGTCTGGGCCCGAGGTTGGGTTTGTGACATTGACCTGTAAGTCCAAGGGGGGCTTCAGTGAGTCATGGGTGCTGCGCCGATCTTGGTTCTACGCACTGGCGGAGTACAGGAAGTTGTCCCCCAGCGGTGACCTTTTGAGGGAGATTCGAGTGCATGATGCGGTGAGGGTGGCAGATTGCTTCTGGTATCCCGTGAAGATCTCCAGTGTGGCATATCCGCGTGTGGGGCAGCGACTTGAGTCGCATATCGACATTGACGACGTGAAGGTTGTGAGGTCGGTTTTGGATAGCATCTTCAGCCCGTTGTTTCCACATGGCACGATAGTGACCGACCTGGCCAGCGGAAGTAAGGTGACGGTAGCTGCGCCCGATGGCGAGCTCGAGAAGAGTCTCAGCAGTCAGGCGGAACGTATGAGACAGTTGGTGTTGTTCGAGCCCGGCGAACCTGGGCCGAGCTTGGTGCAGCGAGGTGTTGCGATCTTGAGCGTCATATTGGCATCTCTGCTGGCGCTCTTTGTCTGGCGCCGCCGATCGCCAGGGGGTGGAGTTCCGGGTGCAGTGACCCGTAAGACGCTTCGGAGGAGTGAGCTCTCGGCTTCATTATGGATTGGGTTCGTAGCGGTTGCCGCTGCCGAAGGCTGTAAGGCGCAGTCGCCGCTTCACTTGGACCAATCGGCAGACAATTGTGCGCTGAGCGCAGTGGCGCTGGTGGCCAACTTCTTCGGGGTGTCAGAGCCAATTGAGGAAACTGCATCAAGACTGGAGTGCGGCAACCGGCGCTTGCATGCGGTCGATATGGGCAAGATGCGTTCGGCCCTTCAGCAATTGGGTCTCGAGGTGCGAGGCTATCGTGATTCCACGATAGCATCCTTGATCGAAGAGTGTCGCATAAGGTGCGGTATTGCCATTGTCCATGTCGATATTGGTAGGCGAGTCGGACACTTCTACCTCTTGGCACCTGCAGCATCTGGGGTGGTGGTCGTCAATCCTGGCTACACGGTTGGTGTGCACGATTGGTCGAGTCCGTTCGTGGGGCGATTGATTCGCCAAGCGACTGGGAGCGCCCTGGTGGTATTCGTCGACCCGTCGCGCAGAACGTGGGATCTGGTGGGCGAAACGGAATGGACCTTGTCCCTCGGTTCCGTCGAAGCCGAGGAGCGATCGGAATCGATCCCGATTACCAATGGGGGGGATTCATCGCTGAGGTTGCACACAGCGGAGTCGTCTTGCGGTTGCTTCGCAAGTGCCGAGTTGGTTCCATCTGTGATACCGGTAAGAGGAAGAGGGGCCCTGCGTGTGCGGATTAGAGGTTCCGCCCTAGGTACATCCATCACAAGTCAGCAGGTGCGACTGGAGTTCGCCTTCGATGATGGAGTGCTGCAAGGCAGCTCGGCTGGCCAACGCGTGCAGAGGACCTTGGCGATTGAAGCCAGTCGCCGCACTGAACAACCAATCATCAGGCCTGTCGTCATGCCGTCGCTGGTATTGGGCCATCGTATATGGACCAGTGCGAGCGACGGTGTGCGGTTTGCCGCCTTCGCAACTGTAGTAGTGCCCTCGGGTGGTCGTGTTTCCAGCTGGCAGTCTAATGGTCCGGTCGAAGTTAGACAAGAGAACTTCGAAACGATTGGCGGTGGCATCGGAATTCGGTTTCGGATCGAATGGCGCCAAGAGGAGGATGTTATCATGTTCTATGTGCAGGACCACGCTGGCACGACGACCCCGGTCCTCTGTCGGCTGCGCGCGCCTACCAACCATGAGAACACCACGACCACCGAAGTCCGATAAGCCGGCGCGCATCCTGACTGCGGCGCTGCTCCTTGCCTCGATCGTGTTCGCGGTCTGGACGTGGTGGCCGAGGGCGGTTGCGCCGCGGCTGGTGTACGTGCCGGCCGACAGTGCGCCCGACTTGCACGGCGAGGCTGCAACGGGGAGGCGCGAAGTATCGCCGACCGGTGAGCGCATCGAGGCACCAGGCGCGCGGACTGCGCCGGTCGCCGATGGGCAGCAGAGCGCCAGGCACCGCGTGCAGTTGGTCGCGCGCGATGCACGGGGGGGCGCGGTGCCTGACGCTGCGGTCGTCTGGGCCGACGAGGCGGCGGTGCGGCGGGCCATGGCCGAGCCGCCCGAAGGTCCCGAGCCGATGCACCTGGCGGGACGGATCGCGAGGGTCGGGCACAGTGGCAAGACCGATGCGCAAGGCCGACTCGAGATCGAGGTCGACGAAGGGCAGTTGCATGCTCATGCGAGCGCGGCAGGGCTGGCGGGCTCCAGCTTGTTCTCGGTGGTCACCCCAACGAACGAGCCGTTCGTGATCGTCTTGCAGGAAGGGGACGTGCTCTCGGTGCGCTTGGTCGACCCGCAAGGGGTGCCGATCGTCGATGCCCCGGTTGCGATCCACTGGCCGGTCGAAGTCGCCGCGGCGGCAGGCGATCCTCTGGCGAGGTCGCCGCTGGGGCGGACCGACGAGACGGGTGCGGTCGCATTTCCCGATTGGCGCAAGATCACGGCGGATCTCGAGCGCATGTTGCCGGCCGCCAGCGGCCGATTCCTGGTTGGTCCGGCATATCCTGGTGCCGTCGAACAGGGCTTCGTGCCAGCGCCGCTGCCGGTGGCCAGGGATCTGTTGTTGACGTGCCCGCGGCCGCGCGAAGTGGCCGTCGAGATCCGTGCCGCCACCGGCGTCCCAATCGGCTGGGGCGGTGTCCAGCTCGAGATCGCAGCGGAGGACGATCGCTGGTATGGCTTCGCGGTGCGCGGCGGCCGGGCCAATCCGGTGCTGGTCGCCGATCGCCGGTATCGATGGCGGGTCGCCGGGATCGGGGTGATCTACGGCTCGGGCGAAGCGCTGTTCGCGGCGGACGCGGTGACCGGGTTGGCTTGCGGCGACATCGTGCAGGCGACGGGGCGGCTCGGGGTCGGCGAAGTGGCGCAAGGCATCGTCTACCGACACAGGTCGATGTTGCGGCGTGCGGTGCAGCAACCGCTGGTGGTCGCGGCGGATCGCACGTTTGCGGTGTTCCTGCCTCGGGAGGACAGTGCGGTGCCGATCGAGTTCGTGCGCGGCCCAGACCAGGCGGTGCTGGTGCCGAAGGCGATCGACCAGGGCCGCGCGGACCTGGGCACCCTGACGTTTGCAGGTGGGGAGCAGGCGGTGCCGGTGCCGTTCGCGACGCTGAAGGTCGTCGACGAGAAGGGGCAGCCGCTGCGCGATTGCATCGTCGCTCCGACCGGCTACGAGGCCGAGCGCGCCAAGGTGCCGGTCAAGCAGGCGGCGCCTGGCGAATACGCCATCGCGGCCCCGGCCGATATGCAGCAGTTGACGATGTACTGCAATCGCGGGCGCTCCGTCCAGGAGTTCGTGGTGATGACGCGCGGTCGCGACGAGCAGATCGTGCTCGAGCGTCCGGGGACATGCGTGGTGACGGCCAGCCTGCCGAACGGGATCGACCCCGAGCATGTCTGGGTCTCGTTGTCGAGCCGTCTGAACCAGCGCACCGGCCACAAGGACCCGATGCGGGCGTGGGCCAGACTGCAGCAGCGCCGGGGCGAGTTCACGGCGACGTTCCCTGATTTGCGTCCAGGGCAGTACGCGGCCGTGATCCAGTCCATCCAGCCGGTCAGCGTGCTGGCTCGGGCCGACCTCGACCTGCGCATCGGCGCACCCGCCTTCGTGGCGATCCCCGACGTGCAGCAGACCGTGCTCCGTCTGCAGGCGCCAGCCGATGGTCCCACGTCCTGTTGGATCGCGGTGGGCTCTTGTGCTCAGGCGTCGAGCGTCAGGGAGCCTCT
>DAIMFJ010000365.1:0-4797 GCA_036724695.1 Planctomycetota bacterium
AGGCGGCGATCGCCGGTGCCGAGGCGGCGCGCGAGGCCGCGGCACTGCGCCGGCGCTCGTTCGAGCAGCGCCGCCAACTGCACGAGGCCGAACAGCGGCTCGCGGCGCTCGAGGAGCACGCCAGCCGGTTTGCCGATGCGAAGGTGGAAGCCGGCGCCGCGGCGGCGGCCCTCGCGGCCACCGTGCCGATCGACGAAGCTCGGCTGCGCAACCTGCAGCAGCTGCGCGCGCAGGTCGACAAGCTCGAGGCGCAGCTCGACGCCGCGGCGGCGCGCATCGTGCATGTCGCCGGTCCGGCGACGGTCCAGGTCGGCGACGCGCCGCTGGCGCCCGGCGAGTCGCGCCGCATCGACCGGCCGACGCAGCTCGTGCACCCGGACGGCACCGTGCTCGAAGTGCGTCCGGGTGGCGACGCCGTGGCCGACCTGCGCGACCGACTGCACCAGGGTCGCGCCGAGTTCGAAGCCCAACTGCTCGCCGTGGGCGCCGCCGAGTTCGCCGCGGTGCAGCAGTTGCACGACCAGTGGCGCGCAGCCCAGCGCCGGGTCGAGCTCGCGAACGCGGCGCTGGCGGCGCAGCGCGATCCGGGACCCGAACGGGCCGAGATGCTGGCGCGCGCGGCCCTGTTGCGCGAGCGCCTGGCCGCCGATCCGGCGGCGGCCGACGCCGACACCGACGAAGACGCGGTGTGGCGCGCCGAAGCGGCCGCCAGCGCTGCTTCGACCAGCGCGCGCGAAGCGGCGCAGCTCGCCCAGCAGCGGGTGGCCGAAGCCGAGCAGCGCGCGACCAGCCGGCGCGAACTGGCCGAGCAGAGTCGCCGGGAGGTCGACCGGCATGCCGCGCGACTCGACGACAGCCAGCGGCGCTTCGGCGACGACGCGCAGTTGGCCGCGGCCCTGCAGGCGGCCAGCACGACGGCCGATGGCCTTGCCGCCGAGATCGACGCCCTGGTCGGCGAAGAACGCCAGTTGCAGGGCGAACGGCAGGAATGCGCCGCGCTCGAACGCGGTGGCACCGGTCTGCGCGACCGCCTGGGCACCCTGCGCCACGAGGCTGCGGGCCTGGCCGCGCTGTTGCAGCAGGAAGGCGAGGACTTCGCCGCGACCGTCGAACGGCTGCGCGACGAACACAGCCGCGCGGCCGCCGCGGCGACCGCCGCCCAACGGCGGGCCGACGCCGACCTGTTGCTGCTGCAGACGCTGCTGGCCATCGAAGCCGAACAGCGCAATCGCCGCGAGGCGCCGTACCTCGACGCGTGCGCACGCTACCTCGCGATCGCGTTCGGCGACGGCGTGCGCCTGCACCTCGGCGACGACAAGAAGGACGGCAAGCTCGGCACCGTCGACCGCGCGGCCGTCGGGCTCGGCGCGTTCGACTTCGCCGCGCTCAGCTGCGGCGGCAAGGAACTGGTCGCGCTGGCGGCCCGCCTGGCGATGGCCGAGGTGCTCGCCGCCGAGCAACCGGACGGCTGTGTGCCGGTCGTGCTCGACGACGCGGTCACCAACGTCGATCCGGAACGGGCCGCGCGCCTCGGCTACCTGCTCGCCCACGCCGCGGCGCACGGTGTGCAGGTGGTCGTCGCCAGCTGCGACACCGAACGCCTCGGCCAATGGCTCGCCGGCACCGTGCACACGCTGGCGCGCCGCGGTTGACCGCTCACTGCACGACGACCGCGATCCCGTCGGTGACCGCGAACTGCGGGTTCGGGCAGCCACCCGGCGCCAGGAAGTCGACGCCCTGGTACAGCAGCGTCAGCCCGAACAGGGCCGGCGCGTTCGGCAGTTGCAGTTGCGTGGTGCCACCGGACGTCATCACCGCGAAGTCGTGCACCAGCGCCCGACCGCCTCACAGATCGAAGCGGTCGAGGTTCATCACCTTGGTCCACGCGGCGACGAAGTCCTGCACGAACCTGCCCTTGCCGTCGGCCGACGCGTAGACCTCGGCGATCGCGCGCAGTTGCGAGTTCGAGCCGAACACCAGGTCGACCGAGGTCGCCGTCCACTTGCCCTGGCCGGTGGCGCGGTCCTTGCCTTCGTAGGCGTCGCCGCCGCCGCTCTTCGACCAGACCGTGCCCATGTCGAGCAGGTTGACGAAGAACGCGTTGTCGAGCGTACCCGGCTGGCTGGTCAGCACCCCGTGTTTGCCGCCGTCGAAGTTGGCGCCGAGCACGCGCAGGCCGCCGACCAGCACCGTCATCTCCGGTGCCGAGAGCTGCAATTGCTGGGCGCGGTCGACCAGCAACTCGGCCGCCGGCCGCTTGGACTTGCCGCTGTGGTAGTTGCGGAAGCCGTCGGCGATCGGCTCGAGCACCGCAAACGACTCGACGTCGGTCATCTCCTGGGTCGCGTCGGTGCGCCCCGGCGCGAACGGCACCTGCACCGGCGTGCCGGCGCGTTCGGCGGCCGCTTCGATGCCGGCGTTGCCGGCCAGCACGATCAGGTCGGCCAGCGAGACCTTCTTGCCGCCGGTCGCGGACCGGTTGAAGTCCTGCTGGATCGTGGTCAGCTTCTGCAGCACCTTCTGCAGTTCCTGCGGGCGGTTGACCGCCCAGTCCTTCTGCGGAGCCAGGCGCAGGCGGCCACCGTTGGCGCCACCGCGCAGGTCACTGCCGCGGAACGACGCCGCGGCGGCCCACGCGGTCGTCACCAGCTGTTGCGGCGTCAGGCCGGCGGCCAGCACCTGCTTCTTGAGGGCGTCCTGGTCGGCGGCGTCGATCAGCGCGTGGTCGACCGGCGGCACGGGGTCCTGCCAGAGCTGCGGCGGCGCGACCTCGGGGCCGACCAGACGGCTGTGCGGGCCCATGTCGCGGTGCGTCAGCTTGTACCAGGCGCGCGCGAACGCCTTGTCGAACTCCTCCGGGTTCTGGTGGAAGCGCTCGGCGATCTTGCGGTACTCGGGGTCGACGATCAGCGCGAGATCGGTGGTCAGCATCATCGGCAGGTGCATCTTGTCCGGGTCGTGCGCATCGGGCACGTCCGGCCGCACGTTGCCCTTCGGCCGCCACTGCTTGGCGCCGGCGGGGCTGGTCGTCAGTTCCCACTCGTAGCGGAACAGGTTCTTCCAGTAGCCGTGCGACCACTGCACGGGCGTGTTGGTCCACGCACCTTCCAGACCGCTGGTGATCGTGTCCTTGCCCTTGCCGGTGCCGAAGCTGTTCTTCCAGCCCAGGCCCTGCTCCTCGATGCCGGCCGCTTCGGGTTCCTTGCCGACGTACTTCTTCGGGTCGGCGGCGCCGTGCGTCTTGCCGATCGTGTGGCCACCGGCGATCAGCGCCACGGTCTCCTCGTCGTTCATCGCCATGCGGCCGAACGTGGTGCGGATGTCGCGGGCGGCGAGCAGCGGGTCGGGGTTGCCGTTCGGGCCCTCGGGGTTGACGTAGATCAAGCCCATCTGGGTCGCCGCGAGCGGGTTGTCGAGGTTGCGTTCGGCGGCGTGCCGCTGGTCGTCGAGCATCTCCTTCTCCGGGCCCCAGAAGACGTCCATCTGCGGTTCCCAGACGTCTTCGCGGCCGCCGGCGAAGCCGAAGGTCTCAAAGCCCATCGACTCGAGCGCGACGTTGCCCGACAGCACGATCAGGTCGGCCCAGGAGATCTGGTTGCCGTACTTCTGCTTGATCGGCCACAGCAGGCGGCGCGCCTTGTCGAGGTTGCCGTTGTCCGGCCAGCTGTTCAGCGGGGCGAAGCGGATCGTGCCGTCGCTGGCGCCGCCGCGGCCGTCGGCGACCCGGTAGGTGCCGGCACTGTGCCAGGCGAGGCGGATCATCAGCGGGCCATAGTGGCCCCAGTCGGCCGGCCACCAGTCCTGCGACGTGGTCAGCGCCACCTCGAGGTCCTTCTTCAGCGCGGCGAGATCCAGCTTCGCGAACTCGGCGCGGTAGTCGAAGTCCTTGCCGAGCGGGTTGGCGGCCGGCGCGTTCTGGTGCAGGATCGAGAGATCCAACTGGTTGGGCCACCAGTCGGCGTTGGTCATCGCCGTCGAGGGTTTCTGCATCGTGGGCTCCTGGGTCGAGCCGCCCATGCCGGTGATCGGGCACTTGCCCGCGGTGGCGTGGACGGCGGTGTGGTTGCTGGACGACGCGCAGGCCGCGAGGAACGCGACGAACGCCAGGAGGCCGGCGCTGGCCTTGCGGCGCGGCGTACCGGGCACGGGGGATTCGGTCAGGTTTTGCATCGGTTGGTACCGGAACTTGGTCGGATGAGGTGGTCAGCGTCGTTGGCAGGCGACGCCGAGAGAGCCTACTCTGATGTTAGACGAAGTCAAGACTTAGACGAATATCGTATTTCTACGCTGCCCAGATGCGCAGAATCCGTACCCAGGCGACGCGATCGCCGGTGCCATCGCTGCCGGGCAGCCGCGAAATCGTGGCGGCGCCGCCGCGTTGCCTCGCCGCCCGACCCACGCTGCGCCGCGGCCGTGGCAAACCGGCCGCAGCCCAGGCATGATCCCAGGCCCCCTGTGAACCCGCTGATCCGCGCGATTCCCCCGTTCCTGGTCCGGTTCTTCGCCAAGCCCTACGTGGCTGGCGACTCGCTGGCCGCTGCGGTGGCGGTGGTCCGCCAGCTGCGCAAGGACCGCGGCCTGTTGTCGACGCTCGACCTGCTGGCCGAGGACATCAAGGAGCAGGGCCAGGCCGACCGCAACCTGGCCACCTACCTGGAGATGGTGGATGCCGCGGCGGCGATCGCGCCGGCCGACCGGCCGACCCTGTCGCTGAAGCCGTCGTCCTACACGACCGCGCCGCTGCACGAAGGCGGCGACGCCGCCGGGTCGTACGAGGCGATCGAGCGCATCATCGCC
>DAIMFJ010000366.1:0-4792 GCA_036724695.1 Planctomycetota bacterium
GTCTGCGCCTGCGGCCTCTTCTGGGCGGCGCGGTTGCTACTACACAACCCTTGGTTGCGGCCGCAGGCAGCGCTGAGGGGGAGTCGCGGACGGGCTGCCGCGGACCACGGACCGAACGCGCTGGCGCGACACACCGCTGGCGCCGGGCCCCGAGGTGTCGATCCGCCAGCCTGCCCCGGCTCTGCCGTATCCCTGCCCGGGCCGGGCTCGCCTGTGGGAACTTGCATCGCCTAACATATTGTGAATGCGTAAGTTGCCATGGTTGCGCAGTCACTGCGTAAAATTACTCAGCGGCTGAGTAATCTTGGAGGCCATGGATCGACAGACGCTGACGGACCGCCTGCTGGCCATGCTGAAGAAGGGGCCTCCCTTGTTGCAGATCCTGACCGGTCCGCGGCAGGTTGGCAAGACCACCTGCGCGGCGGCCATTGCCAAGGCCTGGGCGGGACCCACCCGCTTTGCATCCGCAGACACCCCCCGGCCGCCCGAGCCGGAGTGGATCCAGAACGAATGGCAGCTCGCCCGCGCCGAGGATTCTGCGACAGCCCCAGCGCTGTTGATCCTCGACGAAGTGCAGAAGGTGCGCCGCTGGAGCGAGGTCGTGAAAGCGCTCTGGGACCAGGATCGTGCGCAGGGCCAACCTCTGCGGGTCCTGCTGCTCGGCTCTTCAGCCCTGCAACTCGCCGAAGGTTCGGCGGAGAGCCTTGCGGGCCGCTTCTTCCTGCACCGGGCGACGCACTGGACCTGGCCCGAGAGCCAATCGACCTTTGGCTTCACCCTGCCGCAATGGCTGACGTTCGGTGGCTACCCGGGTGCCGCACGATTCGCCTACGACGAGACGGCCTGGCGTGCGTACGTGCGCGATGCTCTCGTCGAGACGGCGATCGCGCGCGACGTGATCGCTCTCGAGCGCGTCGCCAAGCCAGCCCTGCTCCGCAACCTCTTCGTTCTTGCAGCGCAGCACCCGGCCCAGATCCTCGCGTACAACAAGATGCTTGGGCAGCTGCACGACGCCGGCAACACGACCACGCTCGCGCACTACCTCGAACTGCTCGGCAAGGCATACCTGGTAAGCGGTTTGCATGCCTACTCGGGAAGTCGTGTGCGCAGCCGCGCATCGAGGCCAAAGCTGGTGGTGTGGAACAACGCGCTCGTGCACGCCATCGACCTGCGCAGCGGCGAGCAGGCGTACACGGATCGCGAGTGGTACGGTCGCCTCGTCGAGAACGCCGTCGGCGCACACCTGCTCAACCACCTGCAGTCGCTGCCCTTTGCCGTGCACTACTGGCGCGAGGGCAACCATGAAGTCGACTACGTCGTGACGGCGGGGGAACGCGTCTGGGCGATCGAGGTGAGGAGTGGGCGTACCATGCGCGGCGACGGCATGACCGCGTTCTTGCGCGTCTGTCCGCGCGCGCTTCCGGTGATCGTCGGCGCCGGCAGTGTGACGCTCGAGGAGTTCTTCGCGGCCGAGCCTGCCGCATGGTTGCAGTCCCTGCGCTGAGCGACTCGGCCTGCGTTCTCGCGCAGCAGTTCCTGCCGGTGGAACTCGTCGTTGCGCCCTGGGCAAGGCCCAACGTCGGGGATCCCTGCGGCGCGGCTTTGCGGATGGCTGCACCTGGTCGCCGGGTCGGCGCATGCGCATGCGCGACGGGCGGTTGCGCGGCCGCGGTCAGTTGGCCGGTGGACTCTCGCGCAACCGCAGCTGACCGCACGCCGCCGAACGATCCGCGCCGCGTTGGCGCCGGACCGTGACCTTCAGGCCGCCGCGCCGCAGCAGGTCTGCGAAGGCGTCGACGCGCAGCGCCGGCGGCCGGCCGAGGCCATGTTCGGCGACGATCTCGTCGACCGGGTTCCACGGGATCAGGTTCACGGTGCACGGCAGTTGCCCGAGCAGGGCGATCATCGCGTCGGCGTCGCGCGGCCGGTCGTTCTTGCCGTCGAGCAGGACCACTTCGTAGGTGACCTCGCGGCCCTTCTGCCCGAAGTAGCGGTGGGCGGCTTCGACGAGTTCGGCGACCGGGTGGGTGGCGGTCGGCACCAGTTGCTTGCGCAGCCGGTCGTCGGCGGCGTGCAGCGACACCGCCAGGTTGTACGACGGGTCGGCCTCGGCGAAACGTTCCATCTGCCGCGGGTAGCCCGACGTGCTGACGGTGATCCGGCGCGCGCCCATGCCGATGCCGTCCTGGTCGTGGATGCGCCGCAGGGCCGGCAGCAGCTGGTCGAGGTTCAGCATCGGCTCGCCCATGCCCATCACGACCAGGTTGGTGAGGCGGCGGCCGTCGCCGAGGCGGCTGCGCGCGTGCAGCACCTGTTCGACGATCTCGGCCTGGGTCAGGTTGCGGCGCACGCCGCCCATGCCCGACGCACAGAACACGCAGCGCACCGGGCAGCCGACCTGCGTCGAGATGCACAGGGTCGTGCGTTCGCCGTCGGGGAAGATCACGCACTCGACGGTCTCGCCGTCGGCGAGCTGGAGCAGCAGCTTCTCGGTGCCATCGCCGGCGAGATCGCTGGTGGCGATCCGCGACGACTGCGGGGTGAAGCGTTCGGCCAAGGCCTGCCGCAGCCGCTGCGGCACGTTCTGCATCGCCGCGTAGTCGGCGACGCCGTGGCGGTACAGCCAATGCAGCACCTGCCGGGCCTGGAACGGCTTGCCACCGGCTGCGACGACCAGGTCGGTCAGGGCCTCGTCGGCGAGCTCGGTCAGCGCAGGCATGGCGGGCGGCGGCGGACGTGGTGGGGCGGCTCGGCGCTCAGGCCGAGTCGCGCTTGCGGTCGTCGATCTCGTGGGTGCGCTGGCTCGACAGCCGCTCCTGCACGAAGTCGCGCGTGACGACGATGCGTTCGCCCTTGCGGGCGCCGATGTCGAAGCGCAGGTCGAGCAGCACCTGTTCGAACATCGAGCGCAGCGCGCGCACGCCGGTCTCGCGCAGCATCGCCTGTTCGGCGAACGCCCTGAGCGCGTCGTCGGTGAACTCGAGCTGGCAGCCCTCGATCTCGAACATCGCCTTGTACTGGCGCACCAACGCGTTCTTCGGCTGCGTCATCACGCCGAGGATCTCCTCGAGCGTCAGCGAGCGCATCGGCACCAGCACCGGCAGGCGACCGACGAACTCGGGGATCATCCCGAAGTCGATCAGGTCCTTCTGTTCGAGGAACGGGATCAGCCGGTCGCGTTCCCGTTCGGCGGTCTGCAGGCCGTCGTCGAGCGCCGTCTGGTTGGCCTGCTCCTTGGCGAAGCCGATCACCTTCTGGCCGAGCCGGCGGGCGATGAACTGCTCGATGCCGCTGAACGTGCCGCCGCACAGGAACAGGATGTGCTCGGTGTTGACCTGGATGTAGCTCTGCTCGGGGTGCTTGCGGCCGCCCTGGGGCGGCACGTTGGCGACCGTGCCCTCGAGGATCTTCAGCAGGGCCTGCTGCACGCCTTCGCCGCTGACGTCGCGGGTGATCGAGACGTTCGACGTGGTGCGGCCGATCTTGTCGATCTCGTCGATGTAGACGATGCCCTGTTGGGCCTTCTCGACGTCGAAGTTGGCGGCCTGCAGCAGCTTCAGCAGGATGTTCTCGACGTCTTCACCGACGTAGCCGGCCTCGGTGAGGGTGGTCGCGTCGGCGATCGCGAACGGCACGTCGAGGACCTTCGCCAGCGTGCGCGCCAGCAGGGTCTTGCCGGAACCGGTCGGCCCGACCAGCAGGATGTTGCTCTTCTCGAGTTCGAGCTCGGGGTTGTGGAAGCGCGCGTGCAGGCGGCGGTAGTGGCTGTAGACCGCCACCGACAGCACCTTCTTGGCGCGTTCCTGGCCGACGACGTACTCGCTGAGGCGCTCGTACATCTGCTTGGGCGTCGGGATCTTGTCCTTGAGGACGAGGTCCTTGACGAACGTCGGCTCGCTGCCCTTCTGCTTCTTGTCCTCCTCGCGGAGGATCGTGTTGCAGATGTCGATGCACTCGTTGCAGATGTAGACGCCGGGCGGCCCGGAGATCAGGGACTGCACGTGGTGCCGCGATTTCTCGCAGAACGTGCAGCGTTCGACGGTCTTGCCCTTGCCTGCCATGGACGCCTGTTGCCTCTGCCGGATGCGGGAGCCGGGCCGGGGGAATTCCCGGATCGGCGGCTCCGAACGGCCCAGTCTAACCGCTCGCGCTGCCGTCGGCACGTGCCGCGGCGATTTCTTCGTGTTGCGCGGCCCCGGGCGAGACGACGGCTGCCGGCGAGGCCACGCGGCGGCCCAGCGCCGGCGGGCTGCGCCGGCCACCGGTCACTTGCTGGTCTGCACGATCTCGTCGATCAGGCCATAGGCCTTGGCTTCCGCCGGGCCCATGAAGAAGTCCCGGTCGCTGTCCTTGGTGACCTGGTCGGCCGGCTTGCCGCAGTGATGACCGAGGATCTTGCTGAGCGTCTGCTTGAGCCGCAGGATCTCCTCGGCCTGGATCGAGATGTCCAGCGCGGTGCCGCCGACCCCGCCCCACGGCTGGTGGATCATGATCCGCGAGTTCGGCAGCGCGTGGCGCTTGCCCTTGGTGCCGGCGGCGAGCAGCACGGCTCCCATCGAGGCCGCCTGGCCGATGCAGTAGGTGGCCACCGGGCACTGCACGAACTGGATCGTGTCGTAGATCGCCAGACCCGCCGTGACGCTGCCGCCCGGCGAGTTCAGGAACAGGTTGATGTCCTGGCTCTTGTTCTCCTTCTGCAGGAACAGGAGCTGCGCGATCACCGCGTTGGCGACGTCGTCGTTGATCGGCGTGCCGATGAACACGATCCGGTCCTCGAGCAACCGGATCGTGT
>DAIMFJ010000367.1:0-4751 GCA_036724695.1 Planctomycetota bacterium
CTGTCGTTGGCGTGGCGCTCGACCGGGATCCAGCCCGGCGAGACCATGTTCACCGTGATCCGGTACGGCGCCAGTTCGCTGGCCATGCTGCGCGTCCAGCCGGTCTGCGCGCCCTTGGCGGCCACGTAGGCGGAGAAGTTCGGCACCCCGCGGCGGAACACCTCGCTGCCGACGTTGACGATCCGGCCGAAGCCGCGCTGCTTCATGCCGGGCAGCGTCGCCCGCGCCAGCAGGAACGGCGACTTCACGAAGAAGTCGAGCATCTGCTGGTGGAACGCCCAGTCGTAGCGCTCGATCGGCTGCTGCGGCTGGGCCGGCGTGGCGCTGACGACGACGAGGTCGATCGGCGCGAGCTGCCGTTCGACCGCGGCGCACAGCCGGGCGACCTGCTTCTCGCTGGTGACGTCGGCGCGGAACAGTCCGCCTTGCCCGCCACGGGCCTGGAAGTCGGCGAACGTCGCCTCGGCCTGGTCGCGGTTGCCGGCGTAGTTCAGCGCCACCTTGGCCCCGGCGGCGCCGAGCGCCAGTGCGATCGCTCGGCCCAGCCCGCGGCTGCTGCCGGTCACCAGCGCGGTGCGGCCGTCGAGGCGCAGCGAGCGCGGTTCGAAATCGAGTGGGGCCGCCGCGCGGGCGGCCGGCTTGCGCGAGGATGCCATGGCCGCCGCAGCGTACTGCGGCGGCGGCGGTCACTCACGGTTGTTCTGCGCACCCAGGATGTGGAAGGCCCAGTACAGGACCGTCATCACCGAGGCGGCGGCCGCGGCGACGTAGGTCATCGCCGCGGCGTCTAGCACCTTCTTCGCACCGTCCAGTTCGTCGCTGGCCAGCACGCCGGCCGACTGCAGGGTCGCCAACGCCCGCTTGCTGGCGTCGAATTCGACGGGCAGCGTGACCAGCGTGAACAGGGCCGTGGTCGCGAACATCGCCAGCCCGATCCACGCCATCGTCATCGAGCCGCTCGCCGCGCCCATGCCCAGGCCGAGGATCATCACCCAGATGCCGACGTTGCTGCCGATGCCGACCAGCGGCACGATCGCGCTGCGGAACTGCAGCATCGCGTAGCGGTTGGCGTGCTGGATCGCGTGGCCGACCTCGTGCGCGGCCACGCCGAGCGCGGCGACGCTGGTGCTGTGGTAGACCGGTTCGCTGAGTCGCAGCGTGCGGCTCGACGGGTCGTAGTGGTCGGTCAGCGACCCGGCCACCGGCTCGACGGTCACGTCGTGCACGCCGTGGGCCTGCAGGATGGCTCGCGCCACCTGCGCACCGTTGAGACCGTGCCGCGAGGGCACTTCGGAATAACGCTGGAACGTCGACTTGACCTTGCTGCCGGCCCACAGGCTGAGCAGCAGACCAACACCCATGACGATCCAGTAGACAGGGTCGAAGAGCATCGTTGTGGTGCGCTGGCGACCCCCCACGGGCGCCCAGCGCGCCCTTGGTTAGCACACCGCCACCCCCTCGCAAGCGAAACCGCCACAACCGCCCTGACGCCCCCCGGCCTGCGCATTCCTCACCCGGTCCCAAATGCTCACGTGCGCATTCGGGACCGGGTGAGGTATGCGCAGGGGGGGTTGGAAGTTGTTGTGAGAATTGCGGTTATGGAATCCGATGAAAGTATTTGTTGCAACGAGTAATTGGCTGGGCTAAGGTGCTGGCATGTCGCAGCTGCAGCAGGAACTCAAGCAGAGCCAGCCGTTCGGGTCGGTGGCGGTCGAGGCGTTCCTGAACCTGGTGCGCACCGCGGAACTGGCGCGCGGCGCCGAACAGGACCTGCTCGACCGGTTCGACCTGTCGGCGCCGCAGTACAACGTGTTGCGCATCTTGCGCGGCGCGGGGCCGGAGGGGCATCCGTGCCAGGAGATCGGCGCGCGGATGGTGACGCGGGTGCCCGACGTGACGCGGCTGGTCGACCGGCTGGCCGGTCGCGGCCTGGTCGAACGGCGCCGCTGCGAACGCGACCGGCGGGTCGTGTTCGTGCGCATCCTGCCGCCCGGCCTCGAACTGCTGGCCCGCATCGACGCACCGATCCGGGCCCTGCCCGAACGGCTGTTCGCGCAGCTGTCGCCGACCCAGCTGGCGCAGTTCAACGAACTGCTGGTGCTGGCCCGCAGCGACCGCGCACCCAGCTAGGCACCGCCAGCCCCACACCCACCACTCCTACCTTCCCCAGCCAATTGCTTGTTGCAACAACCTCTGTCCGGAGAACCCATCATGAACCTGTTCGATCGCCTGCACTTCCCCAACCTCGGCCTGTTCCTGCTGCGCACGATGCTCGCCGTGGTGTTCTTGTTCCACGGCAGCCAGAAGCTGTTCGGCGCCTTCGGCGGCTACGGTCTCGAGGCGACCGCCCAGTGGATGGGCAGCATCGGCATCCCACTGCCGATGCTCAGCGCCACGCTCGCCGCGCTGAGCGAGACGCTCGGCGGCGTCGCGCTGCTGACCGGCCTCTGCTTCCGCCCGGTGCTGATCCCGCTGGTCTTCACGATGCTGGTCGCCGCCTTCGTCGGCCACGCCGACAAGGGTTTCACCGCCCAGAACGGGGGCATGGAATATCCCCTGACCCTGATGGTGGCGGTCCTGGCCCTGGTCCTGACCGGTCCTGGTACGATCCGCCTCGGGAGTCAACCGCGATGATCACCGTACGACCCGCCGCCGAACGCGGCACCTTCGACTTCGGCTGGCTGCGCAGCGCGCACACGTTCTCGTTCGGCGAGTACCACGACCCTCGCCACGTGCACTACCGCAGCCTGCGGGTGATCAACGAAGACCACGTCGCCGCCGGCCAGGGCTTCGGCATGCACCCGCACCGCGACATGGAGATCCTGACCTGGATCCTGTCGGGCAGCCTGCAGCACGAGGACAGCATGGGCCACCGCCAGGTGATCCAACCAGGCGAGGTGCAGATCATGTCGGCCGGCACCGGCGTGCTGCACAGCGAGGTCAACCCCGACCGCCAGCTCCCCGTGCACCTGCTGCAGATCTGGATCTTCCCCAAGCAGAAAGGCCTGGCGCCGCGCTACGACCAGCGGAGCCTGCCGCGCGACGCGATGCGTGGCCAGCTGGCCCTGCTGGCCGCGCCACCCGGCGAAGGCGGCGTCGTCGACCTGCACCAGGACGCCCGCATCTACGCGACCGAATTGACCGGTCCGCAGCAGGTCACGCTGCCGATCGCCGCCGGCCGGGGCGTCTGGGTCCAGGTCGCCCGCGGCGGCGTGCAACTCGGCGACCGCACCCTGCACGCCGGTGACGGGGCCGCCCTCGACGACGAACCCGAGTTGCAGCTGACCGGCCTGCCCGGCACCACCTGCGAACTGCTGGTCTTCGACCTGGCCTGACCGGCGTGGAACCGCGCGGATCCGCCGGGCCACCCTGGCAGCCGCGCGGCCGGGCCGCGACAATGCCGCGCCGCCCCACTTCCCGATCGGAGGCCCCATGCTGCTGGCGCTGCTGCTCGCTTGCCTGCCCCAGGAACCGCCGCCGAACGGCAGCGGCGAAGCCTGGATCGACGCCGCGCTGGCCAGCAAGTGCAGCCAGGCTGCCGACCGCGGCCTGACCTGGCTCGCCACCCACCAGAGCCCAACCGGCACCTGGCTCGGCCTGGTCGGGCACAAGATGAACGACGACTACGTGCTGCTCGACCAAGGCCTGTCGCTCGACCAGCAGCGCAGCGCCGGCCGCGGCCACCTCGGTGTCGCCGCGTTGTGCGGCATGGCGTTCCTCGCCGGCGGCCACCTCCCCGACCGCGGCCAGCACGGCCTCGTGGTGCGCCGCACCTACGACTACGTCGCCGGCCGCGGCCTCGAAAGCGGCCTGCTCAGCGATTCCGGCACGCGCATGTACAGCCACGCGTTCGCGACGCTGTTCCTGGCCGAGATCGCCGGCATGGTCGACGGCGACCTCGCCCGGGCGCCGCTCGAACGCGCCGTCAACCTGATCGTCGACAGCCAGAACGCCCACGGCGGCTGGCGCTACAACGCGTTCGACCGCGAAACCGACCTGTCGGTGACGGTCTGCCAGCTGCAGGCCTTGCGCGCCGCCCGCAACATCGGCGTGCAGGTCCCGGGCGACACGATCGCCCGCGCGATGGCCTACGTGCAGCAGAGCCGCGTCCCGCGCGGCCGTTCGCAGGGCCAGTACTACTACAAGATCCACGGCCGCGGCGCCTACGAGAAGGCCGACGAGTACGCGATCAACGCCGCCGCGCTGACCGCGCTGAGCAGTGCCGGCATCCACGACCGCGACCTGTCCGACCCGGTGCTGAACTTCCTCGACCGCAGCTACGGCGGCATCGCCGACTACTACCGCGAGCACTACTACTTCTGGTACGGCAACTACTACGCCGCCCAGGCCTACTACCAGCACGGCGGCCCGCGGCTGCGCCGCTTCTACGAACGGCTGGCCAGCGACCTCCTGACCAGCCAGCGCGCCGACGGCTCCTGGGAGAACCGGGTCGGCCCGGGCGACGAATTCGCCACCGCGGTCGCCTGCATCCTGCTGCAGATGCCCAAGCAGTACCTGCCGATCTTCCAGCGCTGAGCGGCGTCCCGGGGCGCGGGCAGCGAGACCTCGCCACCGGCGCCAGCCGTGCCTGCCGCCACCACACCCGCTGCCCAGGTACCCAGGGCAGACTTCCGCTTGATTCCCTGGGCCGGCAGGTCAGGATTGGTGGCGGTCCATCCCTTCCGGTCAGACAGGGTCTTGCAGATCCAATCCGCACTCGTCGTGTTCCTCGCGTGCCTGCTCGCTGCCGC
>DAIMFJ010000368.1:0-4738 GCA_036724695.1 Planctomycetota bacterium
TCGTTGCTCGTTGCTCGTTGATGGGGTTGGCGCTGGTGACCTGCAGCGCTGAAGGGCGCGCTCAGCAGCCGCGGCCACCTGTCTACGTCACCTACGATTGGACGCCGACTGGAGTGGGGGATCCGCTGATCGAGGCTTGGGCAGACATCAAGATTCCCGGGGACGGCAACGCGTACAAGGTCGGGACGATCGAAGTGCGGAACGCATCGGACAATGCTTGGTTTTCGGCTCCCATTACGGGGCCAAGTAATATCAGCAGGGCGCACTCGGCGCTGCCGACCTTCTTCGCAACGGGTACCGCTGACCGAAGGCAGGTAGTCGTCATTCAAGTCACCGATGATTCAACTGAAGCGCTGGGGGCGCAGCGGTTCTTCTACGCACACACGAGTCCACTGGTATTCAACGCAACCAACGCCAGGGCCATTTCGGTTTGGCCTGCAGCTACACCTGGCGAAATGCGGATTGCTATATGTGGCGAGCACTACGACCGATATGTGCACGGTAGCCAAGCGCCTGGTGGCTGGCCGGCGGCCAACGGAAGCGTCTCGACCGGATTCGTCGCCGTGTTCGATGGCCAGATGACGCTCCTCTGGACGCACCATTTCTACGGCGGCGACGAAGATGCCAATGCTGCGATCACGGATCTGAGTATACGGCGAGAGAAGGTGGGCGAAGGAGCTTGGGAAGACGTTTTGACATACTGCGGTATCTCGACGCACGGAAACCCAGCCGCATCGGTCGGTACTCCACTCGAACCTTTCCGCCCTTTCGGTGGCGCGGACTTCCCTGCTGCACTGAGCCAGGGGGACGTCCAACACAACGTAGGTACCAGCCGGCAGTGGGATGGGTTTGTCGGTCGGCTGCGGCGAGGTGTTGCAACGACGGTCGACTTCCACTCCATCGTCGGTGGGCCTGACCAGGATGGTCTGTTCGGAATCGCAGAGCTGGACAGGGACAGGTTCGTGGTTGGAGGGCAGGCGCGCCTTGTTGCCAGCACTGCCCCGCTGCACTTCCCGTTCCTGCTTGGGCCGCTCGCTGGTATAGAAACCGTCGGCGTGGTGATGCTCTTCGACGCCGCCCCGACTCGTGCTGGCAATCGACTCAAGCTCATCGGTAGTCAGAATGTGGGCGGCGGGCAGAGTGTCGGCATCAGTACCGAGGTTCGCGATGTCACTTGTGGTTGGGGGGCGACCAAGCTGGGTGACGTGAACGCCCAGCTCGCAGACGACGCAGTGTACTTCTGCGGTGTGACAAGCGATCCGGCGCTGGCGCTCACGTTCCCAACCGTGGGGCCCAGCTATGGAGGATCCCCAACAGATGGATTCATAGGGGTTGGTGTTGCCCTGAGGAATCTCTCCTTGTTGATCGATGATTTGTACTTGCATACCTTGTGCTACTCGGGCCTGCCAGGCCAGGATGGCTACACAGGCGTTGGGCTCTGGAGTGAATTCCCCCACCATGTTGCCGTCTGTGGGTTTGCGACAGATCTCAATCAGTATCTGGGAGGTGATCCCACCGGCCAGCTTGCCAATTTCGACCTACTGGCCGCTACTTACTTCTTCGACAATTCGCCGAGTTCTTCCGGATACGGACTGCAGCTGCAGCCTATCCGGATGCAGTCGGCAGCTGGAGTTGGGGACGACTTGCCAGCGGTACAGGGGTGTTTCAACTGCATGGTCCGGAATTTCTCAGGTGCTGCACCCAACCCCATTTGGAGGACGTTCAACATATCGCCGAGCACCGGCACTAGTCAGCTGATCGGGTGTCCGGTTGCTGGGGGTGTGGCAGTTGCCCCGAACGGTCGTGTGAGTGTCGTAGGGTCGACCTCCTCCTTCGACTGGACTGCACCGCCTCCGGACCGCGGACCAGATGCCTCGGGTGGCGGGTCTGCGGCGATCCCTGATGCGATCCGTTCGAAGTTCGACCTGCTGCCGCTCGGCATTGGTCGCACCGATGGATGTGGCGATCCGCTCCCGACGAGTATTCCGACTGGGATGACCGGAGGTACATCTCCAGCCTGTGCCTTGGCCGAGTTTGGCATCACGATCGAAAGTTCGACGACGGGCTCGCCGCTGCTGTGGCCACCCGTGACCCGCATGCTGGTCGATTACCAGGGTCCTGGGCCGATTGCTGGTGCCGTCTTGCACGGGTCGATCCTCGTGAGTCGACCATCGACTGGAGGAACCGGCGATTTGCTGGCGGCGGTCGGTCAGCTCGCGATTCCCGGAAGTACTCCACCATTCGTTCAGTTGCCTGAAGGTGTGGAGATCTGGACCGGGCATCCGAGCGCTGCCATCATCGCGTTCAACACCGTGCTGTCACCTTCGGACTCGTTCCGCTTGGTGATCGGCGGGGGTGTGCCAGTTGGATTGGAGTTCGCGTTCCAGCTCTTCGTGGCCCGCCTGCCGGCCTTCACTCCGCCATCGGGATGTGCGGCCAACGGGACGATGGTGGCCAGCCCAGCAATCTGGATCCAGAATTGAGAGGTGCATCATGCATGCGCTACTTGCAATAGGCGTAGTTATGGGTCGCGCATTGTTGGTCGCTCTGGTTGCGACCTGCATCGGCGAAAGTGCTGCGACCCAATCTTACATTAGAGGTTTCGGTGGAACTTCCTTCGATTCGCGTGCATACGAAGGTCCGGCCATAGCGGTCCGGATGCACAAGAGCTATGCAGTGCACGGGGTCGTCGGGACGGACGGCCGCGTGTACATCAACGGGTGGGACAACTACGGCGCGAGTAGGGTTCCAGACTTGCTTCCTGGCGAGAGTTTCGTCGACTTGCAAATCGACCTGAATATCATCGGCAGGACTTCCTTCGGGCGCTGGATCCAGTGGAGAATCACAAGCGCACCTGGGGGGCCAAGCATTGTTCCGCCATTGCCAACTCTACCGATAGGTCTCTCGTTCGAGCGCATTGTCGCCGTGGGATATGGGGGGTTGGCCGTTCTGAGCGACGGTTCTTTGTATACTTGGCAAGCATCGACCACCAGCAGCTTCCTCAACTGTCCACCCGTGCCGCCGGGAGTGCAAGTCGTGGCATTGGATGGCGTCGACTACGGGGGCTTTTCCACTGCTGCAGCAGTGCTGTCTGACGGTAGGCTATTGATCTGGGGCGATCCAACGGCGTATGGCCAACAGAACGTCCCACCGCTGGCGCCGGGAGTGCATTTCGTGGATGTCGCTCTCGGGGTCCAGCACGTCGCAGCACTCTGCTCGGATGGTTCCATCGTCTGCTGGGGTCGAAACCTCGACGGTGAGTGCAACGTGCCGAGCCTGCCGCCAGGCGTCACGTACACCAAGGTGGCTGCAGGCGGATTCGCCACGGTGGCGCTGCGCAGTGACCACCAAGTGGTGAGTTGGGGGGCGTCGTTGGGGCCGATTCCGGACATGGGGTTCACTGCTGCCAACCCGTGTGTCGAGCTGGTTTGTGGCTGGCTCGCCTGCGCGGCTCGTCGCGCCGATGGCAAGACGTTTCTCTGGAGCAGCATTGCCACCATGCCACTCGGAATCGCGCCTCGCGCAGATTTGACGGCGGAGCACGTCTTGGTCGGTGCCGGCACCTACCATGGCCTCGGTGTCCTGTCGGACGGCACCGTGCAGCAGTTCGGTACCGCAGCCAACGCACCATTGCCTGCGGGGCTCGATGGCAATCGCATCGTGACGGTCGGCGGTGGCACCCAGCACAGCCTCGCTCTGCTCGATGACGGCCTAATCGTGCCTTGGGGCAGTAACGCCTCCGGCCAGTGCAACGTGCCACAGTTGCCGGCGGGGCTTCGATACGTGAAGGCCTCGGCGGGGGATTGGCACAATGTCGCATTGCGATCCGATGGAACGGCGGTCACCTGGGGATACAATGGATGGCAGCAACTGCCGGTGCCGTTGTTGCCCCCAGGTGTCACCTACGTGGATGTCGACGCACTCCCCATGGAGACTGTGTATCTACGGTCGGACAACGTGATCGTCCGGCGTGGCTACCAGAACCCCTCCTACCAAGCACCGGCGACACCGCCCGGTGTCCGGTTCGTGGCTATCACCGGCAGCGATTCCGCCAGGTTGTGCGCGCTGCGTTCCGATGGTGAGGCCGTACTTTGGCCCTCGGTGGCGCATCTCCCCGGCGGACAGGATGTCCCTCCCTTGCCGTGGGGTGTGCACTACGTCGAGGTCGACGGCGGCGGGATGGTGTTCGGCTTGCGACGTTCCGACGGCAATGTGGTCATGGCAGGTATCTGGGCCGGAGGCATGTTCCCAACGCTGCCACCGGATCCGGGGTACTCGTACGTGCAGACCAAAGCCATGCACGAGATCGTCCTCTGCCGCGCCGGCCCCCAAAGCACCTACGTCGGGTACGGGCATGGCTGCGCCGGCAGCCTGCCGCCAGCGCGCCTGGTGCCTCGCGACACACCGAAGATCGGCAGGACACTCGAGGTGACCGTGTTCGACCTGCCCGCGAGCCTGGCCTTCATGGTGTTCGGCTTCTCGAGCAGCCCGCCAACCCCGCTGGCCAGCTTCGGCATGCCCGGTTGCGATCGCCACGTCAGCATCGATGGTGCCGTGTTGTTGCTCGGGCAGGATCAGCAGGCCAAGTACCGCTTGCCGATCCCCGACAGCCCGGCGTTGGTCGGCGTGCGCTTCTACAACCAGGCCGTGGTCGTCGATCCGTCGGCGAACGCGCTGGGGGCGGTGATGTCGGACGCCGCCGAAGGGGTGATCGGCCGTCCGTGAGCGTCGGTCGCGG
>DAIMFJ010000369.1:0-4732 GCA_036724695.1 Planctomycetota bacterium
CCACTCGGCGTCGTCGGGCGGCGGCAGCAGCGGGGTGGGGTCGGCGAGGGCGCGGCGTTCGATCGGTGGCGCGAGGTCCGCTGGGGTGACCCCTCGCGTCGCCGGATCGACTGCTTCGGCAATCGTTGGGGTCGGAACCTTGCTGTCGCCGCCGGGCGGGGCCACTGGCCCGTCGCTCGGACGAAGCAGCAGCCAGCTCGCGGCCAGCAGCAGCGAGAATGCGAGCAGCGCGGCCAGCGTCAGCGTGGGACGGTTCATCGAAGTTCCTGCAGATTGCAGCTGCAGATGGTAGGCGATCGCGGCGTTGCCTTGGTCAGTTGCATGTCAATGCGCCGACTCGACCACCTCGCGCTGCGCCGGGCGCGTCACCGCCCTTGCCGGGCGGTGGCAAGCGTGCGCCGCACCGCGTCGGCGTCGACCTGCACAGCCCAAGTGCCGGTCGAAGAAGAGACCGACTGTGGTGGGATCGGCAATTCGACGCGTTGGCGGCCGCGCACGGCGCGCAAGCGGATCCGTTGCGGCCAGTCGCCGACCTGCAGACGCGTGTGGTCGTCGACGAAGTTCTGCCAGACGTTCGGTGGCGATTCGAGGTCGTGCAGCGGCCCTTCGAGACCAACGGGTGCGTCGAGACGCACCTGCAGCCGCCAATCCGCTGGCCAATCCGCCAGTCGCGGAGGCTCGAGATCGACCTTTGGCCATCTCGCCAGTTGCACCACCACCGGCGACCCGCTGCACCAGATCCGCTGCGGTCGGTAGCCGACGCTGTGCACCAGCAGCTCGACTTCGCCCGCCGGCATGAGGAATACTTGCGGATTGGACTGGGGCACGAGCTCCGCGTGCCGTTCGTGGCCGGCGGGCGGCACCTGCATGGCCCGCCAGCTGGTCGTCGGCACGGCTTGTCCGGCTGCGTCCACGACCTGCAGGCTTTGGAGTCGCAGGTGGCCGGTCAAGTCGGCATCCAGCAGCCGCGGGTCCGGTGCGTCGGCCGAGGGGACGACGATGTCGTCGATGCTGTGCACCAGCGCTGCGAACGCTGGCAGCCTCAGTTCGAGCCGGTAGCGGCCGCTCGGCAGGCCGCGCCATGTGAGTTGTTGGCGGTCGTTCGCCGCAGGGCTGGAATGCGCCGCCAGGCGCTCGCGAACGGCTGCGGTCATCGCCGACTCCGGCGGCATGGGCACGAGTTGCGATTCGAGGCGCGATTGCGTTCCCGCGGGAAGCAGCAAGGTCACGGCCAGCCGATGGCCCGTTTGCAGGTCGATGCGCAGGTCGGTGGTTCCGGCGCGAAACTCGATCGGCTCGACGGGCTGCAGATCGGCTCCCCAGAGCACCATGCGGTGCCGGCCGGGTTCGAGATGGCCACGCTGTGCGAACCGGCCGTCGGCATCGATCTCTGGCAGTTGGGCGGCAAGGCGTTGCCAACCCTCGGACGGATCGCCGGGATTCCGCAGACGTTGCAGCTCGCCGATCACTTCGGGCCGACTGGGCTTGCCGTCGACGAAGAACCGTCCGGCGACCACGATCGGCGCGGGGCCGAGCACGAGGTCGCCGAGGTCCGTGACACCTGGCGTCAGGGCTCGGCCAGGCAAGCGCACCGTTCGCAGCACGCCGTCACCTGCCAGGGTCTCGAGCTGGATCGTGTGCAGCGTCGGATCGTCGCGGTCGCTCCCCAACAACAAGGTGAAGTGGCCGTCCGCCTCGCTGCGCGTCGTGAACGGGCCCTCGAACTCCGGCCCCGTCAGTCGAAGGGTCACCTCGCGGCCGGCGAGCGGGCGGCGCTGCTCGTCCAGCACGCGGCCCTCGAGCCGCAGATCGGCGGACGTGAAGGCCACCGCCACCTCGACTTCCTGACCCGCGACAGTGGGGCCAGCGACGATCTGGCGCAGCGTGCCACCCGCCGTCGAGATCGACAGTTCGTACTGCTTGCCGAGCAGCAGATGCGCGAAACGGGCCGAGCCGTCGGTGGCCACCACGGTCTGCAGGCAGTCCGGGTTCCCCATCCGGCGCGGGTGGGCATACTCGCGAATCGACAGGGTCGGGTGGTCGAGCCCGGTCGTCAGGCTGGTCAGTTCTGCCCGCAGGCTGCCGGTCGGCGGCAGGCGCAAGATCGCCGGCTCGCCGTCTGCGCGCAGCGAGGGCAGCGGGAGCGGATCGCCGGCCAGGTGCGGCAGCAACGCCACGATCGCCCAGCGCCGGCCATGTCGCCGCGCATCCTCGTGTTCGCGCAACCAGTGTTGGACGTGGGCGAACGAAGCGCAACCGTCGGCGGCGCTGCTGATTGCCAAGGCACGGTGGCCAAGCAGTTGCACCACCTGGCCACCACGGTCGTGGATCGCGATGCCGAGCGGCACGTCGATCGCGGGCTCGCCGTGGCAGTCGATCACGCGGACGCGCAGGGTCAGATCGGTGCCGATCCGGATCTGGAAGCCCTCGGGTGGCGGCTGCATGTCCAGCTCGAGGTGGCTCTCGCCGTAGCATTCGCCGTGGCGAGCAAACACCGTGGTATGGCCCGAACGCTGGATGCGTGCGACGCCATTCCGGTCCGCGGTGGTTCGCCAACCGAAGTGGCCGGCGACGGCTTCGACGTCGTCGATCACACCGATCGGCAGCGGGAGCAACTCGGGCCGGCGCGCGAGTTCGCGGGTGATGCGCAGGTCGTACCAGCCGACCGTCGCGCCGGGCACCGGGGCGCGGGTGGTCGCGTCGACGACGCGCAGCTCGATCCACTCGGCGTCGTCGGGCGGCGGCAGCAGCGGGGTGGGTTCGGTGAGCGCGCGGCGTTCGATCGGTGGCGCGAGGTCCGCTGGGGAGACGCCTGGCGTCGCGACCGTGACCGGCTCGCCGGATGTCGCGGCCGTGTGGTCCGAACCGGGGTCCGGCGGTGCCGCCGGCCCTTGCAGCAGGAACCAGCCGCCGAGGCACAGCACGAACAGGAAGGCGGCGGCGAGGGCGGCTTTCGGCATCGGATCTCCTCGAGACCCGCCGATCCTACCGTTTCGCCGCTGGCATGGGTGGGATCGCCGCGATCAGCGCCTGCGGCACGTGCACCAGCGCGGTCGGGTTCGGCAGCGACACCGTCTGTGGCGGGATCTCCAGCACGACCTGCTGGAACCCGCGCCGGAACGTCACCTGCACGTCGTGTTCGCCGTCGCCGATCGGCACCTGGGCCACGCCGCCCACCAGCACCGTCGGTTGCCACGCCGGTTGCGCGGCGCGCACGGCCGAATCCGGCCAGTTGGCCGGCCGTTCGCGCGGTTGCAGCTGGATCGCCAGTTCGGCACCTTCGGGCAGTTCGACCGGCTCGCGCAGCCGGATCTCGACGGTCGGCCACGGCTCGAGTCGCAAGTGCACCGGTTCGCCCTGACACGCCACCGTCTGCGGCCGGAAGCCGGGGACCAGCACCAGCAGGTCGACCGCGCCGTGCGGCAGCAGCGCGCGGTGCCGGTCGCCTTGCGGCGCCAACAGCGTCAATGCCTGGCTGCGTGGCGAGATCGGCAGCGCGTACATCGCCCCGCCGCCGCGCACCGGTCGGCCGTCGATCGCCTGGGCGACGAACTCCTGCACGCGCACGGCCTGGCTGAGGTCGAGGTCGTTCAGGCGCGGATCGGCCGGTTCGGGGGCGGGAACCTGCACGTCGTCGAGCTGCAGCACCGGCGTCGCGAAGCCGGTCAGCAGCAGTTCCAGCCGGAAGCGGCCGGCGGCGATGCCGCGCCAGGTCAGTTGTTGCCGCTGCTCGGTCATGCGCATGCCCATCGCGAGCAGGCGGCCGGGTTCGTCGGGCAGGGTCGGCGTGTCGCCGCCCGGCACCAGGCGACCGGTCAGCTGCAGCCAACCCGCGTCGAACGTGCGCACCGTCGCGGCGAGCTGCGCGGCCGGGCGCAGCTCGACGACCAGTTCGGCGCCGCCCGGCACGAACTCGATCGGCTCGATCGGCAGGAAGTCGCGCGACGTCGTGCGCAGCCGGTAGCGCCCCGGTTGGCGCACGCCGCGCACCTCGAAGCGTTCGGCCGACAGGCGCATGAACGCATGGTCCGGCAGGAATCCCCATTGCGGCGCGCCGGCAGCCGGGGCGGCGTACTCGACCTTGGCGCCGGCGTTCGGGAAGCCGTGTTCGGCGCCGACCACGACGAAGCGGCCGGCCGCGAGCAGCGGTTCGGGGGCCAGCACGACGTCGCCGAGGTGCTCGATGCCGGCGCGCAGCGGCCGCGGGGCCATTTGCGCGTACCGCCAGCGTTTGTCGGCGCCCTGGCCGCGCAGTTGGGCTGCGACGGGTTCTTCGGCGTCGCGGCGCGGCCGCATCACGAAGCGGAACTCGCCGTCGGCATTGGTGGTCACGCTCCAGATCTCGCGCTCGTCGATGCGGAACTGCAGTGCGCAGTGGGCGAGCGGTTGTCGCTGTTCGTCGAGGGCCCGTCCGGTCAGCAACGTCTGCGCCGGATTGGCCTGGATCTGCACGTCGACCTGCGCACCGTCGGTCGCCGGGCCGACCAGTTCGGTATGCAGGACGCCGCCGTCGATCGAGGCGCGGGCGGTCCAGCGCTGCCCGAGCGGCACCCGTGGGAACACCGCCCAGCCGTCGGCGCCGACCCCGGCGCGCAACGTGAAGTGGCGCCGTTGCGGCGGATCCTCGGCCAGCATCGTCAGTTGGATCCCGGACGCTTGCGCGGCCGCGACCACCCCGCTCGGACAGGCGCGCCCCGCCCCGGTCCAGGACGACACGCACCCGCCCGCACCC
>DAIMFJ010000370.1:0-2294 GCA_036724695.1 Planctomycetota bacterium
GTTGAGGATCTGCGCCGACTTGGCTTCGCGCACCAACGACCGCACGGCGTCGGTGGCGACCAGGATCTCGCGCGCGGCGACCCGGCCGCCGCCGACCTTGGGCACCAGGGTCTGCGAGATCACGCCCTGCAGCGTGCCGGCCAGCTGCACGCGAACCTGCTGCTGCGCGTCGGTCGGGAACACGTCGATGATGCGGTCGACGGTCGAGATCGCACTCGTCGTGTGCAGCGTGCCGAACACCAGGTGGCCGGTCTCGGCCGCGGTGATCGCCATCGAGATGGTCTCCAGGTCGCGCATCTCGCCGATCAGGATCACGTCCGGGTCCTGGCGCAGCGCGCGGCGCAGGCCTTCGCGGAACGACTCGCAGTCCTGGCCGATCTGCCGCTGCGTGACGAAGCACTGCTTGTCGGGGTGCACGAACTCGAGCGGGTCCTCCATCGTCAGGATGTGGCCGTGCTCGGTCTGGTTGATGAAGTCGATCATCGCCGCGAGCGTCGTCGACTTGCCGGACCCGGTCGGGCCGGTGACCAGCACGAGGCCGCGCGGCTTGGCGGCGAGGTCCATGCAGATCTGCGGCAGGCCCAGCTTGCGGTAGTCCGGGATCTGGTCGGGGATCTGGCGGATCACCATGCCGACCGAGCCGCGCTGGTGCAGCGCGTTGACCCGGAACCGGGCCAGGTCCTTGATCGCGTACGAGAAGTCGATGTCCTTCTCGCGCTCGAACCGTTCCCACTGTTCGGGCGACATGATCTGCCGGGCCAGCGCGACGGTGTGCTCGGGCAACAACCGCCCGATCTCCTCCTGGGCGACCACGTCGCCGTCGATGCGGAACCCAGGCGGGCTGCCGGCCTTGACGTGCAGGTCCGAAGCGCCCTTGCCAACCATGTTTCGCAGCAGCGATTGAATGTCCAAAGTCACTGTCTATGCTCCTCTTACGTCGTTCTGACCGAATGCCCTGTATGGCATCGGCCACGCCCGCGTCCTACTTGACCCGGTTGCGCAACCCTGGCTCACAGCGGCACCACGGCCACGGCCGATAGATGAAGCGTCGATGAAGACGCCCCCGCCCGGTGGCCAAAGCACGCCCGTGCGCGTGCAATCGCGCCCCGAGGCCGCCATGACCGAGATGTCCATCCCCGAACCCACCCCTCCTGGCACCGAGACCCTGGCGCGCCTGCAGCGCGCCGGCGAAACGGCGGCCGCCCCGGGCGCGCCTACGGCGGCGAACTCCAGCTTGCCGGTCTCGGCGCCGCTGAACACACTCGATCGCACGACCCTGTACCTGAACCGCGAACTGTCGTGGCTGTGGTTCAACCGGCGCGTGCTCGAAGAGGCCCAGGACGAGGCCAACCCGCTGCTCGAGCGCGTCAAGTTCCTGGCCATCGCCAGCAGCAACCTCGACGAGTTCTTCGAGATCCGCGTCGCCGGGGTCATGGAGCTGATCGACGCCGGGCTGACCGGCGACAACCCCGACGGCATCAAGCCGCAGGACGAACTCAGCCGCATCCGCAGCGAGGCGCACGCGTTCCACGCGCTGATGCACCGCACCTGGGGCGAGCTGCTGGTGCCGCAGCTGGCGGCGCACGGCGTGCCGTTCCGCGAGATCCGCCAACTGACGCCAGCCCAGCTGAAGTGGGTCGAGACCTGGTTCGCCAAGGAGGTCTACCCGATCCTGACGCCGCTCGCGGTCGACCCGGCCCACCCGTTCCCGGTCCTGCTCAACAAGTCGCTGAACCTCGTCGTGCTGCTCGCCGACCCGCGCGCGCAGCGCCGCACCCACCGCATGGCGGTCGTGCAGGTGCCGCGCACGTTGCCGCGCATCCTGCGGCTGCCCGAGATCGACGGCCAACGCGCGTACGTGTTCACCGCCGACATCGTGCAGGCCAACCTCGGGGCACTGTTCGCCGGGCTCGAGGTCGTGCATTCGAGCACGTTCCGCGTCACCCGCGACGGCAACCTCGACGTCGACGAGGTGCAGGGCACCGACCTGATGAGTTCGATCGAGAAGGAACTGGTCAAGCGCCGTCGCGGCGAGCCGGTCCGCCTCGAGATCGACACCGGCGCGCATCCGGACGTCATCGAACGCTTCCTGAAGGCCTTCGCGCTCGAAGCCGACGACGTGTACTTCTGCGACGGCCCGGTCAACATGGGCCGGATCCTCGAACTGCACGCGATGGTCGAGCATCCCGAGCTGAAGGACCCACCGGCGCAACCGCGGCGCGTCGTGCACTGGAACCACGCCGACGAGATGTTCGCCGACCTGCGCGACGGCGACGTGCTGCTGCACCATCCGT
>DAIMFJ010000370.1:2376-4647 GCA_036724695.1 Planctomycetota bacterium
CAAGGTGCTGGCGATCAAGCAGACGATCTACCGCGCCGGCAGCCGCAACCCGATGGTCGAGTCGCTGATCGAGGCGGCCCAGCTGCGCAAGCAGGTGACCGCGATCGTCGAACTCAAGGCGCGCTTCGACGAAGAGGCCAACATCCTGTGGGCGCGGCGCATGGAACAGGCCGGCGTGCACGTCGTGTACGGCATCGTCGGCATGAAGACGCACGCCAAGTGCACGCTGGTGGTGCGCCGCGAAGAGGACGGTTTGCGCCGCTACTGCCACGTCGGCACCGGCAACTACAACCCGACCACCGCGCGCATCTACACCGACATCGGCCTGATCACGGCGCGGCCCGACCTCGGCGAGGAGATCGCCGAGACCTTCAACATGATCACCGGCTACACCCGCGTGCCGGCGATGGAGCACCTCCTGGTGTCGCCGTTCACGATGCGCGACAAGGTGCTGGCGATGATCCGCGCCGAGATCGACAACCACCGCGCCGGCAAGGCGGCCGGCATCAAGGCCAAGCTGAACAACCTCGCCGATCCGACGGTGATCCAGGCGCTGTACGAGGCCTCGCGCGCCGGCGTGCGGATCGAACTGTGCGTGCGCAGCGTCTGCTGCCTGCGGCCGGGGGTGCCCGGCCTCAGCGACAACATCACCGTGGTGGCGATCGTCGACCGGTTCCTCGAGCACAGCCGCGTCTACTACTTCGAGAACGCCGGCAACCCGCTGGTCTACCTGTCGTCGGCGGACTGGATGCTCCGCAACCTCGACCGCCGTGTCGAAGTCGCGGTGCCGGTCTACGATCCCGAACTCAAGCGGCGCGTCGTCGACGACGTGCTGCTGGCGTCGCTGCGCGACAACGTCAAGGCGCGGCGCGTGCTGCCGGACGGCAGCAGCGAGCGCATCGTGCGCAGCAAGGATGCGCCGCCGCGGCGCAGCCAGCAGTTGTTGCTCGAGCAGACCAGCCGGCAACCGGACTCGGTCGAAGGCAACGACGCGGCCGGCAAGAAGCGCAAGAAGAACAAGCGCTGAGGCGGACGCGCCGGGGCGGCTGGCGGCCGACCTCGGTCGGGCCTACCGACCGGCGTGGCCCCCAGAACGGCGAACACGCCCCCCCTGGAAAAGCAAACACCTTGCCGCAACTTGCGCTGCGACAAGGTGTTGTGTGGCGAGGGCGACGGGGGTCGAACCCGCAACCACCGGATCGACAGTCCGGTACTCTAACCAATTGAGCTACGCCCCCACGCCGTGGGGTCCCCGCTTGGGGGCCGGAGAGTCTAGCGCGGCGCGGCTGGGATGCAAGCCTCGTTTCCTGGCTCGAACCCGGCATCCGCCGAGCCGCGAGGTCGCCCGGGATGGCGAATGCAAACCCCGTCTGGACCTGCACTTGCTGGGCTGGTAGTGTGGCGAGGCGGAAAAAATCGGCCGCCGGGCTCACACCCCCGGCGGCCGAAGCCACTCTTCGCTCTCTCGTGTCGAGATCGCCGTTCCGTGCGCCTTGCGGCGCCCGGGCCAGCGACCTCGCTTGCGCCATTTCTCTAGGCTGCCCCGCAGAGCGACCCAAGGGCAAAGCGCCTGGAAGATCCGGATTGGCCCCATGTCGATCTCGCCCGCCGCTGCGCTCCGACTCGGATTCCCCGGTACCGACGGCATCCTGCCGCCGCACCTGTCGGTCGACGGCATGACGCCGGCTGGGCCGAACCTGTCGCACTGGCCGGGCAATCGCACGCCGCGGCAGTGGAAGACGGACCTCAGCACCGGCATCGCGCTGCGCTTCGCGCGCGCCCCGCGCGACGAGCAGCAGCAGTTCCTGGCTGGCGTGACGGTCGTGCTGAACGACCACTACGACACCGACGGTTTCGGGGCCCTGCTGGCGGTGCTGCGGCCGGAGGTCGCGTTCGCACACGAGGAACTGCTGCTGGCCGCCGCCGCGGTCGGCGACTTCGGTACCTGGCACACCGCCCGCGCGTTCACGATCGATCGGGCCGTCGTGCGCCTCGCCCACCCGGATTCGCCGGTCGCCAACGAGTTCGCGGACGAAGTCGATCCGGCCCGGCTCAGCCTGCGGCGCTACCAATGGCTGCTCGCGCACGCCGACGAGCTGCTCGCGGCGCCGGAACGCTTCGCGGCCCTGTCGGCCGACGAAGCCGGCCGGATCACCGGCGAGATCGACCAGGGACTGCGCGGCGCGATCGAGCGCCGGCGGTTCGGCGGGATCGGCCTCGCGGTGCTGACGACGCGCGGCCCGCGCCACCGGATGACGCTCAACACGCTGG
>DAIMFJ010000371.1:0-4636 GCA_036724695.1 Planctomycetota bacterium
CAGGCGCGGGAACACCGCCAGATACACCCCGTCGACGAGGAACAGCGCCACGCCGAGGCCGTACAGGGGCGCGGGATCGACGACCAGGTCGAGCGCGTGCGCCGCCAGCGCGGTCAGCCACAGCACGCTGGCCGCGACCACCAGCCGCAGGCGGTTGAACCACTGCACCTGGGTCAGCAGCGAGGCCGTGCCGCCGGCATCGCTCGGCAGGCGCAGCAGGTCGATCGCGTCGCCGCCGGCGAATGCCGGTCCGTCTGCGCCACCATCTCGGGACACGCGGTCACTCACGGTTGCGGGCGTCGAATTCGGTGCGGGTGTACCACCAGACGGCCAGGAGCAGGCAGACCGCCGTCAGCACGACCAGGTCCTGGATCGGTTCGCCGACCAGATCGGACTGGAACGCCCGCTCGGCGGGCCACAGGCCGCGGGCCAAGCGCTGGTCGGGATTGACTGCGTCGAGCACGAACCGGCGCAGCGGATCGGTGATCGTCAGTTGCCGCAGGCCGGCCGACACCGGCAGGTTCGCGGTCAACATCTGCAGGCCGACCACGAAGAACGTGCCCCATGCCAGCGGCCGGCGGAACAAGGCGCTGAACCACGCGGCCACGGCGGCATACGCCAGCGCGGCGAGCAGGAACAACACGACGATGGTCCCCAGCAGGTCCCACTCCAGCCCATCACCCCAGCGATCGGGGTTGGTGGCCGCCCCGGCGAACAAACCACCCGCGAGCAGCGCAGCCCCGCCGGCGGCCAGCAGCGACACGCCGAGCCATTTGCCGAGCAACAGCGCGCTGCGCGGCACTGGCCGCAGGAATTCGTAGAGGTACGTGCGGTCCTCGAGCGGTCCGTGCACGGCCTGCACGCCCAGGTACATGGTGCCCCAAGGCACCATCACCGTGCCGCCGATCCACCAGGACAGCAGCAAGAACAGGGATCGGCCGTCGAGGCTCTCGTGCGCGCGCTCGGCGAGCAGTGCCGCGACGCCGAACAGGATCGCGGCGAACAATCCGACCCACAGACCCAGGCGCCACTGCAGGTGGGCACGCAAGGTCTGCCGGCACGCCGTCAGGACCGTCGGCAGGAAACCCGGCAGATGGCGCGGCTGGTTCATCCGATCAGGTAGCCGAACACGGCGGCGAGGTCGTCGTCGAGGGGTTGGATCGCCTGCAGGCCCCCGGGCCAACTGGCCCCGAGCCCGGTCAGCGCTTCGTAGAAGCCGTGGGCGGCGCCGACCTCGACGATCAGGCCGTCGCCGTCGACGCGTACTCCGGTCACCTGCGGCCAGCCGAGCAGGGTCGCGGCGAGCTGCCGCGCGTCGCCCGCCGCCAGTCGCACCCGGTGCGCCTGCTCCGGCAGTTGCTGGCGCAGCTCGTCGACCTTGCCCTGGGCGAGCAGGCGGCCCTCGTGCACCAGCACGACGCGGTCGACGATCGTCTCGAGTTCGTGCAGGACGTGGCTGCTCACCAGCACGCCGACGCCGCGCGCCGGCAGGGCGCGCACGATCGCCGCCACTTCGCTGCGCGCCACCGGATCGAGCCCGGTCATCGGTTCGTCCAGCAACACCAACGACGGCTCGTGGGCGAGCGCCTGCGCCAGGCGCACGCGCTGCCGCATGCCCTTGCTGAGCGCGCCGAGCGGCCGGTGCAGGTGTTCGCCGAGGTCGAGTTCGCGCAGGACCTGCTCGGCACGGTCGGCGGCGGGGCGGCGGGGCCAGCCCTGCAGCCGCAACAGGTCGGCGACGAAGCGCAGCGCGGACGTCTGCTCGACGAACCGGTCGACGTCGGCGCAGAACCCCACCTGCGCGCGCGCCCGGCGGGAACCGGCGACGTGCGTGCCGATGCGCACCGCGCCCTGGCTCGGCTGCAGCAGACCAGCCGCGAGCTTCATCAAGGTCGACTTGCCGACGCCGTTGCGACCGACCAGACCGACCACTTCGCAACCGATCTCGAACGAGACGTCCATCAGCGCCGCGACGGTGCCGAACCACTTGGTGACCCGGTCGTAGCACAGCCGTGCCTCGAACGGCGCCGCGCCAGGCTGGCCCTCGGACGGCGAGTTCATGCCAGCCCTCCCCCGTCGCGCAGGCGTCGCCAACCGGGCACCCACAGCACCAGCAACAGCACCGCGTAGAGAGCCATCGCCCCGAGCACCGAACCGTCGGTGTCGGCACCTGCGACCGCGCGCGCCAGCACGCCGGCGGCTTCCCAGACACTGAGCACCTGCTGCAGGTCGGCCTCGCGCAACACCTGCGCGAACAGGAACCCGAGCGACGAACTGCCGACCAGCAGCATCGACCAGCCGATGGTGGCGCCGTTCGGCGACGAACTGCACGCGGAGATGCCGACGCACAGCGCCGTCCAGAGCCCGGTGGCAAGCGCCATCCCGAACAGGCCCGGCACGACGACCCCAAAGGAGTCGACCAGGAACGACCAGTCCTCGGCGAGGAACACCGCGGCCACGTACAGTGCCGTCGGCGCCGCGACGGTGACCAGGCCGATCGCGAACGTGCTGCCCAGCCATTTGGCGACCAGGTAGCCGAGCGGCGTGACGCCGCGGGTCCAGTACAGTTCGAAGGCGTTGCTGAGCCGATCGCGAGCCACCGCGCGCGCGGTCACGAACGCGCTCAGCAGCAGCACGAAGACCATGCCCGGCATCACCGACAGGACCAGTTCGAAGTAGAACTCGACGTTGGCAGGGTCGAGCTGCGCCATCGGCCCCTGGTTGCCGCGCGTCTGCAGGCGTTGGCGGAGGTTCGGTCCGAAGTTGACGACCCCGAACAGGATCAGCAGCATCACCAGCCGTCCGACCGCCGGGAACAGGCACAGGAAGAACAGCGCGATGCCCCACTTGCTGCGGAACAGCATGCCGAACTCGTGACCGACCAAGGGCCACCAGCGCGACCAGCGCGGCGTGCTAGCCAGCTGCTCGCTGCGGTAGCGCAGTCGCGAACTCATCGGCCACCTCCGACCGCCTGGCTGGGCGGCGGACCGCCGAGCTCTGGCAGCGGCGGGTCGTTCGGGGCGCGTACCGCGGCGAGGAACACCTCCTCGAGACTGCGTCGCTGCGGCACGAAGCTGCGCACCACCGCGCCGCCGGCGCGCAGCCGTTCGAACAACTGCTCGGGGTGCGCGCCGGGTTGCAGGGCCACCTCGACGACGCCCGGGCGCGCGGGCACCACGTCGGCGACGCCGGCCAGCAGCGAACCGACGTCCACCTGGGCACCGTCCACGGCGAGCAACCACCGGCGCGGCACCCCGCCAGTGAGATCGGCGATCGAACCGCGGGCGACCACCCGACCGGACTCGAGCACCACCGCGGCACTGCAGACCTGCTCGACGTCCGGCAGGATGTGGGTCGACAGCAGCACGGACTTGCCGAGTTCGCGGGTCAGTTGGCGAACCAGGGCCAACATGTCGTCGCGGCCCGCCGGATCGAGGCCGTTGGTCGGTTCGTCGAGGAACAGCAGCTTCGGATCGTGCACCAGCGCTGCCGCGAGCTTGACCTTCTGCCGCATGCCGGCGCTGTACCCGGACACCTGCCGGTAGCGTTGCTCGCCGAGCCCGACCAGGTACAGCACTTCGTGGGCGCGGCGCCAGGCATCGCGGCGCCGCAGGCCGCCAAGGCGGCCGAGCAGCGCCACCATCTCGAAGCCCGAGCAGGCCGCCAGGTGTGCATCGCGTTCGGGCATGTAGCCGATGTGCCGCTGCAGTTCGGCGGCACCGAGGCCAGCGGGCAGGTCACCGATCCGCATGCTGCCGGATGCAGGCTGCACGAGGCCGAGCAGGGCTTTGAGGATCGACGATTTGCCCGCCCCGTTGCGGCCGAGCAGGCCAACCGCCCCGGCTGGGAACTCGACCGACAGGTCGGCCACCGCCACCCGGTCGCCGTAGCGGATCGTCAAGCGATCGAGGACGACGCTCATCGGGCAAGGTCTCGCTTGCTCTGGCCAGCGGCGGATGCCGGGGCTTCGAGTGCCGGGGCTTCGAGAACCTCCGCCCCGCGCGGCAGCACGGCCAACCAGCCGTTCACCTGAGCCACCGAAGCACTCGCAACGACCAGCCGGATCCGCAGCGGCCCACGTTCGGTCTTCGTCTCGAGGCTGGCGACCGCGGTCGGCATGCACTCCTGGAGCCGTCGCACGAAGCTCGTCGATTCCGGGCGCCACGGTTCGGCATGCAGCACGACGCCATCGGGCCGCACGCAGCTCTCGACGTGGCGGAAGACCCCGGCATGGTGCACTGGGCGGTAGGTGACGTCCGCCAGGCACAGCACGTCGCACTGCGCCGCGACGACTTGCCTGGACCAGTCCACCTCGGTGATCTCGACCCCCGCCGCCGCCCCTTTCGCCTGGACCGCATTCCAGCGAGCGAACCGCAACGCGTCCGGGTTGCGATCGGCGAACCGGACCACCGCACCCCGCCTGGCCGCCGCGATCCCCGGCAAACCGAGGCCACAGCCCAGATCCAGGACGCAAGCCCCAGCGAGGTCTGGGTGACGGTGCAGCCAACGGGCCATCGCCAGCGAGGCTGGCCAGACCTGCACCCAGTACGGCGGCTCCTGCTGCCGTTGCGCATCGTCGACCCACCCACCGGCCCGCAGGTAGACACGGGCAACCGGCACGACCACCCCGAGCAAC
>DAIMFJ010000372.1:0-4583 GCA_036724695.1 Planctomycetota bacterium
GATCACCAGGCCCAAGACGGTCCAGAATGCGGCTGCGAGCAGCAGGATGCGGGGCCAGGCCGGGCAAGCGGAAGAGGAGGGTGCGTTGGTTGCCATGCCCGGCATCTACGGCGAAGGAGCGGCATCGTCGCACGTCCTGGGGCAGGCTGCACCGGGCTGACGCAGACCGCACGGTGGGGCGTCGGAGTGGCGCGGCCCGCTGGGGCGGGCGCGGCGGTCAGCGGGCGGTGGCGGCTGCACTGCGGTGCAGAGTTGGAGTTCGCAACGTTCCGTCGGATGGCGGGTTGCGGCGATCGCTGCGCATTCGGGACCGGGTGAGGTATGCGCAGGGGTCAGCGGGGGGCGATCTTTGTGGGGGGGATGGAGAGGGTCCAGCCGAGGGCGCGGGCGACCAGGACGTCGAGTTCGCGGTGCGACTCGGGGTGCGGGCTGATCAGCAGGACGCGGCCCTTGCCGAAGGTGTCGGCGACGATGGCGGGGGTGCCGACCATGGCGGTGTGCACGGTCCCCTTCTTGTCCTTGGCGGGGGTGGCGAATTCGGCCAGGACCAGGGGTTTGGAGCGGGCGCCGGCGCGTTGCGATTGGCCGAGCACGTCGGGGTAGACGGGGCCGTTGTTGTAGCGGGTCTTGATGGTGGCGAACTCCTTGCCGAGCAGTTCGCGACCGGTCTCGGTGAGGGTCAGCTCGAGGGTCGCCGAGCCCTTCGCCCACGGCTGGGTGTGTTGCCATGGCAGCAGGGCGGCGTAGCTCTGCAGTCCCGAACCGGCGAGGTAGGCGCCGGCACAGATGCCGACGTAGCCGCCGCCGCCGTCGACGAAGTCGCGCACGGCGGTGATGCCGGCCGGTTGCAGGGCCTTGGCGATGCCGCCGCCCGAACCACCGGGGAACACCACCGCGGCGAGGCCGCGCAAGCCGCCGTCGCGGATGTCCTCGGGGCACAGCGCGAGCACGCGATGGCCGAGCGTGGTGGCGTCGACGACCCGTTCGAGGTTCTCGCAGCCGCTGCCGCCGACCCCTTCGGCGTCGTACAGGCCGATCGTCGGTCCGGCCGGGAAGCCGGGCGGCCCCGGCGACTGGGCAGCGGCCTTGGCGGTGAGCATGTCGAGGTCGTGCAGGGCCGCGGCGACGAGCAAGCGCACGTGGCGGAACTGCCGCGCCTTGGAGTGGCCGGTCTTCGGCTGCACGAACTGGATCTTCAGCCGCATTGCCCGCGCGCCGTCGGCGGTGGTCTCGTCGGGCAGGATCTCGATTGCGCCAACCGTGCCGAACGGGCCTTCGTTGGCGAGGGCGCGCATCATCCAGCGTTCGGCGCGCGTCGGGTCGTTGCTGGCCAGCTTTGCGGCTGCAAAGCCCTTCGGTTGGTCCTTGGCCGGCGGCACCCATTCGACCTCGATGGCGACGTCGCCCGAAGCCCCCTTGCCGTCGGCCCCGAGCACGCGCAGTTCGCCCTTGGCGGGGCGCAGCGCGCGCAGCTGCTCGTCGAGGCCGATCACGGCGGCGCGTTCGCTGCGTCCGACCTGGACGGCGACGGTCTGGGCAGCAGCGGCGGCGGCCAAGGCCAGGCTGGCCCACAGGTACGACGGCAGGTGAGGGAATGCCATTTCCGCAGTGTAGGCCGCCGGTGGGGGCCCGTCCGGCGGGGCGGCGTCAAAAGGTCGTACCAACGCAGCCAGGCAGGAAGCGAGCGCAGCCTTTACCCGGCCGGCGCGCTGCGCCACGATGCTTCGACCCGATGGCCGACCCTGCCGGACCGACTCCACCCCCGCCGCCCCGCCCGCTGCACATCCGGCCGCTCGCCGAGCGCAAGAACCTCGTCAAGAAGGAGGAGTTCGCGCAGGTCCTGCCGCCCGTCGACGGCTTCCTGCGCTGGTTCGAGGCCTTGCCCGACATCTACGGCAGCAAGTCGCTGAAGGTCGTCGTCGACCGCATCGTGACCGCTCGCCAGCAGGGCCGCGAAGTGGGCGTGTCGCTCGGCGCGCACGTGCTCAAGGTCGGTTTGTCGCCACTGCTGATCGATCTGCTGCGCCGCGGCTTGATCACGCACGTGGCCACCAACGGCGCGTCGGCGATCCACGACTGGGAGACCGCCTACCAGGGTGCGACCAGCGAAGACGTTGCGCAGAACCTGCCGGACGGTTCGTTCGGGTTCTGGCGCGAGACGCTCGACGCGCTCAACGGGGCCGCCGTGCGCGCCGACCAGCGCGGCGAAGGCCTCGGCGAGGCGATCGGCAAGACGATCCTCGAGGCCGACCTGCCGCATCGCCACCTGTCGGTGTTCAGCGAGTCGGCGCGGCTGGGCATTCCTGCCACCGTGCACGTCGCGTTCGGCTGCGACATCACGCACATGGATCCGGCCCTCGACGGCCGCGCGCTCGGCGGGGCCACGCAGCGCGACTTCTGGCGGTTCGCCGACACGGTCGGTCGCCTCGACCGCGGCGTCTGGCTCAACGTCGGTTCGGCGGTGATCATGCCCGAGGTGTTCTTGAAGGCCGTGTCGATCGCGCGCAACCGCGGCCAGCTCGGCGCCGATTTCCTGACCTGCAACTTCGACATGATCCAGCAGTACCGCGCCGTCACCAACGTCGTGCAGCGCCCGCCCAAGGAGGGCCGTTCGGTGATCGCGATGCACGAGATCGCCTTGCCGCTGTTGCACCAGGCGATCGTCTGCACCGCGCAGGCGCGCGGTTGCCTGCAGGAGGCCCGATGAACACCGCCGGCACCGAGAACCGTCGTCTCGCCGACCTGCTCGCCGGGCTTCTACCGACGCGCATCCTGGTGGTCGGCGACCTGATCCTGGACCGCTACGCCGACGGCAAGGCCGGCCGGGTGTCGCCGGAGGCACCGGTGCTCGTGTTCGACCTCGAGAGCGAACGGCACCTGCTCGGCGGTGCCTGCAACGTCGCCGCCAACCTGCGCGAACTCGGCGCGGCGGCCTCGGTGCTCGGCGTGGTCGGTGCCGACGCCGCCGGTAGCACGCTGCGCGGCTTGTTGCACGACGCCGACATCGACACGCAGGCCCTGGTGGTCGACGCCACGCGCCCGACCACGCGCAAGACCCGCTACGTCGCCAAGACCATGCAGGTGCTGCGCGTCGACGAGGAGAGCCGCGCGCCGGTCGCCGGCGACGCCGAGGCGGCGATGCTGGCGTTGCTGCGCCAGCGGCCCTTTCCGTGGAAGAGTGTGCTGCTGAGCGACTACGGCAAGGGGGTGCTGACGCCACCGGTGATCCAGGCGGCGATCGAGGCCGCGCGTTCGCAAGGTGGTGTCACCGTCGTCGACCCCAAGGGCAAGGACTACTCGATCTACCGCGGCGTCGATCTGCTGACGCCCAACCGCGAGGAGGCCGAAGCGGCGACCGGCATCGCCATCAGGACCACCGACGACCTGCACCGCGCCGCGCTGCGCTTGCGCGAGATCACCGGGGTCAAGACCGCCGTGATCACGCTCGGCAAGGACGGCATCTTCTTCGAGCGCGAAGACGGCAGCCACCGCATCATCCCGACCGAGGCGCGGCAGGTGTTCGACGTCACGGGTGCCGGCGACACCGTGGTCGCGGTGCTGACCTACTGCCGAGCCTCGGGAGTGTCGCTCGAAGACAGTTTGCGGCTCGCCAACCACGCAGCCGGCATCACGGTGGCCAAACTCGGCACCTGGGCGCCGAGCCGCCGCGAAGTGCTGGCGCGGCTCGGTGAGACCAGTGGCGGCGAAGCCGGCAAGTTCGTCACGCTCGACCAGGCGATCGAGATCGGCAGCCGGTTGCGCGCCGAAGGCCGGCGCCTGGCGTTCACCAACGGCTGCTTCGACATCCTGCACGCGGGTCACTGCGACTACCTCGCCAAGGCGCGCTCGTACGGCGACGCGCTGATGGTCGGCATCAACACCGACGAATCGGTGCGCCGCCAGCAGAAGGGGCCGGATCGGCCGATCAACACGCTCGCCGACCGCGCCGCGGTGCTGGCGGCGCTGCAGGCGGTCGACTACGTGGTCGCGTTCGACGACGACACGCCCAAGGACTTGATCGAGGCCATCACGCCGCACGTGCTGTGCAAGGGCGAGGATTGGCGCGACAAGGGCGTGGTCGGCCGCGAATGGGTCGAAGCGCACGGCGGGCAGGTGGTGCTGGTGCCCTTGGTGCCGGGGCGGTCGACGACCAACGTCGTGCAGAAGATCCGCGGCGGTGGGTAGGCGATCCGGCGGGTAGGATCGGGGTGGCTCGGCCCGACCGGCCGACGAGGTGACCCATGCCAGACGAACTCTACCTCCGCCTGCAGGCGTTTGCGTTCGATCCACCCGACGTGGCCATGCCGTTCGTGCAGCGGCTGGCGCGCGAGAACGGGTGGTCGGCGGCCCACGCCAACCGCGTCGTCGACGAGTATCGGCGATTCCTGTGGCTGGCGATGCGGGCCGGGCACCCGGTGACGCCGTCCCCGGCGGTCGACGCGGCCTGGCACCTGCAGCTGTGCTATACGCGGTCGTACTGGGACGAACTGTGCGGCAAGGTGTTGCCGCGGCCGTTGCACCACGAACCGACGCAGGGTGGGGCCGGTGAAGCGGCGAAGTTCCGCGACTGGTACGCGCGCACG
>DAIMFJ010000373.1:0-4577 GCA_036724695.1 Planctomycetota bacterium
GCCCTGCGCAGCCACTTCGTCGGCGAATGCGAACAGCGCGCGGTCGACCCCGCGCAGCAGCCCGAACACCAGGGCGTGCCCGAGCCACACCGCCAGCATCGCAGCGGCTTGCCTGCGCCAGTCGCGGCGCTGCGAGTACACGACGGCCAACGCCGCCAGCAAGCCGAGCAGCGGCAGCAGGTGGCCCGAACTGTGCACCGCGGCCGCCAGCCCGAGCAGGGCCCCGGTGCGCGCGCCGCGGGCGAGGCTCGGCGCCCGCAGGCAACCAGCCAGGGACCACCACGCCAGGTTCACCGGCAGCCAGAACACGGCGTGGATCTCGGCGATCGTCGCGAAGAACACCGCCACGCCGGTCGCCCCTGCACCCAGCGCCGCCGCCGCCGCCGGCCCGCGGCCGAGTCCGCTGGCCAGGCACGCGCGGTGCCCTGCGCCGACCGCCAGGGCCGCGGCGACGACGCTGCACCACTGCAACGGCCGGTACAAGGGCGCGTCGGGGCCGAGCAGGGCATGCAGGCACCACGCGAGCCACTGGTAGCCGAAATGGCCGTAGCGCGCCCCTTCCCCGGCCGGCGCCGCGACGCTGCGCACGCCCCCGTGCATGTCGAGGTGGTGCACGGCGTCCTGGCGCAGCAGCGCGTAGGCGACCGCGGCGAGCAATGCGATGCCCAGGGTGTCGCGCCAGGTCCCCATCGCGGTGCGCCCCGGAACCTCAGCGCGAGCGCCGACGCCGGCAGCCGCGCTCGCACGAAGGGAATCGGAACATCCTGGCGATCTGCATGAGGAACCTCGGCGCGCCGCGGCCGGTGGCGACCGCGCGGCGCTGAGGCTAGCCGAGCCGGGGCGAGAGCGCGAGCGCGCGGCAACCGGTCAGCCGCCGAGTTCGATGCCGTCGGCGGCCAGCAGCTCAGGCGGGGCGACGTCGGCGACGGTGCCGGGCGGATGCACGTACCAGCCCGGATCGGCGAAGTCCTGCAGGCTGTCGCGGACCTTCAGCACGGTGAACATGCCGCCCATCGTGATGTAGCCGAACCCACCCGGCCCGCCCATCATCGGCAGGCTGTTGGGCGGCATCGTCGGATCGCCAGCCGCCATGTCGCCGTGCAGGGCTTCCTGGCCGAGTGCGGCGTACTCCGGCACCGCGGCCAGCAGCTGCTCGTCGAACGCCCCTGGATCGACGCCGACCAGGTTCGGGATGCCGTGCCCCATCTGCGTCATCACATGGTGCGTCATATGGCAATGGAACGCCCAATCACCGGGTGCATCGGCCACGAAGTCGACGGTGCGCGTCGACCCGGTCGGCACCAGCACGGTCGTCTCGGGGTGCCGCGCACTCGCCGGCACCTCACCGCCGTCGGTCGCCACCACCGCGAACTTGTGGCCGTGGATGTGCATCGGGTGGTGGTCCATCGCACTGAGGTTGCCGATCCGGATCCGCACCCGCTGGCCGGTGCGCACCACCATCGGCGAGGTCGCCGGGAACACCTTGCCGTTCAACGTCAGCACGTTGAAGTCGCTCATCTCGTTCGGATCGACGCGGTAGCTGCCCGGTTCGAGGGCCCAGGTGCCGATCAGGTAGACGAAGTCGCGTTCCGGCGCGTCGGTCGGCGGGGTGCGCGGATGGACGACGAACATGCCCATCATGCCCATCGCCATCTGCGTCATCTCGTCGTGATGGCTGTGGTACATGAACGTGCCGTGCTGGCGCAGCGTGAACTCGTAGAGGAACGTCTCGCCGGGTTCGATGTTGCGCTGCGTCAAGCCGGCGACGCCGTCCATGCCGTTCGGCAGCAGGATGCCGTGCCAGTGCACGGAGGTCGCGACGTCCAGGCGGTTGGTGACGTAGATGCGGACATGGTCGCCCTCGACCGCTTCGATCACCGGACCGTGCACGCGACCGTTGTAGCCCCAGCAGCGCGACTTCATGCCCGGCGCGAACTCGTGCTCGACTTCCTCGGCGACCAGGTGGAACACCTTGCGGCCGTCGACGATCCGCCACGGCAGTTTGGGCAGGTCCGGGGCCTCGACCGGCAGGTAGTCGGCGCCGGGCTGGCCGGGCGGCAGGCTCGCGCCGGCCGCGAGGTCGATCGAACGCGCCGGCCGTGTCGGCAAGCCGGCCGCCAGACCGGCGAACGCCGACCCGGCCAGGAACTGTCGTCGGTTGGTCTTCATCTCAGTGTCCTCCCCGGTCGGGTCCAGCGCCGCCCCCGGCGTCGCCGGGCCAAAACGCGCCCATCGCCTCGGTCGGCACGCTGCCGGCCAACAGCTCGTCGAGATCGATCCGCGCCAGCCACGCGTCGCGCAGGTTGTCGAGCCGCTCGCGCGCGCTGGCGAGCTGCTGCCGCTTCTGGTCGAGCACCGCGAAGGCACCGACCTGCATCGCGCCGTAGTTCTGCAAGGTCTCGCGCAGCAACTGCGTCTGCGCCGGCAGCAGTTCCTCGCGCACGTAGCGCTCGCGGACCAGCAGGCGCTCGAGCCGTTCGCGCAACAGCCGCGCCACCGAACGCACCTCGACGGCGATCTGCACGTGCCGATGGCCGAGTTCGCGCACGCGCGCCTGCGCGGCGGCGACCCGCGGTCCACCGCGATCGAACACCGGCAGCTCGAGTTCCAGCGTCGGCCCGACCGCCCACTCGTCGCCGGGCTCGCGCAGTGCGGCGACGCCGAGCGACGCTTCGGGGAACAGCGACGTCCAGCGCACCAGGCCGGCGCGTTCGGCGGCGGCCTGCAGATGGGCGAGGTTCTCGCGCAGGTCCAGGCTGGCGGCCACGCTGCGCGCCTCGACGCCGACCAGATCGAGGCCCTGCAACGGCTCGCCGGCGATCCCGGTGGCGAGGTCGTCCTCCAGACGCCACGCCGTCGCTTCGCCCCACAGTCCGAGCAGGCGCTGCAAGGGCTCGCGCGCCTCGACGGCGGCGCGCTCGGCGTCGTGCAGCGCCAGCCGGGCGCGCGCTTCGCCGATGCGTTCTGCGGACAGCTGCGGCGCGGTGACGTTGCCGGCCTCGTACAGCTGCTGCATCAGTTCGTGCGACGCCACCGCGGCCGACAGCGCCTGCTGTTGCATGCCGACCAGTTGCTCCGCAGCCCGCACGCGCACGAACTCGCGGCGCACGGAATGCACCAGGTGCACCAGTTCGTGGGCGATGCGCGCCTCGGCAGCCGCGAACTCCTGCGCCGCGACGCGCTGCCGCAGTGGTCGCTGGAACAGGTCGACGATCGGTTGCGCGATGCCGAATTCCAGCTCGGTACCACCGCCCTGGAAGAACAACGCCTGCGCGTCGAGCACCGGATTGTGCAGCAAACCGGCCTGCACGAGGTCCGCGGCGGCGATGCCGAGCCGTTCGTAGGCGGCCCGCACGTCGCGGTTGTGCAGGAGCGCGATGCGCACGGCGTCGGCTTCGCAGAGCCCATCGGCGAGCAGTTCGGCGACCGCGGTGCGCACCGCGGCCGGATCGACGTCGCTGGCCGCGGCCGCGTCGGCGACACCACGCTGCTGCAGGTCGGCGTGCAGGCGCAACATCGCGTCGTCGTGCACCTCGGCGACCGAGCTGCAGCCTGCGGCCAGGATCGCCAGTCCACAGGTCGCCGGGCGGCCCCAACGGGCCAGCAACTCCCACCACGCGGCACTCATCGGTGCGCTCCCGCAGCCTGTCGACCACGCAGCGCTTCGCCGGCAGGCGGGCGCGGCGCCGCCTCGGCTTGCGGCGAAGCCGGATGGTCGGCCGGGAATTCGGGCACCGGCGGCGCACCCGCGCAAGCGGCGAGGCACGCGCACAAGGCCAGCACGAGGCAGCCGCGCCGCTTCATCGACCGCTCTCCGCGCCGACTTCGCCCTTGCCCCCTGCCGCGGGATCCTTGGCGGGTTCCTCAGCGGGCTTGCAACGATGCGGCTCGGCCTTCGGCTGCTTGGCGGCGATCTCGAGCGCCTTCGCCAACACCTTCGCAGGCGCCTTCTCGACCTCGGCGACCTGCGTGGGCGCGGACAGGTGCACGATGGCCTCGCCGACCACCGCGAACGCGTTCGCCGCGACCGGCTTGCCGTCGATCGGGCAGGTGCGGTTGCCGACGTCGACGAGCTTGGGTTCGTGCAGTCTCACCAGCGTCACCTGGTGGTGCGCCTGCGCAACCGGCACGCAATCGGCGCAACAGACCTTGAAGCGCGAGCCCTGCAAGGTCACCGCGACGGCGGTTGCGCCGAGCTTCGCGCCGCTGACCGGACAGACTTCGTTGGCGACCTCCTCGACCACCGGGAAGGCGGGCTTGTGGGCGGTTGGCACATCGCGCTGGATCATGCGGATGCACGGCTTGCAGCAGATGTAGATCCTGCCCATCACCGTGTCGACGAACAGCGGCAGGGAGATCTTCTTGCCCATGATCGGGCAGGTCGAATTCGGGAACACCGGCACCCGCACGGAGGGAGCCTTGGGGTCGGGCGACTGCGCGACCAGGGCGGCGGTGACGAACAGAACGGCAGCGAACGAACGCAACATGACGAACCTCGAGTGCAAGAGAGTCGGACCAGCCAGCGCCGCCCGACGGGTCGGCGCCCGACAGCCCCCCCCGCACGCAGACGCGCGGCG
>DAIMFJ010000374.1:0-4535 GCA_036724695.1 Planctomycetota bacterium
GTCGTCGCTGCCGCGACGACCAGAAGAGGCCGCAGGCGCTGACTTGCTTGGATCTTCTACTTCCGCTTCGCATCCGGCGAATCGTCTCGCGACGCGAAGAAACGCGGAAGCAGTGGATCAGCCGGCGTCGACCAGCGTGAACTTCAGCTCCGCCTCGGCGACCAGCCGTCCGGCGACCTTGCAACGAGCCCGCACGTGGCCGACCTGCGGTTTGGCGCGGATCGTCTCGACCTCGATGCGCAGCTGGTCGCCCGGCACCACCGCCCCGCGCAGCTTGACCTTGTCGATGCTCCACAGCACCGCCAGTTTGCCGGTGTTGTCGAGCTTGCGCAGCAGCAGCACGCCCGCCAACTGCGCCATCGCCTCGAGCTGCAGCACGCCCGGCATGATCGGCTGCTCGGGCCAGTGGCCCTGGAAGAACGGCTCGTTGATGGTGACGTTCTTGATCGCGACCGCGCGCTGGAAGCCGTCGAGCTCGACGACGCGGTCGATCAGCAGGAACGGATAGCGGTGCGGCAGCAGGTTCAGGATCTGCTGGATGTCGAGACCGGCCTCGGGCGCACTGTCGCCCTGTTCCTGCTCGCGCTCGCGCTCCTCCTGGATGCGCTGCACCAGCGCCATGTTCAGGCCGTGGCCCGAACGGGTGGCGATGATGTGGGCGTCGAGGTCGACGCCGGCGTTGGCGAGGTCGCCGATCAGGTCGAGGATCTTGTGGCGGGCGAGCTCGTCGTCCCAGCGCAGGCTGTTCTGCTTGGGCCCATCGGGGCCCATCACCAGGGTGTTCTGCGGCGACGCCCCCTTGCCGAGACCGGCGGCCTGCAGGGCCTCGACCTCGTGCTCGAACACGAACGTGCGCGCCGGCGCGATCTCGCGTTCGAAGTTCTCGGCCGTCAACTCGAACGCGACGATCTGCTTCTGCTTGCCGGTATTGGCGCCGCGCAGTTCGTAGTCGAGGTGGTACTCGACGGTCAGCCTGCCGTTGCCGGGCAGGGCGACGATGCTCGCCGAGCCTTCGCGGGCGTAGATCGGCTGCTTGACCTGGTAGGTCTGCCGCGGCGAGCGCTGCTCGACCGCGCCGGCGGCCTTCAGCGCGCGCAGGAACTCGCCCGACGAACCGTCGAGGCCCGGCACTTCCTCGCCGTCGATCTCGACGATCGCGTTGTCGAGGTTCAGCGCGTACAGCGCCGCCAGCAGGTGCTCGCAGGTGTAGACCTCGGCGCGGCCGTCCTGGATGCAGGTGCGGCGCTGGCGGGCCTTCATGTTCGCACCGCAGGCGCGCACCACCGGGTGCTCCTCGATGTCGGTGCGCACGAAGGTGATGCCGGTGCCGGCCTCGGCCGGTTGGATCACGACCTTGACCTCCTTGCCGGAGTGCAGGCCGACACCGCGGTACTCGACGGTGCTCTTCAGCGTGCGCTGGTTGCGCGGCGGCGGCAGTTGGGGCGCGGGATTCGCCACGGGCTCAGTTCCCCCCCCCGGTCTTGCCGCTGCCGACTTCCTTGTCCTGGCCAGCGGCCGGGCGCTGCAGCGGCACCTGCAGGAACTTGATCACGTGCGGGGTCAGATCGACCTCCGGGGCGGCGTACCAGACCTGGCGCCGATCGAACGTCATCACCCGCGCCTGGGTCTCCTTCGCCGACTCGCCTTCGGTGCGCGGCGGCAGTTCGGCCAGCTTGCGCAGCACGATCTGCACGCCGCGCTCCTTGGCGACCTTGGCGACCGCGAACTCGGCGTCCTCGTAGAGCACGATGTCGACGCGCATCTCCTCGAGGGCCAGCTGCTCGTTGAGCAACTTGGTCAAGGCCGGGCGCTGCTGCGCCAGCAGCTCGATGTCGAGCTGGCGGCGGGCATGCTCCATGGTGCCCTCCTCGATGACGCCGAGCTGCTCCTGGGCTTCCTTGATGCGGCGGGTCAGTGCGTCGACCTGTTCGCGGGCGGCACGGCGCATCTTGTCGAGGCGTTCGCGTTCGGCGATCGCCTTGGGGTAGTTCTCGAGGACCTTCGCGAAGTCGACCACGGCGATCACCGGCATCGTCGGCACGGCGGCCGGCGGGTTGCTGGTGGCCGGCGCCCGGCCATTGCCATCGGCTTGGGCCGGCAGCCAGGCGGCGAGCGTGGCGATGGACAGGATTCTCAGGGCAGCGGTCGGGTGCATAGCAGGTCTCCGGTCCGATGGGACCGCGAGCAGGGTAGCGTGCGCGCGCCGGAAAGGCCACGAAACCGCCGGCTCAGCGGCGACTTGCGGCGGCGATCGCCTGCTCGAGGTCGGCGAGCAGCACGTCGGCTCCTTCGAGGCCGACCGACAGCCGCAACAGCCCGTCGGGAATGCCCGCTTCGGCGCGCTGCTGCGGCGTCAGCGGCGCGTGCGTCGTGTAGGCCGGCAACGTGGCCAACGACTCGATGCCGCCCAGGCTCGGGGCGCGGGCGATCACCTGCAGGCGGTCGAGCACCGCGCAGGCGCCCGGCAGGCCACCGGCGAGCTCGACGGCGAGCATCGTGCCGCCGCCGGTCATCTGCCGGGCGACGAGTTCGCGGTCGGGATGGTCGGGCAAACCGGGGTAGGCGACCGCCAGGATCCGGCCGTCGCGCCGCAGGGCCTGCAGGCCGCCGGCGACCTCGGCCGCGGCGGCCTGCTGGGCAGCCAGGCGCAGCGGCAGGGTCGGCCACGAACGCTGCAGCAGCCACGCCGCATCCGGGGCCAGGATGCCACCGGTGCGGCGGCGGTAGGCTTCGATCGGTCCCAGCAACTCGTGCCGGCCGGCGACCACGCCGGCCAGCACGTCGGAATGGCCGCCGAAGAACTTGGTCGCACTGTGCACGACGAGGTCGGCGCCGAGGGCCAGGGCGCGCTGGATCGGCGGCGGCGCGAAGGTGCCGTCGAAGACCACCAGCGCCCCGCGCCCGTGGGCGATCTCGGCCAGTCGTTCGAGGTCCGCGAGCCGCAAGGTCGGATTGATCGGCGACTCGAACACCACCAGCCGCGCCGGCAGTTGCAGCGCGGCCGCGAGCTGGGCCGGCGACAGGCTCGAGAAGCGGTCGACGACGACGCCGAAACGCTGCAGGTCGTGCAGCGCGAACGCCGACGTGCCGCCGTAGATCTCCTGCGCCAGCAGCACGCGGTCGCCGGCGCGCAGATGGGCGGCGAGGGTCGCCGACATCGCCGCCATGCCCGACGCGAACGCCACCGCGCCGTCGGCGGCCTCGAGGTTGGCGACCAACGTCTCGAAGGCCCGGCAGTTCGGGTGCGTCAACCGCGCGTAGAAGTCGCCGGGCCGCTGGCCGCTGCCGAGTTCGCGCAGGGTCTCGGCGTCGGGCTGGCCAGCGGTGGTCGCCCGGACCAGTGCTGGCGCCAGCGGGCCCAAGGTCACGTGCGACGTGCCGCGCACGCCGTAGATCGGTTCGGACATGCCGGGATCATCGCGTTGCGGTCGCCGGCGTGCGAGCCGAAGGCTATAGATGTGCGGGTGCAAGTCCCCCACCTGGTGTTGCCGCCACCGCTGTACCAGCGCCTGGTCGAGGCCGCGCAGCAGGCCTGGCCGAACGAACTGGTGGCCCTGCTCGGTGGCCACCGGCACGCCGGGGCCGTCGCGGTGACCCACGTCGAGCCGCTGCCGGCCACGGCAACGGTCGCCACGTTCGCGGCCGAGGCGGTGGCGTTCGCCGGCGCCGAAGCGGCCCTGCGGGCCCGCGGCGCGGCGTTCCTGGGCTTCGTGCACAGCCACCCGCATGCCGCCCCCCACCCGTCGCGGCGCGACCTGGCGGTGGCCTGGCCGGGGTGCGTGCAGCTGCTGTTCGGCGGGGCGAGCGCCGAGAACCTGCAGAGCAAGGCCTTCACGATCGCCCACGGCGTGGCGACGCCGTTGCCACTCCGGCTGGCGGTGCCGGGCGAGGCGGTCCGGTGATCGTCGCGATCGGTGTCGACAGCGTCGCGATCGCGCGGATCGCCCGGTTGCTGGCTGCGGGCCGGTTCGCGACGCGCGTCTTCACGACGGCCGAACGCGCCTACTGTGCTGGCAAGGCCCACCCGGCGCAGTCGTTCGCGGCGCGCTTCTGCGCCAAGGAAGCGGTGATGAAGTGCCTGGGCACCGGCTGGGGCGGCGGTGTCGCGTTCGCCGACATCGAAGTGCTGCGTCGGCCGGCCGGCGACCTCGCGCTGCGCCTCGACGGGGCGGCCGCGACGCGGGCGCGCGAACTCGGCATCGGCCGTTGGCATCTGAGCTTGACGCACACCGACGCGGTGGCGACGGCCTTCGTGGTCGCCGAACGCTGAAGTCGACAGCCGGCGCGCCGGGGGCACGGCGCGGCCGCCGGCGGTCCCGTAGCGGGACGCTGCCACCGGCGGCGGACAAGCCGCCGCCGGCGACGACCGAAGAGCCCGGCGACGATGCGCAACGTTCCGGGAGTCCTGCTGGCGGCCCTGCTCGCCGGCTGCGCGGCGGCGCCGCCCGGGGGCGAGCGCTTCACCGCGACCAGCACGCTGCCCGCCGCCCTCGTGGCGGCGATCGCGGCCGGGGCGGTCGGCAGGGTCCTGCCGT
>DAIMFJ010000375.1:0-4534 GCA_036724695.1 Planctomycetota bacterium
CACCGGCCTTGCCGCGACCGACGCGCTGCCAACCACCACTCATCGCGCCGACCCCGCAGGCGTGGCAGGCCGATGCTGTTGCGGGACGTGGCCGGGCAGCAGGTGCTGCGCGAAGTACGCGCGCAGGCTCGCCTGCACGCTGGCCAGCGGCCAGGCGGCGTCGATCGGCACCACGCGTCCGTCGAGCGCAGCGGCGCAGCGGAAGCCGTCGCGCACCGCCGCGGCGAACGCGTCGCCGCGCGCTTCGATGCGGTCGTCGGTGCGCGCCGCCCGGCGCGCGCGACTGACCACCGGCGGCACGTCGAGCAGGAAGATCGCGGCCGGCAACGTGGCGCCGTGCACCCGCCGCACGAGGTCGAAGAACCACGCCACGTCGGCGCGCCGGCGCGCGGCGGCCGGCGCCAGCAGCCCGGGAACCAGCAACTCCGGAGCGAGCAGTTGGTAGACCAGCGTCGACAGGTAGCAGCGTTCGGCGACGACGATGCGACCGGCCGCCAGCGCGGGCGCGATCACGGAGCGCACCAGTTCGGCGCGGGCGGCCGAGAACAGCAGCACCTCGGTGATCGCCGCGAGGTCGCCGGTCGACCGGGCGAGCAACAGCGTGCGCAGCGCTTCGCCGACCGGCGTGGAGCCGGGTTCGCGCACGTGCACGGCGTCGTGGCCGAGTTCGCGCAACCAGCCGACCAAGTGCGCCGTCTGCGCCGACTTGCCGCAGCCGTCGGGACCGTCCAGGGCCACGTACAGGCTCATACCAGACCCTCGAGGTCGCGGCGCAGCTCGATCGACTCGGCGAGTTCCTGCTGCAGCGAACGCACCATGTAGCTGACCGCGGCGCGGGTCCGGCCGCCGAGGAACCGCCCGACCTCGCCGCCGGACATGCCTTCTTGCAAGCACAGCATCGCCAGCACCTTGCGGGCCTTGCTGAGCCGCCGGCTCTGGCCCTTGCCGACCAGGTCGTCGACCGACACCGCCAGGCGTTCGGCGACGCGGTCGCGCACCCGCGCGAACACGCGGCCCGGATCGATCAGTTCGAGGTACTTCGGCGGCGCCTTGGCGGCGCGGGATTTCGCCCAGGCCAGCCGCAGTTCGGGGTAGCTGCCCTGCAGGTCCTGGGCCAGCGCCTCGACGACGTGGGCGCGGCCGTTGCGCGACGGCGCGCCTTCGAGGGCCCGCAGGTAGCGCAACCGGCCCGCCGCGCCCGGTGGCGCGATCTGCGCGACGAAGCCGGCCAGCAGCAGCGAGGCCAGCGACGCGTCGAGGTCGCGGATCTCGTGCGGGTGCCAACGCGAGGCCAGCAAGGTCGGCGTCGGGTGCGGTTCGCGGGCCCGCAGCACTGCATGCAGGAACGCCTGGAACTTCGGTTTGCCGGCACAGCGGTGCAGTTCGTCGAGCACCAGCGGCCGGTCGGCACTCAGTTCGGCGAGCAGGCCGTCGATGCGGCGCTCCTGGTGGGCCCGTTGGAAGGCCTTCAGCAGGTCGGGCGCGGTGAACCACATCGGCCGCTCGCGCAACCGCGGACTCAGCAGCTCGCGCCACCAGCGCAACAAGAACGTCTTGCCGACCCCCGACGGGCCGTGGAAGAAGAAGCGGTTGCTCGGCAGTTCCTTGCCGTCGAGCAGGCTCTTCAACACCAGATGCGCGGTGCGGTTGCCGTCGTCGACGACCGGGTCGCTCGGCGAGACCTCGAGCTGCAGCAGCCGGTCGTCGTCGCGGCTCTGCACCTCGACCTGCAACTGCACGCCGATGTCGGCCGACAGCACTTCCTGCAGCAGCGGAGCGAACAACGTGCGCACGCGGTCGGCACACAACCGGCTGCTGGCCTCGAGGTGCACGGTGCCACGTTCGAGCAGCACCGGCCGCAAGCCGCCCAACCATGCGTCGTAGACGGCCTCGCCGGCGCGGCTGCGCAGCTGTTGCTGGATGCGGGTCCAGCTCTCTTCGAGGAGGGGCAACATGGAGGTCGAACCGAGGTGTCGGACGACCCAACGTAGCGCGCCGCTAGCGGCCTCGCCACAGCTCTTGCAGCGCGCGCGCGCCGGCGGCGGCCGGCGTGTCGGGACCAGCCGTCAAGAGCCGCTGTACCAGACGTTCGGCCCGCTCCCGGTCCCCCAATTCGTTGCGTAGGGTCGCCGCGCGCAACCACAACCCACAGCGCTCCTCGAGCTCGGCCGGATCGTCGGCCGCCGGGGCCCCACCACGCTGGAACTTGCGGTCCAGGCTCGGCAGCACGGCCGCGGCGACCTCGAATTCGCGCGCCGCCAGGGCCGGCTTGCCGAGTGCTGCGTAGGCCTCGCCGAGCCGCACGTGCAGTTCGCGGAAGAACGGATCGATCTGGTTGCATTCGAGCAGCAGCTGCAGTTCTTCCTCACGGTCGCCGGCCTGCCGCGCGAACTCGGCGAGCGTGTAACGCGGCGTGAACGCACGCGCCGTGCGTTTGCAGTAGGCGCGCATCTCGCGCTGCGCCTCTTGCTGCTGCTCCTGGTCGCGATACAAACGCGCCAGCCGCAGTTCGGGGGCACTGCTCTGCTCGGTGCAGTTCGGCCAGCAGCGTTTGGCGGCCTCGTACATCGCGATCGCGGTCGCCAGGTCGCCGCGGTCGCGCAGCGCGTCGCCGGCCGCCAGCCGCGAGTCGAAGTCGTCGGCGCCGCTCGCGAAGCCCTTCTGCCAATGCAGGATCGCGCCGTCGAGGTCGCCGCGGCGCCGCAACAGTTCGGCACGCACCAGTTGCGCCTGGCCGTGCTCGGGCTGCGCGCGCAGCACCTCGGCGAGCCAGCGCCCGGCGTCGACCGGGTTGTCGCGCTGCAGGCACGCCCAGGCCAGGTCGATGCGCACCTGCAGGTTGCTCTGGTCCTGCGCGGCGCGGCTGGTCAGCCGCTGCAGCGCGTTGTCGTCGTAGCGCGGCACGAGGCGCATGCCGGCCAGTTTCTCGTCGCGGACCAGTTCGAGCAGTTGCTGGTCGATGCGCGCCGACGGCACGCCGAGCGCCTTCTCGAACGCCGCTTCGAGGTCGAGGTCCTCGCCGTACGCGGCGAGCAGGGCCAGCGCCTTGTCGAAGCCGTACCGGCGCGCGATCAGTTCGACCAGCAGACCACCCTGGTAGTAGCCGAACAGGATCCGCGGGCCGCGGAACAGCCGGTTGAGCAGCCGGACCGGCGGGATGTCCTGGTTGTGGTAGGCGTCGAACAGCTCGCGGTCCATGCCGCGCTCCCAGATCGGGTTGCGCTGCCGTTCCTCGTAGACCGAGAAGCCCTCGGTCAGCCAGCGCGGCACGCGGTGCCGGCTGACACCGAGCGTCAGCACGTGCGCGTACTCGTGCCACGCGGTGGCCTCCCACATGAAGTCCTGGGTGCGCAGGTCGACGTCGCGGGGCGAGACCAGCGTCACCAGCTTGCCGAAGCAGGCCCCGAGCGCGGTGAAACCGCGGAAGCCGATCGTGCGCACCGAGAAGTCGTCCCAGGTGTGCAGCGTCTCGACGGTGACCGGCTCACCGGGCACGTACTGGTACTTGCTGCCGAGCGTCTCGGCGGCCTCGAGCAGCACCGGCATCAGGTACGCCGCCAGGACTTCGTGATCGTCCCGGTGCAGGTGCAGCGCGAACCGTTCGTTCTGCACCACCACGTACTGCTGCTCGAGCAGTTCCTGCACGGCGATGCTGTTGTTGCGCCACGGATCGACGTAACCGGCCTCGAGGGCCTTGGCGCGCTGCAGCAGTTCCTTGGCCTGCACGCCGCGACCGGTGTAGACCAACGCCTTGGCGAGGCCGTGCAGGCTGGGCACGTCGTCGGGGGCCACCGCCAACGCGGCGCGGTAGAACGGCACCGCATCGGCGAAGCGGTACAGCGTCGCCAGGTGGTCGGCGAGGATGCGGTCGGCGTCGGGCCAACCCGGATCGCCGGCCAACGCGCGGCGGCGGAACTCCTCGTAGCGTTCGTCGCGCGCCACGTAGGCGGCGGCGGCGCGGTGGGCCAACACGGTGCGGTCGTTGGGGTCGATCGCCAACGCCGCGTCGAACATGCGCGCGGCCTCGCCGAAGCGCCGGTCGCCGAGCACGTTGGCGGCGCGCAGCGCGATACCGGCCACGCAGTTGGGGTTCTGCGCCAGGGCCCGGTCGAGCAGTTCCTCGGTCTTCTGCGGATCGAGCAGCATGTTGCTGCTGCGGATCCTGTACAGCGCCAACAGGGCGGCTTCGACGTCGCCGTGGTCGTCGAGCACCTTGCGCAGGTCGCGTTCGCCGGACGGGAAGCCCGCCGCTTCGCCGTACGCGGTGTACTTGAGCTCGCCGAGCGTGATGCGCGCCATCACCGGCGCGTCCGGGCTCGCCAACGCGTCGACCAGCAGCTGGCTGGCGCGTTCGAGGTTGGCCCGCCCACCGAGGCGCAGCATCGCCCGCGCCCGCCACGTGCGCACCGCCGCGTCGCCGTCGCGCGCGGCGTCGGCCAGTGCCTGCCAGAGTTCCTTCGCCTGGGCCCGGCGGCCGTCGGCGTGGTGCAGTTCGGCGATCTCGAAGCGCACCTGCAGGTCGTCCGGGTGGGCG
>DAIMFJ010000376.1:0-4497 GCA_036724695.1 Planctomycetota bacterium
CCGGAACGGCGCCGGGTCACGCTGCAGGTCGCCCGCCGATGCGTCGCTGCAAACCACTTCAAGGCCGATGGTTGCGTCTGCGGGTGCGCATTCGGGACCGGGTGAGGTATGCGCAGGTCAGGGGCGGGAGAGGATCGGTTGCAGGGCCGGGAAGCCGTCGCGCACGCCCGGGCTCCAGGGCCAACGGCCCTGCTTGTCGGGCCAGACGAGCTGGAGGCAATCGAACGCGTCGCCCTCGTGGGCCCAGCAGGCCTGGGCGAGGTAGGTGGCGTAGGCGGACTTCGGTACGGGCAGGAGTTTGACCGGGTAGCCGTGCAAGAGGTCGGCGTGCTGGGCGTCGGCGACGAGTCTGGTGCCGTCGGCGGCTTCGTCGACGACGGCGTCGAGCAGGTCCTGGGCGATGTCCTGCGGCAGCCCGAAGACGATCACCTCGGGGGCGTCGAAGCTGTAGGGCATGCCGATCGTGAAGGAGTAGCCCGGGCGGCCGCCCTCTTCGGCGACGTGCACGAGGTGCACGCCGTGCTCGTCGATGTCGGCGAGCACGCGCAGCTGGTCGGCGGACATCTGGTCGTTGGCTTGTCGCATGGTGTCACCTCACATCCGGAAGACCGGCGCCCGGTAGTCGTCGATCGGCGCGTTGAGGCTCGCCGAGAGCGCCAGCGCCAACGCCGCACGGGTCTGCCGCGGATCGATCACACCATCGTCCCACAGGCGCGCCGTCGCATAGAGGGGATGCCCCTCGGTCTCGTATTTGTCGAGGATCGGCGCCCGCATCTTCTGCTCCTCGTCGGCCGACAGACGCTGGCCCTTCTCCTCGAGCTGGTCCTTCTTGACCTGCACGAGCACACCGGCCGCCTGCTCGCCGCCCATCACCGAGATGCGCGAGTTCGGCCACGTGAACAGGAAGCGCGGCTGGTAGGCGCGCCCGCACATGCCGTAGTTGCCGGCCCCGAACGAACCGCCGATCAGCACCGTCAGCTTCGGCACGTTGGTGGTCGCGACGGCCTGCACCATCTTGGCGCCGTCCTTGGCGATGCCGCCGGTCTCGTACTTCCGCCCGACCATGAAGCCGGTGATGTTCTGCAGGAACAGCAGCGGAATGCGGCGCTGGCTGCACAATTCGACGAAGTGGGCGGCCTTCTGGGCGCTCTCGCTGAACAGGATGCCGTTGTTGGCGACGATGCCGACCGGCAAGCCGTGCAGGTGCGCGAAGCCGGTCACCAGCGTCGTGCCGTAGCGGGCCTTGAACTCGTGCAGGCGGCTGCCGTCGACGAGGCGTGCGATCACCTCGCGCACGTCGTACGGCGTGCGGGTGTCCTTCGGCAGCACGCCGAGCAGCTCGTCGGGGTCGTACAGCGGTTCCTCGACGGACGCCAACTGCACGGTCTCCGGCTTGCGGGTGTTGAGGCGACCGACGATCGAACGACACAGCTCGAGCGCGTGCGCCTCGTCCTCCGCGAAGTGGTCGGCGACGCCCGACAGCCGCGTGTGCACGTCGGCCCCGCCGAGATCCTCGGCCGACACCACTTCGCCGGTGGCCGCCTTCACCAGCGGCGGGCCGCCGAGGAAGATCGTGCCGTTGCCCTTGACGATGATGCTCTCGTCGCTCATCGCCGGCACGTACGCGCCGCCCGCCGTGCAACTGCCGAGCACCACCGCAACCTGCGGGATGCGCGCCGCCGACATGCGCGCCTGGTTGTAGAAGATGCGCCCGAAGTGGTCGCGGTCGGGGAACACCTCGGCCTGCAGCGGCAGGAACGCGCCGCCGCTGTCGACCAGGTACACGCACGGCAGGCGGTTCTCGAGGGCGATCTCCTGCGCGCGCACGTGCTTCTTGACCGTCATCGGGAAGTACGTGCCGCCCTTCACGGTCGCGTCGTTGGCGACGATCATCACCTCGCGCCCCTGCACGAGGCCCACGCCGGTGACGATGCCGGCACTCGGCGCGTCGCCGCCGTACAGGCCGTGCGCGGCCAACGGCGACAGTTCGAGGAACGGCACGCCAGGATCGAGGATCGCGGCGACCCGTTCGCGCGGCAGGAGCTTGCCGCGCTTGTGGTGGCGCGCCACCGCCTCGGCGCCGCCGCCGAGCCGCGCGGCGGCCACCAGCTCGGCGACCTCGGCGATCGTGCGCAGGTGGTGCTCGCGGTTGGCCGCGAACTCGGGCGAACTGGTCGAGACGTTGCTGTGGAGGACGTCGGACATCGGGGCGACCACGATAGCGGTTGGCGGGCTGCAGCCCAGGGGGACTTGACAGATCGCCGCGATGGCATCGAATGGAGACAACCACGGGGCTCTCCCGCGCGCTTGTTGGCATGAGCGCGCTGCCACCGTGCACTTCCACGAAGGAATCAGGATGTCCCCAGCATCCCTTTGCGCCCTCGCAGTCGCTGCTGCGCTGTTGGCCAATCACCTCACCGCGCAGGGCGCCCCGCCTGCGCAGTGGACCCCCACCGCGGCCCTCGGCAACCCCGGCGCGCGCCCGGGCCAGAACCCCGGCTACACGCTGACCCCGCTCGCCGACGGCACCTTGCTGCTGTTCGGCGGCGATCTCGCCAATGCCAGCGCCACCGAATGGCGCTGGGACGGCATTGCCTGGACGCCATACACCACGCCGGTGCCACGGCGCAGTCACCACGCCATCGCCGCACTGCCCAACGGCGACGTCCTGCTGTTCGGTGGCGTCGACGCCCAGAACCAGCCGCTCGCCGACACCTGGCTGCTGAGCCAGGGCACGTGGACGCAGCTGAGCACCAGCAACAGCCCGCCGCCGTTCGCGGTGCAGCAGGCGAGCGTCGATCCGCGCGACGGCGCCGTGATCCTGGTCGGCGGCAATGGCACCACCCGCGAGACGTGGCGCTTCGCCAATGGCGATTGGGCGCCGGTGGCGACGACGACGCCCGGCGGAACCGGGTTCGCGCTCGGCACCGACGCCGTGCGCGGCACACCGATCCTGACCACCCACACCATCGGCTCCGTCGGGGGCCAGCTGTACACCTTCGACGACGGCCAATGGGTGCTCCGGCAGTCGTTCGGCCAACAACCGATCCTGACCCAGACCGCCGGTTTCGACCCCGAACGCGGCCGGTACGTGCTGGCGCTGGTGCAGCCGTCGGGCACGCAGAGCTACGAATGGGACGGCCTGCACCTCACCGCGGCGCCGTTTTCGCTCAACGTGTTCGCCAATGGCCCGGCGGCGTGGCACGCCACGCGCCGCGAGCTGGTGGTCGCCGCCCCCACGCCGGCCGGTGTTCAGATCGTGCGCTGGACCGCTGGTCCGCGACCGTTCGCGACCCCCTACGGGCCGCCGTGCCAGGATCCGGCGTTCGTGCTGGTACTCGCGGCGGGCAGCAGCCCGGCGCCGGGCACGTCCCACCTGTTGACCGCACCGGCATTGCAGCCGAACGCGTTCGCGTTCGCGCTGCTCGGTTTCTCGCACGTCGTCGACGGTGGCGCACCGTTGCCGCGGCCCTTGCCGTTCGGCGGCCTCGGCTGCCTGCAGCGCGCGCAAGCACTGGCCGGCGTGCTGCTGCCCAATGGGCCGACCCTCGATCTCGCCGTGCCGGTGCCCAACTCGCTGGCGATGCTGGGCCTGCGCTACGACGCGCAGTTCCTGCTGGCCGACACCAGCGGTCTGCTCGACGCCACCAATGGCCTCGAGATCCAGGTCGGCGCCGAACCCGGTGACCAGCAGCTGCTGGAGGCCTTCGCCAGCAATGCCAATCGCGATCCGGAAGCATCCGGTGACCTGTGGTCGAACGGCGGCACCAGTGCCGTGGCGATCGGCGGCGACGGGCGGCATGGTTCGTTCGATGCGACGCTGGGTGTGCCGACCGGTCCCAATGTGTATGTCTGGGACACCACCTCGGTGACGATCCCTGGCAGCCGCACGCTCGACGGGCAGGCGGCGCTGATCACCGACGGCCAGTTCGCGTTCACCGACTTCGTCGTGCCGGCGGGGGTCACGGTCGAGTTCCGCGGCCCCGTCGCGCCGGTGATCCGCGTGCGCGGCCGGGTCGCGATCGAGGGTTCGGTGACGTGCAACGGCGAGGATCTGCCGTATTGGCTTGCCACCGTCGGGCCGGCCGTCGGGCAGCGGGTCTCCTCGTTCAATGCCCGCGGCATTCTCAATACACCTGCGCCCTTCGTCGACGGCCAACCCGGCACGGCAGGAGGCCCTGGGGGTGGGCGCGGCGGGGATGGTGGTGCGGAATGCCGCGGTACGGGCCCGATCGTCGTCGGCGGTGTCACGCTGACGGATGGTCAACCCGGCCAGGACGTTCGCGTGGCGACGGGTCACGCCTACCTGGCGAGCACGGGCGGCACCGGCGGCCGCGGCTCGGCGATGATGCCTGCCAGCGGTGCTGCGGCGCCGAACACGCCCCTCCTTGGCTCGGTGTATCGCGCGCACTTCGCTCCTGGCGGCGGCGGCGGCGGCTTTGCGCTACCAGGGGCCAGCTCCAGCGTCACGCCGCTGGGCGCGACGCTGATCGGGTC
>DAIMFJ010000377.1:0-4496 GCA_036724695.1 Planctomycetota bacterium
GCCGCCGGGGCCTGCGCCAGGGTCGCCAGCACGCGCGCCGCCATGCGTTCGCCGGCGGCCTGCGCGGCTGCGTCGTCGGCCGCCGTCGGCGCGTAGGCAGCCCGCAAGGCCGCCACCGTGCGTTCGTAGGCTGCCAGGTCGGCGCGCAACTGCGGGTTGACGCGCAATTCGGCGACGAAGCGCTCGTGCTCGCGCGGGGGCAAGGTGCCGTCGACCCAATCGGCCAACCGCGGGTCGGGAACGCGCGCGGCCCCGCTCACGGTGCGAACTCCTGCAGCATCTGCTGCAGCAGGCAGCGACCGCGGTGGATGCGCGAGCGCACCGTGCCGGCCGGCACGCCGAGCACCGCGGCGATCTCGTCGTAGGACAGGTCCTCGAGGTCGCGCAGCACCACGGGTTCGCGGAACTCGTCGGGCAACTGGGCGACGCAGGCCCGCACCCGCTGCGCGAACTCGCGCTGCTGGGCCTGCTGGCCGGGGTCGACCTCGCGGCCGACCGGCGTCACGTAGCAGTCGTCGGTGCCGGGGACCGGTGCGTCGAGCGACGCGGTCGGCCGGCCACGCTTCTGGGCGCGGCGCCGCCGGTACTCGCCGATGGCGACGTTGCGGGCGATCGTGTGCAGCCAGACCACGAAGCGCACCCCACCGTCGAACTCGGGCAGGCCGCGGTGCACGCGCAGGAAGACCTCCTGGCAGAGGTCCTCGGCGGTCGCCCGATCACAGTGCAACATCGAGATCATCACGCGCATCACCCGGTCCGTGTGGCCCGCCACCAACTGCCCGAACGCGGTGAGATCGCCGCGTTGCGCTGCCGCCCAGACAGCCCGCACAGGGTCGATCTCACCGTCGCTCGCGGGCCTGCCGCCCGGGGTCGTCGCAGCCGGTGCCGGCATGGCCGACCGCAACAGACGCACGGCCCGTGGGCTGGTTCCCGGCGGCAGCGGATTTTGTTCGGCGGTCACGGCGGCGGTGCGGGCGGCGGCCCGGCCCCACCATAGCAGGTGCGGTCCCAGAACTCCCATGCGGTGGACGGCAGCCCCTACATGGTAGCCTGATGCACCCGAACTCCGACCATGGCCCAGACCGTCTTCCAGTTCTCCTGTCCGTGCTGCAACAAGGCGATCGAAGTCGACGTACGCTCCGGCAAGGCGCGCGCCGTGCGGCCCGCCGAGGCCAAGGGCGGCCGCGACCTCGACAGCCTGCTCGGCGAACAGAAGCAGCAGGATCAGCGGCTGGACGACCTGTGGGGCAGCGCGAAGGACCAGGTGCGTCGCCAGAAGGACCGGCTCGAGCGGGAACTCGAGCGGGCCAAGGACGATGCGAAGAAGAACCCCGAGGACCGGCCGCGCAATCCGTTCGAGCTCGACTGATCCACTGCTGGCGCGTTGCGTTGCGTCTGGCTCGGCTTCGCTGGCTGCGGAGCGGAACCAGGAGATCAGCCGGCGAAGCCGAGCGCGGTGCCCACCTGGTGGATCAGCACCGCCGCGAGCCAGGCCAGCGTCGTCATGTAGACGAACGTGAACACCGGCCACTTCCACGAGTGCGTCTCGCGGCGGATCGCCGCCAACGTGCCCGCGCACTGGCTGCACAGCGCGAAGAACGCCATCAGCGCCAGCGCGACGACGCTGTTCAGCACCGGCTTGCCGTCGGGGCCCCGCTGTTCGCGCAGCGCGTCGCGCAGCCGGTGGTCGGCTTCGTCGGCACTGGCCTCGACGTCGCCGAGGCTGTACAGCGTGCCCAGCGTCGGCACCACCAGTTCGCGGGCCGGGAACGCGGCCAGCACGCCGACGGTCAGCTTCCAGTCGAAACCGGCCGGCGCGAACACCGGCTGCACGGCCCGGCCGAGGTCGGCGAGCCAGCTCTGCTCGAGGTAGGTCGCGGCCTCGCGGGCATCGATCGCTGCGCGTTCGGCGTCGCCGGCCTCGCCGGCGGCGACGCGTTCGCGCTCGGCGGCGAAGCGCTCGGCGATCGCATCGGGACGCGGGAAGTAGGCCAGCGCCCAGACGACGATCGTCGCCGCGAAGATCACGCCACCGGCGGTGCGCAGGAAGCTCTTCACGGCGACCAGGGTGTGCGCGCCGACCAGCCGCAGGCGCGGCCGCTGGTAGACCGGCAGTTCCATCGCCAACATCGAGGTGCCGCCGCGCAACACCGTCTTGCGCAGCACCAGGGCCACGATCGCGGCCGTGACGATGCCGAGCAGGTACAAGAGCAGCAGCAGCAGCCCCGCCTGGTGGGCCGGGAAGAACGCGGCGAGCATCACCACGTAGACCGGCAGGCGCGCCGAACACGACATCAGCGGCGCGACCAGGATCGTCGCCAGGCGATCGCGTTCGTTCTCGAGGATGCGCGCGCCGAGGATGCCGGGGATCGCACACGCAAAGCTGCTGGTCAGCGGTACGAAGCTCTTGCCGGACAGCCCCACCTTGCGCAGCAAGCGGTCGAGCAGGAACACGGCGCGGGCCATGTACCCGGACGCCTCGACCGCCGACACGAACGCGATCAGCAGCGCGATCTGCGGCACGAAGATCAGCGCCGAGCCGACCCCGTTGACGACGCCGTCGATCAGGAAGCTCTGCAGCATGCCATCGGGCACTGCAGCGGCCACCAGACCTTCGACCCAGCCCTGGCCGGCCTCGAGCCAGCCGAGGAACGGTTCGGCGACCGTGAACACCAGCTGGAACATCGCCACCAGCACGCCGGCCAGGACCAGCGGGCCGAGCAGCGGGTGCAGCAGGAACGCATCGAGACGGTCGGTGCGCGACCGGCGTTTGTGGGCTGGCGGTTCCGGCAGCGACACCGGCGCAGCGGCCGGCGGCGGCACCAGCGGCGCGCTCGCCAGCAGGTCGCGCAACGCGTCGATGCCGGCCCCACTGGCGCCGTTGACGACCACCAGCGGCACGCCGAGCGCACGCTGCAGCCGTTCGACGTCGACCGGCAGGCCTTCCTGGTCGGCGACGTCGAGTTTGGTCAGCGCGACGACCAACGGCCGGCCGAGGTTGCGCACCTCCTGGAGCAGCCGCAACTCGACGACCAGCTTGCTGGCGTCGAGCACCACGCACAACAGGTCGGGCCGTTGCGCGGCGTCGCCACCACCCCCCATGCAGTCGATCGCCACCTGTTCGTCGCGGCTGATCGCCTGCAGCGAGGCGATGCCCGGCAGGTCGAGGATGCACAACCGCGTGTTGCCGGCGACCGTCTCGCTGGTGATGCACTCGACGGAGGTGCCCGGGAAGTTCGCCGGCCGTTGCAGGCTGCCGGTCAGATGCATCAGCAGCGAGGTCTTGCCGGCGTTGGCGCGGCCGACCAGCGCCACCTTGCGGGCGACGGCGAGCGGTCTGGCGAGCGCGTTCATGCCGAAGCTCCCGTCGGCGCCTGCAGGGTCACGGCGACCCGCGCCGCTTCGCTGCGCCGCAGTGCCAGCCGGTAGCCGTGGACCAGGAACAGCAGCGGATCGCCGAACGGGGCCGCGGTCAGCCGCACGACCTGCGTGCCCGGCCACAGACCCGCGGCGACCAACCGGTGCGCGAGTTCGTCACCGCCGTCGACGGCGAGCACGGTGCATGGGCCGCTGGCATCGGCCAGCGAGAGGGCCGCGGCTGGGGCGGCAGAGGGACGAGCGGCGACACCGGGATCGGTCACGGGGGTGCAGGCGGCGAGGAGGTTGGCGGCAGGTTGCGAGCGGCGTCCGCATGGTTGGCTGCGCCGAAGCATCTTGAGAATTGGTCTCAGGTGCTACTATCGCCCACGACGGTAGTCTGCGCAAGGGTCTTGTCGGCGTAGGACCGGAGCTGGAACCAGACCGAAGCCCTGGCAAGATCGCACCATGCAACCGCAGGCGCACCGCACCACCGTCAAGCTCACCGGCACCGAGGTGCACTTCGAGACCGGCCGTATCGCCCGCCAGGCGCACGGGGCGGTGCTCGCAACCAGCGGCGACAACGTCGTGCTGGCGACCGTGACCGCCGCGCCGACCGCGAAGCCGGGCCAGGACTTCTTCCCGTTGACCGTCGAGTACCGCGAGAAGTTCGCCGCGGCGGGCCGCATTCCGGGTGGGTTCGGTCGGCGGGAAGGCCGGATCAGCGACCACGAGGTGCTGGTCAGCCGGCTGGTCGACCGCACGGTGCGTTCGTTGTTCCCCGACACCTACCGCGCCGAGGTGCAGATCCAGGTGCAGGTCCTCAGTGCCGAGCCCAGCAGCGACCTCGAGAGCCTGGCGATCCTGGCCGCCTGCGCGGCGCTGCACATCAGCCCGGTGCCGGCCAAGGGGCCGGCCGGCGGCCTGCGCATCCAGCGCGTGCAAGGCCAGTGGCTGGCGTTCGGCGGCAAGACCGCCGCGGCCGCCGCGGACCTCGAGTTCTCGGTCGGCATCGGCCCGGACGGGCTGGTGATGCTCGAGGGGCATGCCGCGGAAGTCGACGAAGCCGACGCCGCGGCGGCGATCGCGCAGGCCGGCGAATGGGTGGCGCGTTGCCGCAAGGCCTTCGACGAACTGCA
>DAIMFJ010000378.1:0-4440 GCA_036724695.1 Planctomycetota bacterium
GTGTGCGCCGGTGGTCGCGGTCAGCACGCCGGGGTTCCGCGCCGCGGGCTTCTACCAGGCGGGGTCGCGGCGCGGCAGCGTCGGCCGCGCGCTGCCGGGCGTGTCGGTGCGCGTCGTCGATCCCGAGACGCGGCAGCCACTCGCGGTCGGTGCCGCCGGACTGGTCGTCGTGCACGGGGCCAACGTGATGCAGGGCTACCTCGGCCGGCCGGACTTGACCGCCGCGGCGATGCACGACGGCGGCTACGTGACCGGTGACATCGGCCGCGTCGACGAAGAGGGCTTCCTGTACCTGACCGACCGGTTGTCGCGGTTCAGCAAGATCGGCGGCGAGATGGTGCCGCACGGCGTCGTCGAGGAGCACCTGCAGGACTGCAGCGGCCGCACCGAACGGGTCGTCGCGGTCACCGGGCTGCCCGACGGCAAGAAGGGCGAACGGCTGGCGGTGGTCACCACGCTGCGGCCGGACGAGGTCGACGCAGTGCTGCGGGCGATGGCCGGGCGCGGCCTGCCGGCCCTGTTCGTGCCGCGTCGCGACCAGTTCGTCACCGTGCCGGCGATCCCGGTGCTGGGCACCGGCAAGCTGGACCTGCGGGCGGTGCGCGAGTTGGCGGCTGGTGCGGCGACGAAGGCGGACCAGGCGGATTGAGGCAACGCCGCGCCGCTGCCGCTACAACTCCCGCATGCCGACTCGCATCCTCGTGATCTCCGGTTCGCTGCGCCGCGGTTCGTTCGCGCGGCAGCTCGCCCGTGCCGCCGCCGACCTCGCGGTGGCCGGCGGAGCGGTGGCGACCCTCGCCGACCTGCGCGACCTCGAAATGCCGCTCTACGACGGGGACCTCGAGGACAACCACGGGTTGCCGAGCAACGCCGTGGCACTGCGCCGCCTCGTGCAGCAGCACGACGCGTTGCTGGTGGTGACGCCGGAGTACAACGCGTCGATCCCGGCGGTGCTGAAGAACGCGCTCGACTGGGTGTCGCGGCCGTACGCGCAGGAACCGGGGGTGTCGGCGTTCCGCGGCAAGACCGCGGCCCTGCTGGCCAGCTCGCCGGGGGCCCTCGGTGGGTTGCGTGCGCTGGTGCACCTGCGGCAGGTCCTGATGAACCTCGGCGTGCTGGTGTTGACCGAGCAGTACGCGCTTGGCGGGGCGAATTCGGCGTTCGGGGCGAGTGGCGAACTGGTCGACGACAAGCACCGAACCGCCGTTGGCAACGTCGTGTCCCGGCTCGTCACGGTCGCGGGCAAGCTGGCGACCTGATCGGCCGATGAGGATCTGCTTGACTTCCGCCGATCCAGAGTTAGACTTAGTCTAAATGCGTGACCAGCAGGCAGCCCTGATCGAACGCCTCGAGCGCGCCGGCGTGCGCCCGTCGGCGCAGCGCGTCGCGATCGCCGCGTACGTGCTGGCCACCGAGGACCACCCGACCGCCGACCAGGTCTGGCAACGGGTCCGCGCCGACTTTCCGATGGTGTCGCGCGCAACCGTCTACAACACGCTGCAGCTGTTCACGGAAGTGGGTCTGGTGAAGCAACTTGTGCTCGCCGAGGGCAGCGTGGTGTTCGACCCGAACGTGGCCCCGCACCACCACTTCGTCGACGACCAGACCGGCGTCATCGAAGACATCCCGTGGCAGGCGCTGGCAGTCGACAAGGTCGACCAGCTGCGCGGCCTCGACGTGCGCGACTACATGGTCGTCGTGCGCGGCACGCGGCGTCCGGCGACACCGTAAGTCCCGAAGCCTCATCCGGCTGAGTCGCATCCGGAAGTTAGACAGAGTCTAAACATCTTCCAGCCTTCCTGGTCGACCACCCATCCGCCCACCCGAACGATCCAACCCCAACGAGGAGCTCCACGAAGCACACGTCCCCGAACCACCTGTCGTCCGCCGCCCGCACCGAGATCTGCACCGCGCTGCGCGCCGTGCTGACCGACGGCATGGACCTCTACACGCAGATGAAGGTCGCGCACTGGAACATCCGCGGCCCGCACTTCACGGCGCTGCACCCGCTGTTCGACCAGTTCGCGACCGACCAGGCCGCCAACAACGACGCGATCGCCGAGCGCATCCTGACGCTGGGCCACCTCGCGGTCGGCACGGCGCGGCACCTCGCCGCGAAGTCGCGGCTGCCCGACTACCCGCAGGAGACGACGCGCGACCTCGAGCACGTCAAGCTGCTCGCCGAACGCATCGGCACGTACCTCGAAGGGGTGCGGCAGGCGCGCGACGTCGCCCAGCAGAACCGTGACGAAGAGACGTTCGGCATGCTGTCGGGCATGGTCGAGCAGTTCGAGAAGCACGCCTGGTTCTTGCACGCTACCCTGGGCGGATGAACTTCGTCCGGGCCGCGCTGGCGGTCGTCGTCTGCCTCCCTGGGATCGCGCTGCCGGGCCAGGACGGGGTCGCCGCGCGCGTCGACGCCGCCAACCAGCGGGTCGACGGCTGGCGCGGCAAACTGCGCCGTTTCGCGCCCGAACTGCACTGGCTGCCGGACGGGCAAGGGCTGGTCTACCAGACGCGCGACGGCGAGCGCGACGTCTGGGTGCGGCTGCTGGTCGACGGCTCGCGCACGGTCGGGCAGAGCAAGGCCGAGGTGGGGCGCAGCGCGGCCCCGCAGCGGCTGACGCCGCGCGACGGCATCGTCGCCAGTGGGCCGTCGCAGCAGCGCACCGAGGTGCGGTTCGTCAACGAGACCGACCGCGTGGTGCGGCTGTTCTGGAGCGACGGCCAACGCGAGCTCAAACCGTACGGCGAAGTACCGCCGGGCGAATCGCGCACGATGTCGACGTTCGCCGGGCACGCCTGGGTGCTCGACCACGGGCCGGATCAGCTGGTCGGGGTGTTCGTCGCCGAGAGCTGGCCGGGCATCGCGGTCGCCGGGCCCGAGTCGCAGGGGGCCTTGCAGCGCAGTCGCCGCGAGCGCCGCGAAGGCCGCGGGCGAGCGTTCGTTCGCGAGCACAACGTCTGGCTGCGCGGCAAGGACGGCGAGGAGCTGCCGATGACCGAGGACGGTACGGCGGCCGACGGCTTCGTCGGGCCGCTGCGCTGGTCGCCGGACGGCGCGCGCGCGTTGGTGTTCCGGCGGGTGCCGGGCGAACGGCGGCAGGTGACGCTGGTCGAGTCGTCGCCGCAGGATCAGCTGCAGCCGAAGGTGCACGTGTTCGACTACCGGAAGCCCGGCGATCGCATCGACGTCGACGTGCCGTACCTGGTCGACGTCGGGCTCGAGCGGGTGTTCGCGGTCGATGCCGCCCCGTTCGCCGACGCCTGGTCGATCGATCGGGTGCGCTGGTCGGCCGACGGTCGCGAGGTCTACTGTCTGTACAACCAGCGCGGGCACCAGGTGCTGCGGGTGCTGGCGATCGACGCGGCGAGCGGGGCGGTTGGCACGGTGCTCGAAGAGAAGAGCGCGACGTTCGTCGACTATTCGCAGAAGACGGTGCTGCACTGGCTCGGCGACGGCCGGGAGTTCTTGTGGGCGAGCGAACGGGACGGCCACAACCACCTGTACGTCGTCGACGCGCGCAGCGGCGCGATGCGGCAGTTGACCAAGGGACCGTGGGTGGTGCGCGCGGTCGAACGGGTCGACGAAGCCGCCGGGCAGGTCTGGATCAAGGCCTACGGCATCCACCCGGACCAGGATCCCTACCACGCGCACCTGGTGCGCGTGCCGCTGGAGGGCGGCGATCCGGTGGTGTTGACGTCGGCCGACGGCACGCACGAGTGGACGTTCTCGCCGGACCGCAGCCTGTTCGTCGCGCGTTGGTCGCGGGTCGACCAGCCCTGGGTCAGCGAACTGCGCCGCGCCAGCGACGGTTCGCTGGTCGCCGAACTCGGCCGCGACGACGCGTCGGCGCTGCTGGCGGCGGGTTGGCAGGCGCCGGTGCGCTTCGTCGCCAAGGGCCGCGACGGCACGACCGACATCCACGGCATCCTGCACCTGCCGGCGGGTTTTGCGCCGGGGCAGCGCTATCCGGTGGTCGAGGACATCTACGCGGGCCCGCACGGGCACCACGTGCCGAAGACGTTCGGTCTCGGCGAACGGCAGCGGCGCATCGCCGAACTCGGCATGGTGGTCGTGCAGATCGACGGCATGGGCACGAACTGGCGCAGCAAGGCGTTCCACGACGTCTGCTGGCGCAACCTGAAGGACGGCGGCTTCCCCGATCGCATCCTGTGGATCCAGGCGGCCGCCGCGAAGTTCGCGCAGCTGGACACCAGCAAGGTCGGCATCTTCGGCGGCAGCGCCGGCGGACAGAACGCGCTGGCGGCGCTGCTGCACCACGGGGAGTTCTACAAGGCGGCGGTGGCCGACTGCGGTTGCCACGACAATCGGATGGACAAGATCTGGTGGAACGAGGCGTGGATGGGGTATCCGATCGGCCCGTGGTACGCGGAGAGTTCGAACGTCGTGCACGCTGGCAAGCTGCGGGGGAGACT
>DAIMFJ010000379.1:0-4437 GCA_036724695.1 Planctomycetota bacterium
GGCGATCGTGCCGCGCGCCATCGTCGCCGTGAGTCCCGACACCGCGACCCACAGGTGTTCGGTCTGGTCGCCTTCGACGAAACCGAACTTGACGTAGCCTTTGCCGTCGCCGCCTGCGGCCAGCAGTTGCCGCAGGCGGTCGATGGAGTCGCGGGCCTGGTCGATCGCCGCCAGCATCGCCGGATCCTCGCTGGCGACCGAGAACACCGGATCTGCGGCCCAACGTTGCGCCCTCGCCACGGCACCTTCGCCATCGAGCAGCTGCAACTCGCTGCCAGGAATGCGGATGCCGGGCGCGGGCCAGAACGCGAAGGCCAGCACATCCGCGGGAGGTCGTACCGCAGCCTGGTGCCGCAGCAGCTGGGCCAGGCAGTGGTGCTGGCGGGCGAGGCGCGTTGGGTCGTCGTAGTCGAGTTCGGCGAGGATCAGCAGCTCGGCGCGCGCCTTGGGGTGGAAGAGCCTGGCCTCCTGGAGGTGGTCGATGCCGCTGCGGTTGGTCAGCACGTACACGACGCCGTCGATCGTCACGGTCAGGCGGCGACCGCCGTCCTGGGTGGTGATCGGGGGTGGCTCGACCGGGACCAGCTCGCGGACGGCGGCCGTCAGCGCCGCCGCATCCGGGCGCGCCGCCGAGGCGAGCAGCAGGTAGCCACCGGATCCCTGGCGTGGCGACAGGGCCTGGCGCGGGTCGTCGCTGCGCAGCCGTTCCGCGAGGTCGGCCCGGTTGGCGACGAACAGGTCGCGCCCGTCGAACCCGACCGCGAGCACGTTCGCACCCAGCAGGGCCGCACCGAGCCGTGCGACCTGCCGGTAGGCCTCGGCGGGTTCGTGCTCGTCGCCGAGCACCATCACGGTCGCGTAGCCACGATGCTCGGCGATGGCGGTGGCCACGTCGGGGTCGCGGCAGGCCAGGGCTGCCGTGCGACGATCTTCGAAACGTGCCACCGGAGGATTGTGGACCAGGAACATCCACGTGCGAACCTTGACCATGCCCATGCCCCCGTCCATGACGACGAAGGACTCGTCGTCCTCGCCGGCTTCGGCGGGAAGCTCGACCTGGAATGCCGACGCGACGGCTGCCCGCAGTTCTGCCGCGGTGAACGTGACCTGGCGGCGCAGCAGCAATTCGAGCACGACCGGGGGTGGCGAAGGCTCGTCCTGGGCCGCGGCAGGAAGGCCGAGCAATCCAGCGAGGAGCAGGCAACGGACGGTGAGGCGAAGCATGGCTCACGCAGCCTACCCGGCCGGCGCGGGGGTGTCTCGCGGTGGGGGGGCGTGCGGCGCAGCGCGGCCTGACTGCCGACGTGATCCAGACCCCAAACAACGCGGCCTGCCGATGGCGAGTGCCATCGGCAGGCCGCGAGACCGCCGCTGGGTTCCTCGGGAACCCGGCTCAGCAGGGCTCTGCCTGGCTCACAGGCCGAGCAGCATCGCGCTGGCGTCCGACATCACCGCGCCGAGTGCGTTGAAGCCGGTGTCGAGCACGATCATCTGGTTGAACAGCTGGACGCCCTGGAAGACCGGCGCGGCCGGCACGCCGAAATTCCAGGTCGCGGTGTTGCCAGCGCCCAGCACCAGGCTGTTCGCATCGGCGCTGACGCGGCCGAAGCAGCCGGTGGCGCCGAAGCTGGTCAGGTCGAGCGGCAGCGCGCCGAAGCCCGACGTCGTGTTGCTGAAGCCCGTCACCATGATGCCGGCGTTGAGCGGCAGGTTGCTGATCGACACGTTCAGCGTGCCACCGAGCACCGGCGTGTTGCCGGTCAGCTTGGCGACACCGAGCGTGCCCGCACAACCCGGCGCGAAGGTGCCGAAGCCGGCCAGACCGGTGATGTTCTGCGTGCCGTAGTACATCGTGCCCGACCAGCCGCGGTTGGCGATGTTGCTGCCGGCCCACGGGTTGGCGACGGTCGAACCGCGCGAGACGCCCACCGTCAGGCTGAGGTCGCCGTTGGTGACCGTGGTCGGGCCGGTGACGTTCATGTAGCGCGGGCCGGTGCCGTTGTAGAGCAGCTTGATGCCGAACTGGCCGGCCGGCAGGTAGATCGGCGCCGGGAACACGCAGCTCGACGGCAGCGTGGTGGCCGAGGCCGAGGTGCCGCTGGCCGTGCCGACCAGGGTCCATTCCGCGGCGGTGCCTTCGGAGCCGACGTGCGTGCCCGGCTTGACGTACATGTCGACCGTGAACGCGACGTTGACGACGCTACCGAACACGTCGAGCGAGCTGATCGCCACGCCGGCCGGGTTGGTGATGTTGGCGTCGAAGTACACCGAGGCGCCGGACGACAGGCCGTTGTTCGGGGCGACGTTCTGCGAGATCTGCTGGGCCGGGACGATCGACTTGGTGATCGTCGACGGGGTCGAGCAGAGGCGCGTGACGGTCAGCGTGACGTTGACCGGGTTGGTGTTGGCGTAGACCCAGGCCGGGTTCTGCACGGTGCTGTCGACGATGTTGTCGCCGTCGAGGTCCCAGGCCCAGCTGGTCGCCGGCACGTTCGACGTGTCGGTGAACAGCACGGTCAACGGGCCGATCACCTGCGAGGTGAAGTTCGCGGCGATGCTGTCGGTCGTGATGTACGCGGTCTTGGTCAAGGTCGACGGACCGTGCGTGCCGTCGACGGCCGTCAGCGTGACGTTGTAGGTGCCGCAGTTCGTGTACGTGAACGACGGGTTCTGCAGCGTGCTGTCGATGACCGCGTCGCCGTCGAAGTCCCAGGCCCAGCCGGTCACGCCGCCTGGCGCGCTGGTGAAGCTCTGGTCGGTGAAGTTGACGGTCAGCGGCGACGGGCCGCTGGTGACGTCGGCGGTGAAGCCGGCATACAGGCCGCTGGCCGGCGTGTGGCCGACGTCGATGACGATGCCGACGTTCTGCTGGGTGGTGCCGGTCGGCGACTGCCAGTTGGTGAGGTTGTAGATACGCGACGTCATCGAGCCGGTGCTGGCCGAGTCGTGCGAGGGGCCGGTGGCCGTCGCGGGGCCGGCGCCGTCATGGGCGAGGTCGACGCACAGGTCCACACCCAACGTCGGGTCGTACAGGAACGGCGTGCACGGGATCGTCACGTAGTAGTTGTTCGGCGTCGTGCCAGCACCGCTGGCGACGGTGACCGGACCGGTGTACACGGTGGCCAGGTCGCCGCCGTGGTTGCTGGCAAACGTCGTCGACGGGGCCAGGTAGTCGACCGCGGCGCTCGACAGCTGCACGATCGCGTTGTTGTAGGTGTAGCCGGCCGTCGTCGCCGCGCCGTTGGCGCGGAAGCTCAGCTGGTTGATCAGGATCGGGTAGGTGATGCCCTGACTCGTGAAGTGCGTGCTGTCGTAGACGTATTGCACGCGGATCTGGCTGGTGCCGCGGCCCCACGCGTAGGCGGTGCTCGAAGCACCTTCGGTGGTGGCGGTGCCGTTGGGGATCACGACGCTCTGCGCGACCGCGGAGGCGGCCATCGCGAGGATCAGGCTGGAGCAGAGGAGCTTGTTCATGGGTTGTCTTCTCGGTTGCGACGCGCGGCACGAAGGCAGATCGGCCCGCCGAGCGACGAAGGCGCTGCGGGACCCACGCGAAGATTGCGCCGAGAATGATACCCCAGGAACGCGGCGTGTCAGCCCCCACGTCGATGCGCTGCGGCGCAATCAGGGTTTTCCCGGTTCCAGAGAGCTGTGCAGGGGCGTGGTTGGATCATCGGCAATCGCCACCGCGAACCGCTGCGCCGCGCTCAGTTGTGCCGCCCAGGCACGTGCATGCTGCCCGGCGCCGGCGGCAGGCCGTACTCCGGCTGCTGCGCCAGATCGAGCACACGTTCGACCAGTCGCACACGTTCTTGCATGCTCAGGCTCTGCACCGGGATGTAGGGCACGTCGAACATCTCGAGCAGCAGTTTGACCATGCCGTCGATGCGCACGACCTCTTCCCATTCGAGTCCGGCGCGCACGCCGTCGGCGACCACCAGTTCGCGGTGGGGGCGCAGGAAGAACACCACCCCCTGCCGCACCCATTGCATGTAGTCCGCGAACCGCTGGTCGCGGAACAGCTTCGCGAGTGCGGTCGAGTGGTGCGCCGCATATGCCAGGTTGCAGAACGCGCGGTCGCTGACGAACGGCCCGTCCTGCTGGTGCTCGGCGGCGATCTGCCGTTCGAACACCTCGGTCTGGTAGCGATCGACCAGCTCGATGTCGGTGCGCAGCGAGTCGAGTTGTTCCTCCATCTCGGCCAGCACGCCGCGCGCCACCTCGGCGATCATCGGCAGCCGGTAGCGGTCGCGGATCCAGCGCGCCAACGTCGTCTTGCCGGTCGCGTGCGCGCCGACCAGGTAGACGCGGAGGTGGGAACCGGCGGGCTTGCGTTGCACGACCATGCCGGGAGGCTACCCGAACGGCCGCCGGCGGCGTAGGGCCACCTACTCGAGCGGCGGCTCGCCGCCCGCGGCATGGGCCCGTTCCAGCGCC
>DAIMFJ010000380.1:0-4427 GCA_036724695.1 Planctomycetota bacterium
GCCGCCGAACCGGCTGACCACCCCACCTTCCGGTGCCAACAGGGCACCCAGGCGTTTTCCGACCGTGGCGATCGCATGGGCACCGACGAAATGGCCGTGGGTGTCGTTCATGCGCTTGAGACCGTCCATGTCCATCATGTAGACGGCCACCGGCTGGCGCGTGCGTCGCGCCGTCGCCAACTGCTCCTGCAACCGCGCCTGGTAGACCCGCTGCACCGGCAGGCCGGTCAGGTCGTCGGCGTTCATCAGGTAGTCGACGCGGCGGTAGAACTCGTCCTCGATCTCGTCGTGGAACGTGAACTTCAGCACCGTCTCGCCGACGAACAGGCGATCGCCGTCGCGCAGCGGCCAGGTCTCGATGCGGTGGTTCTCGACCAACGTGCCGTTGGTCGACTGCAGATCGACCACCTGCCATTGCCCGGACTCGGGGGCGCGCTCGAAGCGGCAATGCGCACTCGAGATCCGGCCGTCGCCGGGCACGACGAGCTGCGCCTTGTCGGCACGGCGGCCGAGCACCAGCCCGGCTTCGTTGAGCAGGTAGCGGCGGCCGACCTGCGCACCGCGCATCACGACGACGACCGGCAGCCGGTCGCCGTGCGGCGCCGTGCGCGCCGGAGCAGCACCATAGACGGTGCGGAGCAGGTGGGTGTCGTCGGGCAGGTCCATCGCGCGAGGTGCGCGCAGTCTAGCCGGCGGCCACCCACCTCGCTCGGATCACAAGCCGATCACCGCGGCCCCGCCGTTGGTGAACGCGGCGGCCGGCACGGTGTCCAGGCTGATGCCCTGGTTGTAGAAACGCAGCCCCGCAAATGCCGGTGAGGTGGGCGTCTGGAAGTTCCAGGTGGCACTGCCGCCAGTTCCGATCAGCACCTGTGTCGCGACCGGATCGACCAGCAGGTCGCAGCCGGGGAAACCCTGACCGGCCAGCGACAAGGGCAGCAGCACGCCGCCGCCGAACGCCGCGGTGTTCGAGAACCCGGTCGCCATGAAAGCGACGTTGAGCGGCAGGTTGCCGAGGGTCACCGTGAACGCACTGCCGAGCCGCGGCGAGCCGTTGCCGGTCAACGTCGGCGCCCCGGCCGACCCCGCGCAGCCGGCCCCGAACGAGCTGTAGCTGCTGCCGTAGGTCAGCACGAAGTTGTCGATCGCCATCACGTTGTCCAGACCACCGACGAAGAACCGGAACGCCGTCAGCGGCGTCGTGCCCGGGTTCGGCAGCGGAATCGGCGTCGGTGGCACGAACACGGTCGTCGTGTTGGTGACACCGTTGGTGATCCGGAATTCGGTGTAGGTACCGGCGGTGAGGTCGAACGTGACCCCCCAACGGTGCCAGACGTTCGGCGCCAGGTTCTGGAAGGCCGGATCGGTCAGCAGCACCTGCGTGCCGACGCCAGGACCTTGCACGATGTCGGCGTTCCAGCCGGTCGGCGGGTTGGTGACACCGGTTGGCCAGCGGGCGAGGATGTTCGGGTAGGTGGCCGCCGCAGACGGTTGCAGCGAGAAGCTGCCGATGTTGTTGGTCGGCGTACCGGTGCCGATGTAGTTGCAGCAGACGTCGAATTCGACGCTCATCGTGCCATTGGTGATCACCGTGATCGGCCGCTCGGCGCGCGAGAAGTTGGTGACCGCGGCGATGCTGACCGAGACACCGGCGTAGAACTGCGACCCGCCGTTGGGATTGACGGGCACGCCGAGTGGGTTGCCGGCATACGTGTAGACGGCGCCGTCGACGGTGTTGGCGACGGCCGGCACGTAGAAGCTGTCCTGGCCGGCGATCGGCGTGCCGGTGGCGCTGCCGGTGAAGGCCTCGAAGTTGGTCGCGTAACCCTGTGCGAACAGGGGCATGGTGGTGGCGACCACACCGATGAGGATGGGGCGGAGTTGCATGGCTGCTCCTCGAACGAGTGTGAAAGAGAGGAGATGGAGCGGGTGGAGACGTTCCACCCGCGACCATGCCATGACAGTTCCGCAAGCCGTCGCGCACAAGGGGCAAACGGCGCGGTTCCGCGGCGCGCACCAGAATAGGGAAAATCCTGAGGAACCTGTTCGCCCGCCCCCACGTCGCGAACGGCTGGCCCCGACAACGAATGCCTTGATCGGATGGCGCTTGCGATCCGCTACGCCAACCATAGGTTGATAGACTCCCCCCGCATGACGCTGTCGCGGCACCCCGACGACCAGGAAGCACTGATCGCGCTGGTCCGCGACGCCCTGGCGGCGCTCGATCGCGGCGAGACCGTCGACCCGACGGCGCTGTGCGCAACCCATCCGCACCTGGCCCAGCCGCTGGCCGAGGTGCTCGGGCTCGCCGACGCGCTGCCGACACTCCACCAGGAGGCGCTGCGCGAGGATCCGCTCGCCGGACTGGTGCTGGCCTCGCGCTACCGCCTCGAGCACTGCCTGGGTCGGGGTGCCATGGGCATCGTCTACCGGGCGGTCGACCTCGAACTCGGCCGCAGCGTCGCGACGAAGATCCTCGACGCCCGGCTGTTCCGCGATCCGGCCGCCGAGCAGCGCTTCGCCCGCGAGGCCGAGGCCCTCGCCACGCTGCAGCACCCGCACGTCGTCACCGTGTTCGATCGCGGCCGCACACCGGAGGGCATCCACTTCCTGGTCATGGAGCTGCTGGCCGGGCAGACGCTGAGTGCCCTGCTCGAGCGCCTCGGCGACGGCGAAGCCCCACTCGCCGTCGCCGCCAGCGTCGGCACGCACGAGACCGTCTGGACGCGCGTCGCCGCACGCTGGGCCCAGCAGCTCGCCGAGGCCCTCGCCGCCGCCCACGGGCAAGGCCTCGTGCACCGCGACGTCAAGCCTTCCAATGCCTTCGTCGGCGCCGACGGCCGCGTCGTGCTGCTCGACTTCGGCATCGCGGCGCACGCCAACGCCGAACGGCTCACGGCGACGCAGACGACCCTCGGCACGCCGTGGTACATGCCGCCCGAACAGGTCCACGCCGGCGGCCCTGGCGCCGCCGCACCGACGCTCGACGTCTACGGGCTGGGGGCGACGCTGTACCACCTGCTGGCCGGCCGGCCGCCGTACCAAGGCGATGCCGCGGCCGTGCTCGCGCAGTTGGCCCACGACGATCCACCGCCACTCACCAGCCTCGCGCCCGACCTGCCACGCGACCTCGTCGCGATCGTCGAGCACTGCCTCGAGCGCGATCCGGCGCGCCGCTACCCCACCGGCCGGCAACTCGCCGACGACCTGGCGGCGTTCCTGGCCCACCGCCCGGTGGCCGTGCGGCCCCTGTCGGCGCTGCAGCGCCGCGTTCGCACATGGCGCCGCGCGCCGGCGCGGCCGATCGCGGTGCTGGCCCTGCTGCTGGCCGGGTTCGCCGCGGCGGTCGCCGTGCCGCTGCACCTCGAACGGCAACGCAGCCACGTCGCCGCCGCCAAGGAAGACCTCTATGCGACCTTGCCGTCGCTTCTGGCGATCGAGGGCTGGCCCGACGAACGCGTGCTGGTGACCCAGGAGAACCGCGACGCGATCGCGTTGCTCGATCGCATCCTGGCACTCGACGACGGCGACCTGTCGGCGCGCCTGCTGCGGGCCCTGCTGCGCCTCGACGACGGCGATCGCCAGGGTGCCGCGGCCGACGTCCAGACGATCGCCGCCACGCACCCAGGCGGTTATCTGGCCGAACTGGCGCGCCGCTACCTCGCCGCCGACGCCAGCCAGCCGGGCGCCCGCGCGATCGCCACCGCCGACCTGCCCGCGCCGCAGACCGCCGCCGAATGCTACGTCGCCGGCGTGCACGAACTGCGCGGCCGCGCCGGCACCGACTACGCCGCGAAGGCCGAGGCGTTGCTGGCCCGCGCCGCGCCCGAACTGCTGCCGGCGCGCGATTTCCGGATGTTCGCACTCGCGGCCTTGGCCGAGCAGGTGCCGGCGCGCAGTGCGGCCTACGCGACCGAGCTGTACGACGAGACGGTCGCCCTCGAACAGCGCTACGGCCGACCGACCGCGCGCACGCAGGCGATGCGCGGCACCGCGCTGACGCTGCTGCGCCGCTACGGCGAAGCGGTGCCGTTCCTGCGGCGCTCGCTCGAGCTGCGGCCCGACCGCCACGGCCCGCACCAGAACCTCGGCATCTGCCACCGGCGTCTGCACGAGCACGCCGAGGCGGCGCGGCACCTGGCGGAGGCGTTGCGCTTGCGACCGTTCGCCTGGAACACCCGCTACGAACTCGCCCAGCTGGCCCTCGACCAGCGCGACTTCGCGGCCGCCGAGGCGCACGCCGAGCAGTTGCCGAGCCAAGGCAGCAGCATGCCGGCCTGGCTGCGCCCGAACCTGCTCGGCCTGATCGCCCTGCAGACGGCGATCGAGTTCCGCGGCAGCGATCCGGAGCGAGCCCGCCGCGCCGCCGAACGGGCCGCGCACGAGTTCGGTGCCGCCCTCGCCCTGCAACCCGCGCGCCGGCAACT
>DAIMFJ010000381.1:0-4426 GCA_036724695.1 Planctomycetota bacterium
CAAGCCGGGCCCCCGGTGGAACTCGAAGGGCAGGGTTGGAGGTTAATGCCATTGGTGCCCAAACCCCCTTACTCCACGGCAAGCAACCGGGACCACCTCCCGTGCCATGTCCCTCGATCTGCTGAATTGGGAATCCCGTGACTGCGAACGTCACAAAAACGTCTTCCGTCGCGCCATGCAGACTCCGCCATTCCTCGGGCAAGGGCGTGTTGGGTGCATAGTGCCAGGCCTCAACGTAGAAGACCACGCCGAACCATGTCGCGGCCCAGCCGAGAGTCAGAGCCAAGACCCATCGCCCCGCTCCATCGCCCATCGATCCGTCAGGGCGACGAACGATCATGCCCGCACCCGCGACGACGCTGAACAATAATGCGAGCAGGAGTCCTACGCGAGGGTCCAGCGTGCAAGCAAGGGTCAGCGGTGCACTTGCTGCGACAATGCAGAGTGAGAAAGCGAAGAACTTCACCATCTGTTTTGGTGCGGAAGAACACGCAGCGAATCGGATCGCCCGAACCCATGCTCTCACTGCTATATCCGTCCCGCTTCCCGACGGCAACCGTGCATCCGTCCGAGGGAGGTTGCTTGTCTGCGCCGGCCACGATCCAAGTGTCCGCCCTGGGCAATGGACATGTCGCATGCCACAGGCAATGCGACCCGTGCTCGGCCAACGCGGCGATCGGCGGCAACGATCCACTCACAGGGGGCGGGAGTCCGGCGGTCCAGGCGGAGTCGATGATCCGCGCCTGCCGGCGGCCCTGAGCCTCACAGCCAACGACGGCGGCGGAACCACCAGAGCATGCCGCCCGCGATGCCGGCCATCAGCACCAGGCACAGCGGGTAGCCCCACCAGACGCGCAACTCCGGCATCCAGTCGAAGTTCATTCCGTAGACGCCCACGATGAAGGTCAGCGGGATGAAGATCGTGGCGATGATCGTCAGCAGCTTCATCACTTCGTTGAGCCGGTGATTCACCGTCGACAGGTGCAGGTCCATGAGGCTGCTGCTCATCTCGCGGTAGTTCTCGAGCAGGTCGAGCAGCTGCACGACGTGGTCCAGTACGTCGCGCAGGTAGGGCCGCACCTCGACGGAGAAGTGCTTCGCCTCGCCGCGCACCAGCATGCTGGTCGCTTCACGGAGCGGCCACAGCGCCCGGCGCAGCACCAGGAGTCGCCGGCGGACCGCGTGCAGCTCGCGCACGAGCGGCGCCGGGTCGCCGCCCGTCAGGATCGCCTCCTCGACGCGTTCGAGGCGCCCGTCGACCTCCTCCATCGCCGGGAAGTAGGCGTCGACGACGGCGTCGAGCAGGGCATAGGCGAGGTAGTCACCACCGCGTTTGCGCATCTGGCTGTCGGGATCCAGCAGGCGCTGACGCACGAGCCCGAAGCAGTCGCCCGGCCGCTCCTGGAACGTCAACACGAACCCCGGGCCGACGAACATGCCGAGCTGCTCGGTGTCGTCGGCACTGGTCGGATCGATCATGCGCAGCACCAGGAACTCGTGGGTGGAGTAGTCCTCGACCTTGGCCCGCTGCTGCAGGTTGACCACGTCCGCCAGGGCCAGGCGATGCAGTCCGAACTCGTCGCCGATCCGCTGCAGCAGATCCAGGTCGCCGAAGCCGGCGACGTCGAGCCAGACGACGGGCCACTTCCTGCGCAGTGCGACGAGGTCGTCGAAGCCGATTGGCTGCCTGTCCTCGAGTCCATTGGGACCAAAGCCGATCGCCCACATCTCCGGCGGCCGCGCCTCGGGGTCGGTCCGCAGCGTGCCGGGTGAGGATCCGATCGGTAACGGCGCAGCGCGGCGGCGGCGGCGCGGCGCCGGCTGCTGCGGCGCAGGCTTCTCGGCGGGTGTCACGCCACGGTTAGAGCCGAGGGGCTGCCGGCCGGCCAGGGGTCACCGGCCACTTCGGGTCGCCGGGCGCTGGGCAGCCACCGAGGGCGGCCCAAGGCCCCTGGCTGCCGACCGGAGAACGCGCGGTCCAGGCCGTTCGCTGCGGGTCGTGGAGCCGGATCCGCTTGCGACCGTGTCGTTCCGGTCTGGTGGAGCCGCTTCCGGATGGAGGCACTTCGTCAGCTCTGGTGGACTCGTGCCGACCGCCGCGCCTTGGCGCTCTGGCACCCCGGAAACGCAACCGCCCCGCGGTGGTGCACCGCGAGGCGGGTGGTTCCGCTCGTCACGGCGGAAGTGGCTCCTCGAGTAGGGCTCGAACCTACGACCCGGTGATTAACAGTCACCTGCTCTACCGACTGAGCTATCGAGGATCGCTGACGGCCTTTCGGCCGTTTCGGGGCGCCTACCTTAGCGTCCGCGGGCGGCGCGTCAAGAGCGCCTTTCGCTTGTCCGCGCAGACCGCCGGCCGCCGCCGGGAAACGCAACAGGCCGCCGGGGCGAACACCCGCGGCGGCCTGCGTCGTGCGGTGCCGGCGGCCGCTGCGCGGTCGCCGGCGCCGGGTCTCTCGGCTCAGCCGTTCGTCACTTCCATCTTGCGGAAGCTCAGATCCTTGCTGCCCTTGAAGGCTTCCTTCACCTTGTCCTCGGTGAAGGTCTTCTTGTCCTTGACGTACACCAGGGCCTTGCCGTTGAGCCCGTTCGGGTGCACGCGGATGACACCGTCCAGCTTCTTCAAGGCGTCACGCGCCTCGATGGCAGTGCCCATTCAACCCAAGCCCGCGATCGACACTTCGAACACGGCGTCGGCCTTGGGTACCTCGACCTCGGTCAGCGACCGGATCGCGATGCCCTTGCCGGCGCGGCCCTTGGTGAGCGCGGCGTTGAGATCGGCCAGTTCCGGCACCTTCTTGCCGGCTTCGAAATAGCCGACGCCTGTGGTGTCGAAGACCAGCTTCTTGATGTTCGAGTCCTTTTCGAGGATCGCACGGACCCTCGCCGCCGTCGAGGCTGCGCCTCAACCGCTGATGCCCGAGGCTTCGATCTTCCAGAGCTTCTCGACGTTCGTGTCCTTCTGTTCCTGACCTTCGGTCTGGGCGACCGCGGGCAGGGCGAAGGCGAGAGCGGCGAGGAGCATGCCAAACTTGCTGCGCATGTCCGGACTCCTTGCTTGGTGGGGCGGCGCCGTCGGATGGACGGCGCCTTGACCGCCAAGTATCGGCTGGGCAGCCCGTGGCCGCAAACCCCGCCTGCACCGAAATCGTCCCGGCGGAACGGGTTCGGGTGGGTGGGGCGGGCGAAATGCCCGACCGCCGCGGGGTGGGGCGGCGGGCCGTCTCGTTCCGGGACGCCGTTACAGCTTCGGCCCGGCGTTCTTGATCGCGTCGCTCGACTTGTCGGCGTACTTGGCGAAGTTCTTGTGGAACAGGCCGGCCAGGTGCTTGGCCTTCTGGTCGTACGCGGCCTTGTCGGCCCAGGTGTTGCGCGGCTCGAGGATCTCGGCGGGCACGTTGGTGCAGCTGGTCGGCACGTGCAGGCCGAACAGCGGGTCGACCTTGGTTGCCGCCTTGGCCAGCGAGCCGTCGTGGATCGCGTCGAGGATCGCGCGCGTGTACTTCAGGCTCATGCGCTTGCCGACGCCGTAGCCGCCGCCGCTCCAGCCGGTGTTGACCAGCCAGGCCTGCGAACCGTGCTTGGCGATCTGCGCAGCGAGCAGTTCGGCGTACTTGGCCGGGTGCCAGACCATGAAGGCCGCGCCGAAGCAGGCCGAGAAGGTCGCTTCGGGGTCCTTGACGCCCATCTCGGTGCCGGCGACCTTCGCGGTGTAGCCGGAGATGAAGTGGTACATCGCCTGCTCGGGGCTCAGCTTGCTGACCGGCGGCAGCACGCCGAACGCGTCGCAGGTCAGGAAGATGACGTTCTTCGGGTGGCCGCCGACGCACGGGATCTTGGCGTTGGGGATGTACTCGACCGGGTAGCTGCAACGCGTGTTCTCGGTGATCGACTGGCTCGAGAAGTCGACGACGCGCGTCGCTTCGTCGTAGATGACGTTCTCGAGCACCGAGCCGTAGCGGATCGCGTCCCAGATCTCGGGTTCGCTCTCGCGGCTCAGGTTGATGCACTTGGCGTAGCAGCCGCCTTCGATGTTGAACACACCGTCGTCGCTCCAGCAGTGCTCGTCGTCGCCGATCAGCTTGCGGCGCGGGTCGGCCGACAGCGTCGTCTTGCCGGTGCCCGACAGGCCGAAGAACAGCGACACGTCGCCGGCGTCGCCTTCGTTCGCCGAGCAGTGCATCGACATGACGCCCTTCTTGGGCATCAGGTAGTTCATGATCGTGAACACGCCCTTCTTCATCTCGCCCGCGTACTGCGTGCCGAGGATCACGAACTCGCCCTTCTCGAACGACAGGCTGACCGACGTCGAGCTGCCCATGCCGCTGGTGTGCGGGTTGGCGGGGAACAGGCCGGCGTTGTAGATCACGTAGTGCGGGTCGCCGAACGTCGCCAGCTGCGCCTTGGTCGGGCGGATCAGCATGTT
>DAIMFJ010000382.1:0-4418 GCA_036724695.1 Planctomycetota bacterium
TTGTCCTCGAAAGACTACCCAACGCGTGGCAGGACAGATAATTACAGCTATTTCGCGCGCACTACACTAGCCGCCGGAGTCCGCCGCGATCTCGGCGACGGATCCGGCTTCGACGTGCCAGCGCCGCGTCAAACGCACCGTGTCGAGCATGCGGCGGTCGTGGGTCACCAGCAGCAAGGTGCCGTCGAACCCGTCCAGCGCCTGTTCGAGCTGTTCGATCGCCTCGAGGTCGAGGTGGTTGGTCGGCTCGTCGAGCACCAGCACGTTGACGGCGCGCGCCTGCAGCAGGGCCATCGCCGCGCGCGTGCGTTCGCCGGGCGACAACGAGGTGGCCGGCCGCTCGAGGAACTCGGTGCCGAGCCCGAACTTGGCCAACAGCGTGCGGATGTCGGCGGTGCGCCAGGCCGGCAACAGCGTGCCATAGGTGGTCAACAACGGTACCTCGGCGACGAACGCCGCGCGCGCCTGGTCGATCTCGCCGATCTGCACGCCGGTGCCGAGCGTCACCTCGCCGGCATCGGGAGCCAGCCGGCCGAGCAGCAACGCCAGCAGCGTGCTCTTGCCACCGCCGTTCGGGCCGGTGATCGCGACGCGGTCGCGCACGCGCAGTTCGAGGTCGACGGGAGCCAGCCGGAAGTCGCCGCGGGCGACCGTGGCGCCGCGCAGCCGCGCGACGACCTCGCCCGGCCGGTCGGCCGCGGCGATCGTGAACTGCAGGCGCCATTCCTTGCGCGGGGCTTCGTGCACCTCGAGGCGTTCGATCAGGCGTTCGGTCTGACGCACCTTGGCGGCCTGCTGCTCGCTGGCCTCGATGCGGAACGCGCGGCCGATCTTGTCGCGATCCTTGGCCTTGCGGCGCGCGTTCTTGACCCCTTTCTGCATCCACGCGCGCTGCCGGCGCGCCCGCGCTTCGAGCTCGGCACGCCGCGCCGCGTAGGCCTCGTAGGCCTCCTGGGCGTGTCGGCGCGTCGTCGAGCGCTCTTCCAGGAACGCGTCGTAGCCGCCGCCATAGACGAGCACCTTCTGCAGGCTGCGGTCGATCTCGACGACCTTGGTGACCGTGCGCGACAGGAATTCGCGGTCGTGGCTGGTGACCACGGTCGGCGCCGTTCGACCAGCGACGAACTCCTCGAGGATCTCGAGCCCGTCGATGTCGAGGTCGTTGGTCGGCTCGTCGAGCAGGTAGACGTCGTAGCGCGACAGCAGCAATGCGGCGAGGCCGGCGCGCGCCGCCTGGCCGCCCGACAGCGCTTGCATCGGCAGCTCGGGATCGACGCGCAGTTCGAGGTCGGCGAGCGTGGCCGCCAGCCGTTCGTCGAAGTCGGCCCCACCGAGCGACAGCCAGCGGTCGAGCGCTTGCGCGTAGCGGTCGGCAGCCACTTCGCTCGGATCCGCCAACGCCTCCGCCGCCGCCTGCATCGCCGCATCGGCGACGCCGACGCCGGTCCGGCGCTGCAAGAACTGCCGCAGCGATTCGCCGGCGAACCGTTCGGGTTCCTGGACCAGGAAGCCGATCGTGCTGGTCGGCGGGGCCAGCACCACCTGCCCGGCGTCCGGCGTGCGCAGGCCGGCGAGCATGCGCAGCAAGGTCGACTTGCCCGACCCGTTCGGGCCGACCAGGCCGACGACGTCCCCGGGAGCCACGACCAGGTCGAGCCCGCTGAACAACTGGCGGCTGCCGAACGCCGCCGTCAACCCACGTGCGTGCATCGTCGATCCCATCGCGCCGGGCAGCCTACCCGCCTGGCCGGCAGCTGCCGCAACCACCTGGGGGAAACCCGCAGGCACGATTCCTGCAACATTTGCGCGACCAGGGAACAACTCCCGGTGCCACCGACGTCTTGCCCCAGCCGCGGTCGGTCCCCACTCCCGGGGCGTAGGCGGCGCCACCGCACCGACCGGATCTCCCCTCGCACCACTCTCCCCAGGAGTTTGCCGTGAAGTCCTCGTTCCTTGCCGCCCTCTTGTTCGGGCCGGCTTTGTGCCTGTCGGCACAATCCCCGCTGACCACCACGTTCGCCAACAACAACGGCGGCGGTGTCGGCGGTGCCGTCTACTTCGACCTCAACGCCGCGATCCCACTGCAGATCACCGGCATCGACGTCAACCTGAACACCGCCGCCTCGACAGCCGGCTCGATCGACATCTACACCTGCCCGAGCACCTACGTCGGCAACGAAGCAAACGCGTCGGCCTGGACGCTGATCGGCACCGGCACGGTGACGAGCAACGGGCCAGGAGTCGCCAGCACCATCGCCCTGGCATCGGCGATCACGATCCCCGCCGGCGCCAACGGCTATGCCTACGTCGGCGTCGGGCATGCATTCGCGTACACCAACGGCACGGGCACCAACCAGGTGTACAGCACCAACGAGTTGACCCTGTCGGCCGGTGCCGCCGGCAACGTCGCCTTCACCGGCACGCCGTTCACGCCGCGCGTCGTCAACACGTCGATCACCTACCAGGCGGCCGGCAGCGGCTTCGCGTCACAAGCCCCGTTCGGCACGGGCTGCTACGACGCCCCGCGCATGGTCTACGAGAAGTTCGTCGGCAACGTCACGGCGATCGATCTGATGAACACGCAGCAGACGATGATCTACCTGCCGAACGGCCAAGGCGGCAACTACCTGATCCTGCCGATCGGGCCCGCCTACGACGCGGCGACGCCGGCGGCGACGGGCACGAACCTGGCGACCCAGGGCTACACCTCGAGCTCGTCGGCGAGTTGGGACGACGCGTCGGTGATCCTGACCTTGCCGACCAACCTGTTCCCGACGGGTTTCCCGTATCCAGGTGGCTCGTGCACCGACATCACGGTGAACTCCAACGGCAAGATCTACCTCGGTGCGACCTCGGACGCGTCGTTCGCGACCAATGGCTCGAACTACGCCGCGCTGGCGCCGTTCCAGGGCCTGACCGGGGCCGGCCTGCCGGTGCTGAGCGCGTTCAACGTCGACCTCGACCCGACGGTCGGTGGCGCCATCTGGTACGAGAGCCCGAGCCCGAGCGGCGGCGTGCGCATCACCTGGGCCGGCATCGCCAACTGGCAGGACCCGACGGGTCCGCTGGCGGTGGTCTGCGACATCCAGCTCGAACTGCTGCCGACCGGCGAAGTGCGCTTCGCCTACGGGGCCAGCCTCGGCACCGGCGGCAGCGCCGCCAACGATGCGATCGTCGGCTTCAGCGCCGGTTTCGGCCAGCCGGCCTCGACGATGGTCGACTGGTCGGCGCTGAACGGCTACCAATCCGGTGACGGTTCGGTCGCGCTGCAGTTGAGCGCCAGCAACCGGCCGGTGCTCGGCACGACGATCAACTTCACGACCGCCAACGTGCCCGCCGGTGCGCCGCTCGGTGCGTTCCTGTACGGCCTCGTGCAGTTCAACCCTGGCCTCAGCCTCGCCGGCATCGGCATGCCCGGGTGCTTCCAGTACGGCACGCAGGACGCGATGATCATCGTGCCGGCCCCCGGCGCGTCGTTCTCGCGGCCGTTCGTGCTGCCGAGCGCGCCGGCGTTCTCGGGCGTGCGCGTGCAGGCCCAGAGTGCCGTCTACGCGCCGGGTTCGTTCGCGAATGCGGTCGGCGCGGCGACGTCGAACGGCGTCGAGCTGGTCCTCGGCGTGAACTGAACGGCGCGACGATCGGGGCTGGGGTGCGCCGATGCCATCGGGCATTGCCACCCCGCCTCGGGGCCCGTCCCGTGGCCTCCGGCGGCCGTTGGGAACCTCTGGTATCGTGCGAGCAACCTCTCTCGTTCCGCACCATGCCGACCCGAACTCCCCTGCTGCTCCTTCCCCTCCTCGTCGCGGCTGCACTCGGCCAGGATCCCGTCCTGATCTGGAATCGCGCCACCGTCGACGCGATCCGGGCGACCAACACGCCCCCACCGCGCGCCGCACGGCTGCTGGCGATCACGCACGCCGCCGTCCACGATGCCGTCAACGGCATCGTCGGCCGCTACGAGCAGTACCTGGTGCCACCTGGCGCCACGGCGCCCGCTTCGGCGTCGGCGGCCGCGACCGCCGCGGCCTACACGGTGCTGAGTGGCCTCTTGCCGTCGCAACTCACGCCGTTGACGACCCTGCGCGACCAGGAACTCGCCGCGCTGCCAGCCGGCCCAGCCCGGACCAACGGCGTGCAATGGGGAACGCACGTGGCGCAGCAGCTGTTGGCCGCGCGCGCCAACGACGGCGCCGACACCGTCGTCACGTTCCCTGGATCGACTGCACCCGGGTGGTGGCGGCCGACGGAGTCGTTCGGTGGCCAGGTGCTGCCCGCGCTGCTGCCGCAATGGGGGCAGGTGACCTGCTTCACGCTGCCGGCGGCCAGTGGGCTACGGCCTGGTGCGCCGCCGGCCTTGCCGTCGATCCACTACGCGCTCGAGGTGATGCAGGTCCGCGAATGGGGTGGCCAGCAGAGCC
>DAIMFJ010000383.1:0-4408 GCA_036724695.1 Planctomycetota bacterium
AGGCGGCTCTTCTCCTGGGTGATGCTGGCGCCGAGGTCGGTGCGCAGGGCGTCGACGGTGTCGAACTCGAGGCTCTTGGAGAGCGCTTCGTCGATCGCCGCCGGCATCACGCGCAGCACTTCGTGCACCGCGAACGTCGCCGTGCCCGATTGGCCGCGGAACTCCGCCTTCTCGAAGGTGTCCGGGAACGTGATCGGCATCGACCGTTGGTCGCCGGCCTTGGCGCCGAGCGTGGCGGTCTTGTAGGCCTCGGGTTCGGCCCCGTGCACGGCGATGCGGGTGTTCATCTGCACGCCCTTGCGCTCGTGCACGACCTTGCCGTCGGCGGTCGCGAACTGCAGGTCGACGCGCAGGAAGTCGCCGTCCTCGGCCGCCTCGGTGGTCGGCTGGATCGAGCGCTTCTGGTAGGCGATCTCCTTCAGCGCGTTGTCGATGTCACCGTCGTTGGCGACCGTGTCGACGGCGTCGACCTCGATGCCCTCGACGTTGCCCAGCTCGAACTGTGGCCGCACGTCGAGCTTGGCGGTGAACTGCAGCTGGCTGCCGGGCTTGATCGCGATGTTCTCGACGCCGTCGATCTCGACGCGGCCGACCGGCGCCAGGTCCTGCTGTTGGCAGGCTTCGCCGAAGAAGCGGTTCAGCAGCTGCTCCTTGGCCTCGGCCAGGATGCTGTCCCCGAAGCGCTTCTGCAGCAGGTGGCGCGGCACCTTGCCGGGCCGGAAGCCCTTCAGCTGGACCTGCTTTTGCGCCGAACCGTACATCTGCTCGATCTGCTGGTCGACGAGCGTGGCGGGGACGGTGATGGTGAGCGAACGGCTGCAGGGGCCGGTCTCGGCAACACGGCATACCATGGGGGGGGGGGGGGGGGCCGTTGGACTGCGGCGGCGACCGCTTCGCGCGGCTGCCGGTAAATGTGGGCGTGTATCTTCGCGGCGCTGGGCCCCGGGGTCAACAACCAGCCGGCCGAACGCGCGCGCGGGGGGTCAGCGGGGGGCCTGTTCCTTGGCCAGCGCTTCGAGGAACGAACGGACCTTGTCCTGTTCGAGCAGGATGCGGACCGCCTCGTCGTCGCGGCCGAGCGCGGTCAGTTCGGCGGCCGTCATGCCCGCGGCCTTCATGTGCTTGAGCGCACTGGAGGTCTTGCGGCGGTGTGCTTCGCAGCGGATCAGGCCGACATAGGCACGACGGGTCATCGCCTGCCCGGATTGGTTCTCGAGCACCTGCGCGTAGTCGGCGGTGGCGTCGCCGTACTCGCCGATCGCGAAGTACAGGTTGGCGCGCAGTTCGTACAGCGCGGCGTCGCGCCGGCGGTTGGGTTTGCGGAGCAGTTCGCCGAGCTGCTTGGTGACCTTGGTGACGCCCTGCCGCTCGCCGAGCGCGCGCATCGCCACCGCCGCTTCGACCGAGATCGAGCTGGGTTCGTCGGCGTCGAGCATCGCGCCGAGCCGGGCGATCGTCGGGGCGTGGTCCTTGGGGGCGATCTGCGCCAGGCTCTGCACCAGTTTGCGCACGTCCTGGCGGTCGAGCTTCTCGCGGTCGAGCAGCGGCAACAGCGCGCGGGCGGCCGCGTCGCTGCCGCGCACGGCGGCGGCGAAGTAGTCGATGTACAGCGACAGCAGCCGTTCGTCGGGTTCGCCGGCCATCGCCTGCGCAACCGTGCCGGCGACCTGGCCGGCGCGGGCGGCGATCAGGTACTGCAGGACCTCCTCGCGCACGTTGCGGTCGTTGCTGCCGAGCATCGCGACGACCTGGGTGGCCGGTTGGGCGGCTTCGCGCAGGCGCAGGCCGGCCAGCACGAGGCGCTTCTCGTCGTCGGCGACCCGTTCGAACAGGTCGGCCAGCACTTCGCCGGCGCGCGGCGTGTCGGCGTGGCCGAGCAGGCGGATCGCATGTTCGCGGCCCGGCTGGGCCCGGCCGTTGGCCATCTCGACCAGCGCGTCGAAGAACGACGCCGGATCGAGCTTCTCGAGCACGCGACGGCAGTTGGCGGCCGTGAACCGGGCCTGGTCGCCGCCCTGGGCGGGCTGCAGCCGTTCGAGCAGCAGTGGCACGATCGCGTCGCCGAGCCCGGCGGCCTGGGCGATGCGGCGGTCGAGGACCGCCTGGTTCTGGCGGTAGTCGAGCGCGAAGTCGGCCCAGTACGGCTCGAGGGCCTTCTCCTGCTCGGGGCGGGCCCGCTCGGCGCGCGCCCGCGCCAGCTTGGGCAGTTCGGCAAGGGACACCTGGGCGGGGACCAGGCCACAGAGCAGCAGCGGAACGACGAACCTCGACGCCATCGCCCCATCCTAGCACCAGCAGCGCCTCGAGTGCCGCGCCGATCCTGCCGATACCAGGGGCATGTGGACCTACGTGCTGCGTCACCACCAGCTGCTGCGCGCCATCTACGCCCGCTCGAGCCCGATCGTCGACTGAGGCCTGCCGGCCGGCGCGGCCGGCCGCTGCTGGCTGCGCCGCCGCTTGGCACCCAGCCGCTTGCAGAGGGGCCCGGCCGCGGGTAGCGGTGGGGGCGTGACGGCGGATTTCGACGTGTTGGTGGTCGGCGGCGGGCACGCCGGCGTGGAAGCCGCGGCGGCCGCCGCACGGCTGGGCTGCCGGACCGGCATGGTCGTGCTCGACGCGGCGGCGATCGGCCGCATGTCGTGCAATCCGGCGATCGGCGGGCTCGCCAAGGGGCAACTGGTCCGCGAGGTCGACGCCCTCGGTGGTGAGATGGGGGTCGTCACCGACCTGGCCGGCATCCAGTTCCGGATGCTGAACACCAGCAAGGGGCCGGCCGTGCGTTCGCCGCGCGCGCAGTGCGATCGCGCCGCCTACAACCGGCTGATGGCGCAGCGCCTGCTCGGCTACCGCAACGTCGAGGTGGTCGCCGGCGAGGCGGTGGAGCTGTGCGAACGGCCGGGTGCGCGGGCGATCGACGGCGTGCGGCTCGCCGACGGCCGCCGCCTGCACGCCAAGGCGGTGGTGCTGACCACCGGCACGTTCCTCGGCGGCAAGTTGTTCGCCGGCGAGTGGGAGACGCGCGGTGGCCGCTACGGCGAACCGGCGGCGGCGGCGATCGCGACCTCGCTGCAGCGGCTGGGCGTGCGCCTCGGCCGCCACAAGACCGGCACGCCGCCGCGACTGGCCCGCGCGTCGATCGACTTCGCGCGGCTGGAGGTGCAGCACGGCGACGACCCGCCGCAGCCGTTCTCGTTCCGCACCGGCAAGCTGGCATTGGCCCAGGAGCCGTGCTGGCTGACGCGCACCAACCTGCGCACCCATGCGATCATCGCCGCCAACGCGCACCGCTCGCCGATGTTCGCCGGGCGCATCCAGGGCGTCGGCCCGCGCTACTGCCCGAGCGTCGAGGACAAGGTGGTGCGCTTCGCCGACCAGGCATCGCACGTGGTGTTCCTCGAGCCCGAGGGGCCCGGCAGCGACGAGATCTACCCCGGCGGGCTGTCGACCAGCCTGCCAGCCGACGTGCAGCTCGAGTTCCTGCGCTCGATCGAAGGGCTCGAGGCGGTCGAGGTGCTGCGGCCGGGCTATGCGGTCGAATACGACTACATCCTGACCGAACAGTTGCGCGGCGACCTGCACGTCGGCGACCTGCGCGGTTTGTTCGCGGCCGGCCAGATCAACGGCACCAGCGGCTACGAGGAGGCGGCTGGCCAGGGGCTGGTCGCCGGGCTGAACGCGGCGCGGTTCGCGCGCGGCCAGGAACCGGTCGTGTTCGACCGTGCCACTGCGTACCTCGGGGTGATGGTCGACGCCCTGTGCCGGGTCAACCCGGTCGAGCCGTACCGCATGTTCACCAGCCGCGCCGAGTTCCGGTTGCTGTTGCGCAGCGACAACGCCGACCGCCGATTGACGCCGCTCGGCGAGCAACTCGGGCTGGTGGACCCGGCGGCGGCGGCCGCGGTCGCCGACAAGGAACACCGGATCCGCGGCGCGCGGCGCTGGCTCGACCAGCGGCGGCGCGACGGTCGTACGCTGACCGAGTGGCTGCGGCGGCCGGAGGTCGGCATCGGCGATCTGCTCGGCTGGGATGCCGACTTCGCCGGGATGGCGCTGGGCCCAGCCGAACTGGCCGAGATCGAAGCCGAGGTCAAGTACGCCGGCTACATCGAGCGGCAGGCGATGGAGGTCGAACGGCTGCAGCGACTCGAGCACAAGCGCATCCCGGCGGCGTTCGACTACGGCGCCTTGCCGGGGCTCAGCAACGAGGCGCGGGCGCGGCTGTTGCAGCGGCGGCCGCTGACGCTCGGCGAGGCGTCGCGGATCGCCGGGGTGCGGCAGGCCGACGTGCAGCTCGTGCTGGTGGCGCTGGCGCGTTCCTGAGGGCGCGGCGCGGCCCGCAGCCCAGCCACCCGCAGCCCAGCCACCGGCCGCCCAGCCACCGGCCGCCCTGCGGACGAGGCCGTCAGCC
>DAIMFJ010000384.1:0-3985 GCA_036724695.1 Planctomycetota bacterium
GAAGGTGCCCGACAAGGGGGCGGTGGTCGGTTCGACGTGCTACCAGATCGCCAAGCTGGCCGATCGCGAGCAGTTCCACTTCACGGTGTTCGACGAAGCCGGGCAACTGCCGATCCCGCACGCGTTGCCGGGCATGCTGCGGGCCAAACGCTGGCTGTTCTTCGGCGACCACCGGCAATTGCCGCCGGTGGTGACCAGCACGCACGTCGACGCGGCCGCGGCGCGTTCGGTGTTCGAACTGCTGCACGACCACTACGGGTCGCACCTGCTCGACACCACGTACCGGATGAACGACGGGGTCTGCCAGGTCGTCAGCGAGACGTTCTACGACGGGCGCTTGCACCCCGAGGCGCTGGTCGGCGCGCGCCGGCTGCCGTTCGTGCCCGGTGGGCGCTTCGACGACGTGCTCGATCCGGGCCGGCCGGCGGTGTGGCTGCGCATCGACCACCAGCAGCCGGGCCAGCGCTCGAGCGAGGAGGCCAATGCGGTCGCCGAACTGGTCGAGGAGCTGGTGCGGCGCCACCGCGTGCCGGCCAAGGAGATCGCCGTGATCGCGCCGTTCCGCGCCCAGGTGCGGCTGCTGCGTTCGGCGCTCGAACACCGCGGCCTGCCGAACTTCGAGGCCTTGGTCGTCGACACCGTCGAGCGCATCCAGGGCCAGGAGCGCGAGGTGGTGGTGGTGTCGTTGACGGCCGGCGATCCGTTCGCGGCCCGCGCGCGCGGCGCGTTCCACCTGTCGACCAACCGCTTGAACGTCGCGCTGTCGCGCGCCCGCACCAAGGCGGTGCTGGTGGCCAGCGCGCACGCGTTCGCGGCGTTGCCGCACGATCCGGACGGCCTGCGCATGGCGTCGCGCTGCAAGGAACTGCGCGACCGGCTGCCGATGGTGGATCTGACCAGGATCTACGCGGTCGATTGAGGGGTTTGGGCGGTGACGTGAAGCCGAGCCCGGTGGTCGACCATCGGGCTCGGTTGCTTGGTCCTCGCGTACCATCGACTCGCTGGAGCAGACAGTACGTCAGGGCCGAAATGGGTGCCGGCGGCCAGCGAAAGGAGTCCGCAATCCCATTGCCGGCAGTGGCTTCGGTGTCATTTTCCCGGGATCCTTGGGGTTTCCGGTTGTGCCATTGTCCACTGCGATCGCCACCAGCCACTTCACGGCGATGGCACGAGCATTAGAATCCTGTCGGTGGCGAACGTCCATCTCCTCGAGTGGCGCGGCTGGAGTCCGGGTCGCTTCCCGAGCGAGGCTCGCCGAGCTGCGCCAGGTCGTACGACTCCTGAGGATTCCGATGCCACGTTTCGTTTCCCTGCTCGTGTTCCTGTTCGCCATGATCGGTGGTGCTCACGTTGCCCATGCCGAAAGCCCTGGTACCTATTCCGCAACTGCGACGGCGAAGGTGGATGGCCCCGGAACCATCACGGTTTCGTCCAACGGCGGAGCGATCGACAACGTCGTCGTGAAGCTGAACGGTGTTCTGCTCGTGGAAGGTGTCGGCTACACCAAGACGATCGATGGCAGTCGAGTCACCGTCAACTTCATCGTCGCCGTCGCGAAGGACGACGTGGCCGATATCAGTGGACAGTGCGCGACGAGTGGCACACACGAAGGGGAATTGCACAATTCCTCGAACTGGGATCAATGACGAAGCCAATGCACGTCGGTGGCCGTGGTCCGATCCGGGCGATCGCCGCGGTCGCTGCCGTGGTCATGGTATTGGTTCTTGGCCTCCGCGCGATCCTGGGCGGAGGGGGCGCTGCAGTCGATCCCGAGCCAGCCAGCGGAGTCGGGAGTGTGCAGGATCACATGCCTGGGGCGGTCGGCGGAGGCGTTGATCAGACCCTGGAGTCCGGGCCTTCGCGACAGCGTGTCGAGGGCGACAAACCACCTCGCAGTGGGCAACTCTGGTCGTACGATGGGTCCGAGGCGGTGGCTGGCTGCCGATTCTCGATCTGGCGGCTCGACGAAGGCGGCGAGCTGCTGACTGCAGGAGTGACGACCGAGGCTGGTTCCTGGGTATTGCCCGCCGACACGGTGGCGACGAGTTTGCGTGTCGCTTTCCACCTGCACGCGTACTGCGATCTGGTGTACGAACTGCGGGCTGTGCGAGAAATCGAGGCCCCACTCGTCTTGAGGCTTCCCGCAATGGGTGCTTGTGAGGTGCAGCTGCCGCCCGCGCTCGGTGGTGCCGATGCGATTTGGCAATGCAATGTGGAGCCGTGGGATCCCAGGTTTCCGGAGCGGTACGAATCGGTCGGCGAGCTGAGGATCGACGCGCACAGCGCCACTGGACCTCTGGTGGCTGTCCTGCGGTCGATGCGGTTCGAGAGACTCGGGCCGCGCGATGTCGCGACCTACATGGCACCGGTCGGCACGCAGTTGGTGCTTGGACCCTGGTCGGAGGACCATCACCTGAGCTGCGTGCATCCACGCGTCGGGGTGCCTTCGGTGAACACGTTGACATTCACCGAGCGGACAGGTTTGCGGATTGCGGTTCGAAACTCGGACGGTTCGCGCGTCGCCGAAGACGGCTTGGTCTTCGCGCGCAGTGCAGGTCGGTCTGGTTGGCGGGCGTTCCCGATGAACGCAGGGACGGCCCACATCGAGCGGGACCAGATCGCCGATCCAGGTCGAGTGGAGGTGGAGTGTTGTCTGGCCGATGGGGAGTTCTTTCGCGCTGCGATGATCCTGGAAGGTGAACCTCGACTGGTCCGGATCGAGTTCGTGAGGGGGCGAGGCCGGCCCCCGATCGAAGTGGCCTTGGATGGACTGCTCCGAAAGTGCCAAGGTTGGGTCCGATTCGAGGGCGAGGTCTGGGAGCAGATGTCGACAGGCGGTCCGATGCCCACGAGTGCTCGACAGATCCGCTACACCGGTGGTGCGCTACGCATCTGTGCGCCGGTCGAATCCACGGGGTATCTGTTCCTTGACGAAGGGACTGTCCTGGTGTTTGCCGGGGACGAAGTGCGTTGGCTGGCCAGCTCGCCGAGTGCTCGCGTGCATCAGGTCGTGCCGTCATTCCTCATCCAGCAGCTGGCCGGCAACGAGGCCCTCGTGGCGGAACTGGAGGCCGAAGTCGAGGGCGCTCAGAGGTGGTTTGGTGTCGAGGCGCGGCGATTCGTGCCCGCGCAAGAGTCGGGGGCATGGTCGGTGAAGGAGCTTCCTGGTGTCGCCTACCGGACCAGGTGGAGCCGAGTTGCCGAGGTCGAGGGAGTCTGGCGCGCCGTGGAGACCGGCGTGTACGAACCGTTTGGCCCTTCAGGCGTGCCAGCTTCCAGTGGACGATGAGTCCATCCCGCTTTGCCATTGCCGATGGGTGGCTGACATGGCAAGGTGTCGACCCAGTCAATCGAACATGCGAAGCAGGTTCTGGCGATATCGTTCGATCGTGCGTGTGGACAGGGAGAGCTGCTTCGCGAGTGACTCGTTGTCGGTCGTGCCCTCGGCCATGAGCAGCAGCACTTGCCTTTGCTTGGCTGCCATAGGCTTTTCCAGTGCAATTGCGAGCTTGGCCCGCAGGCGCTGCCCGGCGGTGTGAATCGAGTCCGGAATGGCAGGTGCTGTCGATTGGTCGAGGTTGGCGCGCAGTTCTGTCCGCCGGCGCTTCCTGACTCGCAAGGAATCGACGAAGACTCTGACAGCAGTCGTCTTCGACCAAGCGACGAGTAGCGGGATCGGTTGCGAAGGTAGTGGCCCGAAGTGAGCGATCATGCGCAGCAAGGTTTCGCCGACGATGTCCTCAGCGTCGGCGGCGCCTCGAAAATGGCCGCTGGCCCAATTGTGGAAGACGCGGAGCACGGTCGCCCACGTTTCTGCTCTCTCTCTCTCTCTCATTGCCGAATCATACCAGCCGAAGCTGCACTGGCAATCTCCTCACGCTTCGAATGCGCGACCGGCTGCCGATGGTGGATCTGACGACGATCTACCCGGTCGATTGAGGGGTGGTGGCGGTGAGCAGCGCGGCCAGCAGATGGGCGAGCAGCG
>DAIMFJ010000384.1:4001-4372 GCA_036724695.1 Planctomycetota bacterium
ACGTCGGCGGTGGGCGGCTCGAACGTCGCGTAGCGCGTTGCGGTGATCGCTGCGTTGGCGTCGCTGATGCGGTCCGGGTCCAGTTCGCGCGCCCGGGCGCGGGCGAGCGCGGTCGGCAGGTCGACGTCGAGGTGCACGACGTGCAACGCCGCCCCGGCGCGGTGCGCGGCGGCGGCGGCCTGCGCGCGACGTTCGCGGTCGGGGAAGTTGCCGTCGAGCAGCACCACGGCTGCGCCGGCGGTCGTCGCCGCGTGCGCTTGGCTCAGGGTCGCGGCGTAGGTCTGCGCGGTGGCTGCCGGCGTGTAGTGCGCGGCGTCGAGGCGTTCGTGCGGCGCCCTGCCGAAGAGCTGTTTGCGAACCAGGTCGGTGGC
>DAIMFJ010000385.1:0-3766 GCA_036724695.1 Planctomycetota bacterium
CCGCGGCCCTCGCCGAGCGGCTCGGGCCGCGCGACAGCCTGCCGCTCGCCGGCGCGCTCGAGGTGCGCTGGCTGGACGCGTTCCTGCTCGGCGAGCACGCCCTGAGCGCCAAGGACCTCGCCGACCTCAAGCGCCTGGTGCGGGCCGGCGAACGCTGCCGGCTGTGGTGCCGGGCCGGCGCACCGGCCCTGGCGGCGTCGCCGCGGCTGGCGGCGGCGCGGCGCGAGATCGAGGCCGCGCGGCTGACCGTCGACACCACCGTCGCGCGGGTGCTCGCCAACCCCGAGGTGCGCAAACTGTTGCAGTCGCTCGACCCGGTGTGGCGGCACGGTCGACCGGTGCTGCAGGTGAAGGCCGAGTTGCGGCACCGGCTGGCCGGCGTGCAGCACGACCGCAGCGCGTCGGGGGCCACGGTGTTCGTCGAACCCGAGGACGTCGTCGACGCCGCCAACAAACTGTCCGATGCGCAAGCGCGCGAGGCGCGCGAGATCCAGGTGGCGCTGGTCGACGCGGCCCGCGGTCTGCAGCGGCTCGGTGCGGAACTGCAGCGCAGTGTCTGGTTCGTGGCCCGCGCCGACCTGCTGGCCGCCAAGGCCCGGCTGTGCGGCGAAGGCTACGTGGTGCCGCAGGTGGTCGTCGACGGCGCGTTGCGCCTGGCCGGCGCGCGGCACCCGCTGTTGCTGCGCGGCCAGGATCCGGCTGCCGTGGTGCCGCTGGAACTGGCGCTCGGCGAGCCGCATCGACTGCTGGTCGTCACCGGGCCGAACACCGGCGGCAAGACCGTCGTGCTCAAGACCGTCGGCCTGTTGGCGCTGATGGCGCGGTCCGGCGTGCCGATCCCTGCCGCGGTGGGCGCGGCCATCCCGTTCTTCACCGCCATCAAGGCCGACATCGGCGACGAACAGGGCATCTCGCAGAACCTGTCGACGTTCAGCAGCCACGTGCAGCGCATCGCCCGCTGCCTCGACCGCGCCGGCGAGCGGGCGCTGGTGCTGCTCGACGAACTGGGGGCCGGCACCGACCCCGAGGAAGGCGGCGTGCTGGGCTACGCGGTGCTCGAAGAGCTCGTCGCGCACCGCGCGTTCGCGGTGGTGACGACCCACCTCGGCCGCCTGAAGGACTTCGCGTACCAGCACGACGGCGCCGAGAACGGTTGCATGACGTTCGACGGCGCGACGTTGCGCCCGTTGTACCGGCTCGAGGTCGGCATCCCGGGCAGCAGCCACGCGCTCGACATCGCCGGCCGGGTCGGCATGCCGGCGCGCGTCGTCGAGCGCGCCAGGGTGTTGCTCGGGCCGCGCGACCAGACCCTCGACCACGTCATCGAACGCGTGCAGGTGGCGCGGCGGCAGGCCGAGGAGGACCGCCGGCGCACCGCCGACCTGAGTCGCAGCGTCGCGGCGCAGAAGGCCGAACTCGACGAGCGTTTGGCCGGGGCCGTCCGCAAGGAGAACTGGCTCCAAGAGGAGGCCGACGGCGTCGTCGAGACCGAGCTGCGGGCCGCGCAGGCGGCGCTGCAACCGGGTCTGCTGGCGCTGCAGAGCGCCCCCGGCAAGCACGGCGAACAAGCGCGTGCGCTGAAGGTCGTCGTCGACGGCCTGTTGAAGGCCGCGGCCCTGCACCGCCGCCGGATGCGCTTCTGCCACGCGCTGAAGAAGGGCGATCAGGTGTTCCTGCCGCGTTGGAATCGGCTGTGCGTCGTCCACAAGATCGACAAGGTCAAGGAGGTCGTCGCGGTCGACTACGGCAAGGTGCGCATGGAGGTGCCGTTCGAGGACGTCTCCTGGCTGCAGCCCCTGGGTTCCGGGTGACGGTCGGCTGCCGGGAACGCGGCGAATCCGTTCTGCCACTCGTCGCGGGCCTGCGCTAGGATCGTGGCACCCTCTGCACCACGGTCCCACACCCGATGAAGCCCGTCGTCCTGCTCGCCGACAACGACATCGCCGTCAGTTCGTTGTTGGCCGAGATCCTCTCTCGCGGCGGTTTCGAAGTCCGGCAGGTCTTCGATGGCCAGTCGGCCCTCGACGCCCTCGCCCAGACGCCGCCGGATCTGCTGGTCTGAGACCTCGACATGCCGCGCAAGTCCGGGCTGCATGCGCTCGAGGAGCTGGCGCGAGGCGGCGCGAGTCGCGCGGCGCCGCCGACCCTGGTGATCACCGGCTACGTCGACAGTGCGATCGAACGCCGCCTCGCCGCCCTGCCGTTCGTGCGGGAAGTGTTGAAGAAGCCGTTCGACCTGGCTGGGTTCCTGGCCAGACTCAAGCTGCTCGCCGCGTCGGCCGTGTCGGTGGGGCCGCCAGCCGACGATTCCGCCGGGCCAACGGCCGGCGCGCCAGCTGCCGAACCGGCCGCCCAGCCGGCTGCCGTCGCTGGTTGCACCGAGGCTTCGGCGTGAACGGACTGCTGCGGCGGCTCGACTTCCGCACCGCCGGCGAGTCGCACGGTCCATGCGTGGTCGCCCAGCTCGAAGGGCTGCCGCGCGGCCTGCCGCTGGACCTCGACGCGATCGACCGCACGCTGCGGTTGCGCCAGGGCGGGGCGGGCCGGGGCGGCCGGCAGCGCATCGAGGCCGACCGCGTCAAGGTGCTCGCCGGCCTGCGCCGCGGTCGCACGATCGGCTCGCCGCTGCTGCTGCAGGTCGACAACCGCGACGCGACGATCGACGAGCTGTCCGAGCCGACCCGGCCGCGGCCGGGTCACGCCGACCTGGCCGGCTGCTACCACTGGTTGGACCACGACGTGCGGTCGACGCTCGAGCGCGCTTCGGCCCGCGAGACCTGCGGTCGGGTCGCTGCTGGCGCGGTCTGTGCGCAGTTGCTGGCCAGGGCTGGCACCGAAGTGCTCGGCTTCGTGCGTCGAGTGCATCTGGCCAGTCTGCCGACCGAGCTGCCAGCCGCCGGGGCGACGCTCGCCGAGCTGCGCGCCAGCCGCGACGCCAGCCGGCTCTATACGCTCGACCAGATGGCCGACGCCGCGATGCTGGCGCAGGTGGCCGCGGCGGCGGCCGCCGGGGACACGGTCGGTGGGGTCGTCGAGGTGGTTGCGCGCGGCGTCGTGCCTGGGCTCGGCTCGTGCGTCCAGTGGGACCGGAAGCTCGACGCGCGGCTGGGTGCCGCGCTGTTGTCGATCCCGGCGGTCAAGGGCATGGAGATCGGGGCCGGCTTCGCCGCGGCGACGGCGTTCGGCAGCGAAGTGCACGACGCCGTCCTGCCGGTTCGCGGCGGCGTGGGGGATGCAGTGTTCGCTCGCGGCAGCAACCGGGCCGGCGGGCTCGAAGGTGGTATCAGCAACGGGCAGGACGTCGTGGTGCGCGCCGCCATGAAGCCGATCGCCACCCTGCGCCAACCCCTGCCCAGCATCGACCTGGCGACCGGGGCGGCGGCCGAGGCTGGCTACGAACGTTCGGACGTCTGTGCCGTGTCGGCGTGCGCCCTGGTTGCCGAGGCGATGGTTGCGATCGTGCTCTGCGACGCCTTGCTCGAGCGCATCGGCGGCGAGTCCGTCGCCGAATTCGATGCGCGGTTGGCGGCCTTCCTGGCGGCCTGCCGGCAGGTTGGGCAGCCCCCGACGGCCTGATCGGGCTCCTCGGTACGGTGGCGCCGTACGCGATCGGGCGAGCCAGCCGCAAAAAAAGCCCAGGGTCGACCTTGAACTGGCGGGGTGCGTCGGTATCCTCGTTCGGCCTTTCCCTAGCAGTTGGCCCGCTAGCGTAGCTCAACTGGTAGAGCACCTGATTTGTAATCTGGAGGTTGTGGGTTCGATTCCC
>DAIMFJ010000385.1:3776-4371 GCA_036724695.1 Planctomycetota bacterium
AATCGAACCCACAACCTCCAGATTACAAATCAGGTGCTCAACTGGTAGAGCACCTGATTTGTAATCTGGAGGTTGTGGGTTCGATTCCCATCGCTAGCTCCAGATCGAGGTGGTCGCCAGGGGGGACGCAGCGGGTGCAAGGCTGGGGTCAGGTCGCACGTCGGACCCGTCGGGCGGATACCAAAGCGGCCAAATGGACCAGACTGTAAATCTGGCGGCTCAGCCTTCGCAGGTTCGAATCCTGCTCCGCCCACCAGTCTCCCACCGGCCCACCTGCCCCAGGTGGCTGGGCCTCGGGTAGCTGGCCGCGCGGGTTGTCGTGTGCAGTCGGATCGCCTTCTTCCCGAGGCACCGGAGGCTTGCCCTCCGGTTCTCCTCAGGAGGGATGCGGGTGTAGCTCAATGGTAGAGCTCCAGCCTTCCAAGCTGGCTGTGAGGGTTCGATTCCCTTCACCCGCTCCAGTTCGTCGCTCTTTCGATCGTCCGTGGATGACCGTAACGACCGCCTCGGGTGGTCGTCAGGCGCGCTGCTGTAGCTCAGTTGGTAGAGCACCTCCTTGGTAAGGAGGAGGTCGTGGGTTCAATCCCCATCCTGG
>DAIMFJ010000386.1:0-4362 GCA_036724695.1 Planctomycetota bacterium
CCCCGGTAGCAGACGGCAACCGCAAGGGAATGCGGAACGACTGCGACGCGCCGAGGACCAGCAGGCTGTGCGTCACGCCGGACGGCACCCAGTTCTCGAGCTCTGCGAACAATGGGCCGGGCGGCGGTGCGGTGGGAACGCCGTACTGAATGATCGTGCCGACCCACTGCGTGTCGGTGCGCGGTCGATCGACCAGCAGGAAATGCACCGGCAGAAGTTGCCCGGGGTTGCTCGGGTCCGGCGGACTCGGCGCGGGATCGCCTCCCTCCCAATCGATCAACATGCGGCGCAGCTCCGGCGCCGCCATGTCGATCTGCGTGCCGAACGGCGACAGGGCGCAAGTAGGCGTCGTCGCACCTGTACGGCCGGCGGGGACCGCGGGGATCGTGCCCAGATTGTGCAACTGCGTGCCGGTACCGTCCGTCCGACCAACCCGCACCGGCAGCATCGACACGACCCCGCGGACCGCGTCCGTGCCGCTGAGGTGCTGGCGAGCGAGCGGTCCACCGCTGACCGGGAACCCCACGGCCGAGGTCGAGCCGACCACGTTGACACGACCACGCTCGTCCATCGCCACGCCGCCACCGGCCGGCGAACCCAGGCCATAGGTCTCGTAGCCGAGTCCGGCCTGCGGCACGCCCGAGCCGTTCGTCGTCACCACGCGTGCCGCGTGTATGTCACCGATCGCCGCGGGAACCTCGATCGGCGCCGTGGGGAACACGTCGCTCCGCAGTTCGACCAAGTCCTCGCTGCCTGGCGTAGGGGTGTCGACGAAGAACGACGCGACCTGCAAGTCCTCACCGTTGCCGGCGACGTGGCCGTAGGCGACGGCGTGGTCGAGGTACTCGTTCCACGCGTGCACCCCGCACCAGCTCCCGTCCCCAGGCCCGCCCTGGAACGTTCCCCTCGCGAACAGCAAATCGGGTATCGGCAATAGGATGCCGTCGATCGCCGTCACCAGGAAGCCGTCGGTGCCTGTGCCGAAGGGCACGAGCGACACGGTCCCGCCCGTCGTGAAGGAACTGAACAGCAGCGGATCGTTCGTGCCGCCGACGGCGACAATGCGGTGGTGCCGTTGGTCATCCACATCGCGAAAGGCATCGAGCTGTACCGCCACGTCGCGCAAGTGCGTGGCCGTGGCCGTCGAGACATCGAATCGCCCGGCCCGCCCGAGCGAGGCCGCGGCCTCGAGGATCAGGACGTTCGGGGCACTAGGGTTGCGGGTCTGGCTCGCGTCGAACACCAGCATCGTGCCTACGCAATGGTCGACCCCAGGCCACGCCGCGCCCGTGCCGACTGGTGGCGGTCCTGCCGTCGTGAACGGGAACACAGCGCTGCCGATCGCCGGGTTTGGTGCAGGCATCGTCGCCGTGCCGCCGACGACGACGAACCGGTCGTCGGGCATCTCGGCGAGCCCCCAAAGACCGTCCTGCTCCCTGCCGCCGACGACCGAGTGAAACTCCTTGGCCGTCGCCATGCCGGACACGGGGTTCAAGCTGTGCACGTTCGAGATCCGGCCGACGATCCCGTCCCACTGGCCCAGCCCGTTGTCGTTCGCACCCTCGATCGTGCCGCCCGGCAAGTCGAACGCACGCCACGGTGTCAACGAGGTGGTCTCGGTGCTGCGCAGACCGAACGAGGAGATGCCGCAGTACGTGACGACGTCGCGCATCACACCTTCGACTTCCTCGACCCGGATGCTCACGTCGGTGATCGCACAGGCGCCCTCTTGGCCAGGAGGAACGATCTGCAGATCCTGGAAGAAGAACTGGTGCGTCCAGAGCAATTCGCCGTTGCCGCGGTAGACGGCGATGAAGCCACTCGGCAGCCCGCGCGGATAGCCCAAGGCGAAGTTCGCGCTGCCTCCAAACTTGGTCCACCCACCACCGCCGTTGAAGATCGCCAGCGGATCCGGCGGGAACTGGTTGTTCGGTAGGATGCACTCGAAGGTCTCGCCGCAGATCGCGACGCGGGTCTCCAGAGGGTCGAGTTCGCCTTCCTCGTCGACGACCGGCCACACAGACACTGCCCGCGCGTTCGTCGCGGCGCGACCGACCGGACCTTCGTCGATGCCGGACTGGCCGTACAGGTAGACCTGCCAGCGGATGTCCTGGTCGGGGTTCGGACCCGTGTAGCTAACGGCGTCCGGACCGCGAGCCTGCAGGATCACGATCTGCTTGGTCCCGAACGTGGCCGATCCGGGAATAAAGAACCCGGCCTGACGGACGGGAACAGGAGGCAGCACCACGCCCCTGTCCGAGTACGTCGGGTTATCGACCGGCTGCGTCGTCACCACCTCGACCGTGCCGACCGAGAACGTCCACCCCTCCCCCGGCCGCGTGCCGCCCGTCGTCTTCACATCGACCCAGGCTTCGGGCAGGCCGACGGGTGTGTTGGCGACCGTAGTCGTCGCGTCGTGCGTCAGGAACTCGTGGAACATGCCGGGGTGCCTCGGAATCGGCACAGGCGGCGGCGACTGCGCGGGCAAGAAGTCACTGACGCAAATCGCGATCAGTGCGGCAGCCGCGGGGCACCGCAGTTCTGAGAGCTGAGAGCTGAGAGCTGAGAGCATAGTCTTCCGAGCCTTCGGGGTTTCGTGTGGGTCGCCTGCGAACGCGAGTTCCCATTGCCAGTGTACCCTGGCCAACTCCCGCTGAGAAGGGGGTGACGACCAGCCGCTCCGGTTCCGGCTCGCCGGCGGCCAGCTGGCCAGGCTCGCGCCGCCTGCCGCCCCTCGACCTTGGTCTTCCCCTCGGCGCGGCACGCGCCTTGCTTGCCGTCGGCTCGTCGTCGCTCCTTGGCCGCAGGTTGGCGGTCCCGCGCGCCCGCACCCTACTCCGATACAGGGTGCGGGCGCTCCCGCATGCCGAAGTCTCGGAATGATCCCGTTTCGTTCCTCCCGAGAGTCGTTTCGGCTGCAGCGGTTTGTAGATTGTCTGCGTGCAAGAACGCGACTTCCACGACCAGATTCACGGTTTCGACAAACCCCGGTCCGTCCTCCAGGCCAGCCTCGACGCCAGGGCGGCCAAGTGAGCTTGGCCATCGGCTTGGTCAACGGACCCGAGCTCGCCTGCACCGAATGCGAGAAGGCGAGTCCACGCTGCAAGGCCCGGCTACGCCATTCCCGCCAGCTGGCAACCTGTCAGTTCCAGACCATCCTCGAAGCCGAGGTGCCCCGGGTCGAAGTCCCCGAGCCCGGCGTCCAGCAGGTGCGCCTGCCGTGGGCCGAGCCAGGGTCGCGATGTACGGCGTTGATGAAGGCGGCGGTCATGGACTGGCTGCGCGCCATGGGCGCTAACTCGGCCGTCGCCAAGCAGATGCGGCGGTCGTGAGACGAAGTCGACAGCGTCATTTCCCAGGCCATGAAACGGGGCTTGGCCCGCCAGCAGCGTGTGCGAATCGAGTGCCTGGGAGTCGATCAGAGGTTGTTCCAGCGCCACCACGAACACGTCACGATCGTGACCGACCTCGGCACCGGCACGGTCTTGCGCGTGGCGGACGACCGCAAACGCGAGAGCCTGGCGCGTGATTTCGCAGCCTGAATTCTTGCACACCAGGACGTTGGGCAGACGCTGGCTCATGGACTACCGCCGCGCCGCCACCACCGGCACCAACCGATAGATCTGCCCCTCGCGCCCGCGGAACCCGGTCATCAGCAGCTCCCCGTCCGGTTCCTCGGCAGGCACATGCAGCCTCCCGAGCAGCCGCAGAAGCTGACTCGAACCGTGAGGCCATCCCGCGCCACCCAGCACGGAGGAACGCGGATAGCCGCATCCGCCCCGCAGCTTCACCGGAGGCCCATCGTTCCTCGTACCGAATCCGTCGCCAGCAAACCCGCAAGGTATGCACCTGGTGCAAGGACGAACCCCTGCTGCCAGAACGGTACTCCGAGCAAACCGCTCCACTGCGGAATCGGAACCTCCACAGCGACCGCGCTCGCCGCCGGCTACAGCCGCGCGCAAGGGATCCATCTCCTCGGCGGCGGGCAGCAGTCTGGCGACGATCGTGTCGGCGCACAGTAGCGAAAGGAGTTCACCTGCGCACGCAGACTACCTTCGGCCGATCACGCCCTCCGCCGCGTCCGATACGACTGCGCCCAGCGTGTTCGCGCCCGGATCGAACACCACCGCCTGGTTGTAGAAGTGCAGCCCGACGAGGCCCGGCCAATCCGGGATCGGCAGTTCGAACACCGCCTGGTGGTTCTGCCCGGCGAGGAACACGGCGGCGTCGGCGCTCAGGTGCTGGAAACAGGCGGGCATGCCGTACTGGGCGAGCGATACGGGCTGCGTGCGGTTCCACCCGAACACCATGAACGCGCAGTGCTGCGGCAGGTCGAACAGGCGAACGGTGTGCGTCTTGCCG
>DAIMFJ010000387.1:0-4357 GCA_036724695.1 Planctomycetota bacterium
GGCGCTTCAGGAAATCGTGTGGGTCATCCGCTGACGGCCGGATGCAGCTCCAGGCCGCCCAGGTGGAAGTAGATGGCGTTCCGGAACCGTTCTCGGTTCCGGAATCCGCATGCAGTGCGCTTGATGCGTTGCACCTTGGCGTTGACCGACTCGCTGCCGGCGTTGGTGGTCCGCAGCGCCATGGCATTGACGATGCCCCAGAGGTGAGTGCGGATCATCCGCGCGACCTTCTTCATCGGCTCGAGTCTGCTGCGCATCGCCTTGGACAACCACGCGGCCCACTCGGTCTTGGCGCGGCTGCGGCTCACGTAGTGCCAGATACACATCGCACTCTCTTTCAGCGCCCACGCCCTGCCGGTACGCAGGTTCATCTTCTGGAACGCATCCATCGCGAGGGCCTGTGCTGGATCGAGATTATCGGAATTGCTGAGCCAGAGGAACTTGGAGCCCTTGAGCACGTCGTTGCCTTCCTCGAGCAACTTGCGGTGCTCCTCCCGCCGCACTCGATCGAGTGCATCGCCCAGATGCTGGGCGACGTGGAACTTGTCGAACGCGATCTTGCGATCTGCGTCGGGCACGAACTCGCGAGTCACGGCGATGAACGCTCCCCACATGTCCATCGCGACCGATTCGATGGCCTCGAGCTGGTCCCCGCTCAGACTGCGAAAGTACGCCGCCAGACTCTCGCGCTTGCGGTCGTCGGCGACGTGCAGGACCGTGCCGGTGGCGAAGTCGGTCACGATCGTGACGTACTCGTGGCGGCGCTGGAACGACGTCTCGTCGACGCCCAGGCGCTCGACTCGCACACGTTGCCGGCGGGCCAAACCCCGTTTCACGGCCCGCGCCATGATGCTGTCGACTTCGTCCCACGACAGCCGCATCTGCTTGGCGACGGCCGAGATGGCGCCCATGGCGCGCAGCCAGTCGATGACCACCGCCTCCATCAACGCCGTGAAGCGCGACCCTGGCTCGGCCCACGGCACGCGCACTTGCTTCACGCCGTGCTCGGGGCACTCGACCCGGGGCACCTCGGCTTCGAGGATGGTCTGGAACTGGCAGGTGTCCAAATGGCGCCAGCTGCGCAGCCGGGCGTCGTAGCGTGGGCGCGCATTCTCGCATTCGGGGCAGGCGAGCTCGGCCCCGGCGGCCAGGCCGATGGTCAGAGTCACCTGGTGTAAACGGCGGTCACAATCCGCGTGATTCCGGCGGTTTGACCTGGTTCTAATTCGGCTCTCCGTAGCACGGCTCTTGGCTCTGGTTCCTCGCAGTGCACATCGCTAGAGCTTGCTGGATGCGCTTCTGCCGACTCACGCCTCCTGCCGAATGGGGGCTCCACAGGGTGTTCCGGTGCCTCGACTGCGAGTGCGTCGTCAGGATCTGCCTCCCGTGCGATCGGAGACACCGCTACTGCTCCCAGGCCTGCGCTGCGGCGGCCAGGGCAAAATCGCTCAGAGCGGCAGGTCGCAAGTACCAGGGAACGGATGCTGGCAAGCAGAGGAACGCCCAGCGGCAAGCTTGCTGGCGTGAACGACAGCGCTGCCAGACTGGCGGTTCCGCCGGGGCGCCCGTAACGCATCCACAAGCTGCACGGGCTGAGCATTCTTCGACCCCGGTGCCGAGCGCCAGGGGGCGCACCAAGCACCCCAGGCCCGAAGCCTCGATAGCGATGCGGCCCCCGGCACACCAGATCGTGCGCCGGAACTTCGTCCACTACTGCGACTTCTGCTTGGTGCGCAAGGTCCTGTTCGCCTCCAGGAAGGGGGTTTGGCCAGGTCCGACCTGGGGAGAGGTCATGGCACGCCCGACCGCCGGAATCACGCGGATCCTGACCGCCGTCTACACCTGGCATGTCTTGGCGTCGAGGTCGACATCGAGGATCGACCAGGGTTTGCGGAGGCCGAGGATCTGGTTGTAGAGGTCGCGGTCTTGCACGCAGCCAATCTACAAACCGCCGCAGCCGACGCGACTATCGGCAGGAACGAAGACGTGGCCATGCCGAGACTTCGGCATGAGGTAGCGCCCGCACCCTGTATCGGAGTAGGGTGCGGGCGCGCGGGACCGCCAACCTGCGGCCAGCGAGCGACGACGTGCGGGCGGCCAACAAGGCGCGTGCCGCGCCGACGGGAAGACCGGACCGACGGGCAGCTGCGCGGCGCGGGCTTTCCTAGCCGGACGTCGGCGGCGCGGAGCCTGGGCGGATGGCCGCCACCCCCTTCTCAACTTGCGCCGGACAACGTAAACTGCCAAGGGGTGCCCGAACTTGAGGGTGACCCGCACGAAACCCCGAAGACTCGACTGCTAGTAGGTATCCGGCTCGCGGGTGTACCACATAAAGACCAGTAGACCTTGTAATCTGTAATGATACAACGCATTTATCGGGACCGAAGATCGGTTCAGTTCGCTCTTGCACTAGTCGCACTGAGTCTGTTGTCTGCATTCGTGGGATTCATGATATATGCTCGCCATCCAATCGCCACTCCCCTTAGTGTTTCGGGGCCTGCTTGTCCTGCGAGCGTCGGCGCCCGAGTTGAGGCGGGTCGTGAGGGTGGCACGGTGCCATGGGAGAGTTCGGCGCGGAGTGCTGTGTCCGATCTCCGCGTTGCAACGATATCAACCTTCTTGGATGGCGCGCCTATCCCGACCTTGTTGGTTGACGTTTCTGTAGCTGTTGATGGTCCTGTTGACTGGGGCGCGATGGCCACTTGCCATGAGGTGCCGAAGGTTGGAGGTGTATTTGCAGTCCTGAATCGCACTTGTTGTGTCGAGTTGGTTAAGCGTTCAGATTTGGTACACGAAGGCGAGTTTGTGGTGGACATGCGGCGTAGCCCCGCCCTTGATGTTCGATTGGTTAATGTGCCCTCTGGTCTAAGGCAGCGTTTAGACGTGGCTCTCCAACTTGCTTATGATTCATTCGATTCCGAGGCAGAGAATCGGGCCTCCTGTCAGCTGTTGGATAGGGCCCCTATTCCAATGCGCGAGGATCGCGTTGTGGTGCCCTTGTCCGTCTCGCGCCGCGGCAGCTTGATAGTGCACGCCAATTCCCGCGAATCCAATATTTCCTACGCCACTCCCAAGATATCATTTGAGCCCGTGTCTCAGGTGGTGGAGGTGGACTTGTCGGCATTGGGGGAGGCATGCTCGCTAGCTGATTTGGAGTTGGAGCTCCATTTTCCGTACGTGCACCCTGGTGGTGATTTCCATGTTTTGTTAAAGGACAAGCATGGGAACAATATTACGCATAAGAAAATTGCTCGCAGCGACTCATCGGGTTGGCGCGGGAAGTTTGTAGACCTTCCGCGCGAGGTCGTTACGCCCGTGATATCGTTTCCGAGAGGGGCGAGTCCAGATATCCATCTTGAGCCCGTAGATTTAACAGTAGGCGATCGGGCGGTTGTGCGTGACGTGGTGGCCGAGAGTGCTGTTCGTATCGCATTGCACGGGTGTGGCGATGTCGCTCCAGGCGGCCTTAGTGTGATTGTGAAGAATGATAGGGGTGAGATTGTCGTTGCGGCTTGGCCGACAGGGGTGGAGTGTAGCGTCATGAATCTGCCTGCGATGACTGCATACATTCAAGCAGTAGCATATGATGCGCAGGCCTGCTCATCAATTGTAAGTTTGTCGATCGGTGAAGCAAATGTGCACCATATAGCCCTTACGCTAACAGCTGCAGGGAGAGTGGTGGTTGCGCCGGGGGCATTCGGGGCCAGGGCGACATATCTTGATGTTGCATACTCCGACGTTGACGTTGGGCGAGTGTTTCTGAATCGCAAGGATGTGACCACCTATTGGTTGCCGTTGGGTTCGCCCACTGTTCGGTGGGGCGATGGTCCGTCGTCTGTGCTGCAGGTTGCCCCGGGTGTCGCCAACTCTTGGTCCAGTAATGGGTTGCGCTAGCCCTCAAACACTTGGACGGCCTTATCATGACCTGGGCCCTGGTCGTCGCATGCGGCGACCTTCAAGAGATTGGCGAGCCGTAAGCTGCTACTCGTGTGCGGCATGTTCTCCTTGGGTTGCCCATCGGCTTGGTCAGCAGCGGCTACGGGGCAGGGTGGTTGCTGTGGACCTCGGCATCCATATCGCGGCCGTGGCCGGCAACGCGTAACTTCCTTTGGCAGCGGAGAGCTTTGGCTCCGACGCAATTCGCGGTCGTCCGCGCACGCCGACCGGAGGTGTCATGGCCCCGGGAGTGCGGCGTCGTGCCGCCATTCGGCTCCAGGCTCGGCCTCGCCGTCGGTCCTGGCTAGCCCGGCAGCCCCTCTCTCCGCTCCGTTCGCACCTGCATTTGCACGTCCGGCCGGAACTGTCTTCGTCACTGCTCTACGTGCCGAACAGCGTCCCGCGTGCCCTACCACTTGTC
>DAIMFJ010000388.1:0-4348 GCA_036724695.1 Planctomycetota bacterium
GGTCACCACGGCCCCCGCGGTCGTCGCGGTCGCGGCGCGGGCGCCGCTCGGCGCGGGCCTCGCCTTCGGCCAGCGCGGCCGGCGCAGCCGCCGCACCACCACCGCCGGCGACCAGCAACGCCTTGCGGCTGAGCTTGACCTTGCCGAAGTCGTCGATCGAGATCACCTTGACCTTGATCGTGTCGCCGATGCGCACGACGTCGGTCACCGCGCGGATGAACTCGTCGCTGAGTTCGCTGACGTGCACGAGGCCTTCCTGGCCCGGCAGGATCTCGACGAACGCGCCGAACTCCTTGATCGCGGTGACCCGCCCTTCGTAGACGCCACCGAGTTCGATCTCGGCGGTCATCGCCTTCAGGTGGGCGACGCAGGCCATCACCTTCTCGGAGTTGAGCCCGGTGACCGTGCAGATGCCGCCGTCCTCGATGGCGATCTTGCACTCGAACTGCTCCTGCATGGCGCGGATGTTCTTGCCACCCGGGCCGATCACGAGGCCGATCTTCTCGCTCGGGATCTGCAGCGATTCGAGGCGCGGTGCGTTCGGGCTGATCTGCTGGCGCGGCGCGCGCAGCGCCTTGAGCATCTCGCGCAGGATGTGCAAGCGGCCTTGCTTGGCCTGCTCGAGCGCTTCGGCCATGATCTCGCGCGTCAGGCCATCGCACTTGATGTCCATCTGCAGCGCGGTGATGCCGCGGCCGGTGCCGACGACCTTGAAGTCCATGTCACCGCAGGCGTCCTCGCTGCCGAGGATGTCGCTGAGGATCGCGTACTTCTTGCCCTCCATCACCAGGCCCATCGCGATGCCCGCGACCGGCTGCTTGATCGGCACACCGGCGTCCATCATCGCCAACGTGCCGGCACAGGCCGTCGCCATCGACGAGCTGCCGTTCGACTCGAGGATCTCGCTGGTGATGCGGATCGTGTACGGGAACTCGTCCTTGGCCGGCAGGACCGGTTCGAGGCCGCGCTCGGCGAGCGCACCGTGACCGATCTCGCGACGGCCGGGCGCCAGCACGCGCTTGGTCTCGCCGACCGAGAACGGCGGGAAGCTGTAGTGCAGCAGGAAGCGCCGCTTGGGCTCCGGCATCAGGCCGTCGATCGTCTGCTGGTCGTCGGTGCCACCCAGCGTCACGACGCCGAGTGCTTGCGTCTCGCCGCGCGTGAACAGCACCGAGCCGTGCACGCGGGGCAGCACGCCGACCTCGATGGTGATCGGTCGGATCGTCTTGGTGTCGCGACCGTCGGCGCGCTTGCCGCGCAGGATCGAGTCGCGTTCACCCTGCTTGACGATGCCGCCGATGATCTCGCCGACCGTCGTGGTCCAGGCCTTGGCCTGCGACTCGGAGGCGCCGCTCGGCGCATGGAACGCCGCCATCGCCCGCTCCTTGACGGCCTTGGTCGCAGCGCTGCGATCCTGCTTGGCCCCTGGGGTCAGCGGCGCGGCGCGCAGCTCGCGGCCGAACTGCTCCTCGATCGCGGCGACGAGCTTCTCGTCGTGCTTGGGCGGCGTGAACGCCATCTTCGGCTTGCCGGCCTTCTGGCGCAGCTCCTCGATCATCGCGACGATCTCGCGGGTGACCTTGTGGGCCATCTGCAGCGCCGCCAGCATCGTCTCCTCGGCGACTTCCTTGGCGCCGGCCTCGACCATCACGATCGCCTCGTCCGAGCCGGCAACCGTCAGGTTGAGCTTGTTCTCGGGGCTCTGGATCGTCGACCACAGCGGGTTGACGAGCAGCTGCTCGTCCTTCAGCCCGATGCGCACCATGCCCAGCGTCGTGCCGTGCGGCACCGAGCTGACCGCCAGTGCGGCGAACGACGCGATCGCGGCGACCACGTCGGGATCGTTCTCGCGGTCGGTCGACAGCACCTGCGACAGCACCTGGACGTCGCGGCGGAAGCCGTCCGGGAACATCGGCCGGATCGACCGGTCGATGATGCGGCAGGCGAGGATCTCCTTGGTGGTCGGCCGGCCTTCGCGCTTGAAGAACCCGCCCGGGATCACGCCCGCGGCCGAGGTCTTCTCACGGTAGTCGACGGTCAGCGGGAAGAAGTCGATGCCGTCCGGGGCCTTGCTGCTGTTGACGCAGGCCAGCACCATCGTGTCGCCGTAGCGGGCGACGACGGCACCGTCGGAGAGCTTGGCCATGCGGCCGGTCTCGAGGGTCAGCGTGCGACCGCCGATCTCACGCTCGACGACCACGCGGCCGGTCGGCACACTGGCACGAGCCGGCGCCTTCGCCTGGACCGGCGGTTCACTGCTGCGCGGTTCACTGCTGCGCGGTTCACTGGCGACTTCGTCGGTCGCCTTGCGGGTGCCGCGGCGCGGCGCCGCAGGCTTCTTGGGCTTGGCGCTGCGCGCCGGGGCAGGGGAATCTTCCGCCTTCTTCTTGCTGGCCATTTCGGGGGATCTTCTCGTTCTTCGTTCGTGCGATTGCGTAGCTGACGCACCGACCGGTTGCCCCTACGGGGGCCCGCGCCGGCAGTGCGGGTGGCGGGGTTGCCGCCGGCCGACGGACGCGAAGCGACCGTCGGAAGTGCCAGGCGGCGCCACGCGCCGGCTGGTGGATCCTCGCGACGCTCGGTCGGGCGGTCGCGCCGCGCGCGAATCGCGTGGCAGCGCCGCCGGATCGGCGAGCGAGATGCGCCGGTTGGCGCGCAGGGGGCGGAACGGTCGTCGCGACCGTCTGCATGCGCCCGTCGAGGGCGCCCCGGGTCTGGCGCGCAGCACCTTGCGGCGCGCGCCCGGCGGATGCAGTTCGATTCCGCCTGCTTGCCTGCCTGGGCAGGCTGCGCCACCACGACGGCGGCGCGGTTCTGTCTGTTGGAGGTGAACCTCTTGGATCGTGCGGGACGGGGCGCTTCGGCGCGGTCCCGCGGTTGGAAAGCAAAGCGTGGTTACTTGCGCAGGCCGAGCTTGGCTGCGAGCTGCGCGTACTTCTGCGGATCGACCCGGCGCATGTACGCCGAGAGCTTGTTGCGCCGGTTGACCTTCAGCAGGAGGCCGCGGCGGCTGTGGTAGTCCTTCGGGTGGCGCTGCATGTGCCCGGTGAGATCCTGGATCTCGGCCGTCAGCACGGCGATCTGGACTTCGGGCGAGCCGCTGTCCTTCTCGTGGCGCTTGTTGTCGCTGATGATCTGCTGCTTGGCTGCTTGTGCGATGGTCATCCCTGGATCCTCGTTCGGAGTTCAGAACCAGCGCCCCAGAACAGGGTTTCCGGAGTGCGCGGTCGGCCCCCACCGTTCGGCCCGGGGGCAAAGGGCATCAATCAGGGCGAAAAGGCTAGCGGTTCGCGGCCGGGCGCGCAAGGGCCACCCGGAAAAGGGGTACGGCCACACCGTACTCCGCGCTGCAGCGCACCGGCCTGCCAGCTCACAGCTTGCGCTGCGGCAGCTGCGCCAACATCTCTTCGACCGCCAGCCCGATGCAACTGCGGGCCATTCCGTCCTTGTCGCGGGGCGCCGCGCCGATGCCACCGGCCTTGATCTCCCCACGCAGCGTCCCGCTCCACAGCTGTTCGCCCGCGCTGGACATCATCGCCGCCTGCATCTGGAACCGGACCCGCTTGTCGACCAGCAGCATCGACTCGTCCCAACGGTCGATGCGCACCGCGAACACCGCGTCCTCTTTGGCGTGCCCGGCGTAGGTCCGCAGCACTGCTGGCGCCAACATCGAATCCTTGCGGGTCGAGGCCTCGACCGCCGACACCTTGGTCGCCAGCGCCACGTCGACGGCCGCCGCGGTGATCGGCACGTACAGGCGATCGACCAGCTGCCGCATCACTTCCTGGCGCAGGTACGTAAGGTGCCGCGAGAACGCCGCATCCGGCGTGCCGTCCTCGACCGGCAGCACGGCGATGTCGCTGGGCCGCACGGTGACCAGGGCCGGCGCCGCGACCAGCGTCGAATCGACCGACTTGGGCTCGACCGTCTGGCAAGCCGTCAGGAGAGCGACCGCCGCGAGCCCGCAGGCCCGCAAGGTCGCCGAACGAAGGGTGGAGAACATGACCATGACCGGGTTCCTCAGCAGACGAATCCGACCCCACCATAACCGCCAGGTGGGCCGGAACAAGGGCGCGGACGAGTTCCGTCGCCGGCTCGGCAGCTCACTGGGTCCCTGGCGTACCGACCGGCACGAACCGCTGCGTCGCCGCGTCGAGCACCGTCAGCGTGCCCTGGGCGAGGTCGTAATGCCAGCCGTGCATTCGCAACGTACCCGCTTCCAGGCGGCGCTTGACCGCCGGGAAGGTCTCGAGGTTGCGCAGCGACAAACGGATCGCCAGCCGTTCGCACAGGTTGGCCCGTTCGTCCTGGGACAGCCCTGGCGGCGCCAAGGCGGCCAGCCGCGCCT
>DAIMFJ010000389.1:0-451 GCA_036724695.1 Planctomycetota bacterium
CAGATTTACCGCTGGCGCGGAGCAGAAAACGCCCTCGACACGCAGATCGCCCTCCCGCAGCGTCGTGAACGGCACGGCGAGCACGACGTGGCTCGCGCGGACCTCGAACGTGCTCGCGCCGCGCCGAAACGCCAGCGTGTAGTCGCCGTCGCCGCCGCTCAGCGCTTCGAGCCGCGCGCCGAGCTCCAGCGAACCCTCCAGCGCGGCCGCGAGCCGCGTCGCGACGAGGGCGTTGCCTCCGTGCACGTGGAAGCGCTCGTCGCTCCCGCCGACGGGCGCGTAGTGCCGCCCTTCTTCCAGCAAGGGCTCGTAGAGGTAGAGCAGGTTGAACGCCGACTGCGCGTCGCACTCGCGCCCGAGCTCGGTGGTGAACGCGACGTCGACCACGGTGCGGAACCACCCCGTGCTCTCCGCGGCGTCGAGCCACTCGGCGATCGCCATCCGATCGATC
>DAIMFJ010000389.1:466-4341 GCA_036724695.1 Planctomycetota bacterium
AGAGGTCGAAGCTTCCGAGGCGTGCGCGCTCACGCTCCAACGCCGCCGCGAGGTGGCGGAAGGCCTCGTGCGCGTTCTCGGCGGTGTAGCGTTCGCCGCCGACGTGGAAGATCTCTTTCGTCGCGATCGCGTCGTCGCAGTAGTCCTCGAGCGTGAGGCCGAGCTCACGGCAGAGCCCGCGCATCACGACGTGATCGCGGTTGACGAGCTCCGCGCCGAGCTCGCAGACGAGGTCGCCCGCGAAGAGCCCACGACCGGAGAACACCCGCCCACCGACGCGCTCCTGCGCCTCGTAGACCGTGGGCCGAACGCCCGCGCGCTGGAGCTGATGCGCGCAGGTCAGGCCCGCGAGGCCGGCGCCGACCACCACGACCACGTCGCCGGGCTGCACGCCGCCGAGCTGCGCGCAGAAGAACCCGGTCGACAACACGTCGCCGGCGAGCAGTGCCTCCTCGGCTGGCACGCCGTCGGGCACTGCGACCAGCGTCGCATCGGCGAGCGGCACGCGCACCCGTTCGGCTTGTCCGCCGTGCAGACCGCGGCCTTGCTGGACCCAGCCGAACAGCTGACCGTCCGAGCAGCGCGCGGTAAGGCCCCGCTTGCAGTACCAACACGTACCGCAACTGGTCGAGAACGGTGCCACCACCCGATCGCCGACCCGGAACCTCGCGACGGCGCTGCCGACCGCGACGACCCGCCCGAGGAACTCGTGGCCGAGCACGGTCCCCGCGTCGAGACCGACCTCGCGCCCGAGGTACGGATGCAGGTCCGAACCGCAGATCGCCGCCAGTTCGACCTGCACGACGACGTCGAACGGCGTCGCGACGACCGGTTCGGCGACCTCGGCGGTGACCACGTCGCGAACGGAACGGAAGGTGACGGCGCGCATCGGGACACCGATTGTGACCGCCGCGCGGCTCCGGACCGACCGGAATCGCCGCGCCGAGCCCGCCCGGAACGAGCGCGGCCCGGGGGCGCCGAGTGGCGCCGCCGGGCCGCGTGCGAGGTGACGACGGTCGGATCAGAAGTCCATGCCGCCCATGCCACCCATGCCGCCCATACCACCCATGCCGTGGTCGTGGTCGTGACCACCGCCGCCGCCGGCCGGCTTCTTCTCCGGCACCGTCGAGATCAGCGCCTCGGTGGTCAGCAGCAGCGTCGACACCGACGCCGCGTTCTGCAGCGCCGCGCAGGTGACCTTCGCCGGGTCGACGACACCGGCCTTGATCATGTCCTCGTACGTGTCGGTCGCGGCGTTGTAGCCGTAGGTGACGTCCTTGTGGCCGCGCACCGTCTGCACGACGATCGAGCCGTCGACGCCGGCGTTGGCCGCGATCTGGCGCATCGGCGACTCCAGCGCGCGACGCACGATGTCGGCACCGATGCGTTCGTCGCCGTCGAGCTTCAGCGTGTCCAGCGCCTTGGCGCCGCGCAGCAGCGCCACGCCGCCGCCCGGCACGATGCCCTCGGCGACCGCCGCACGCGTCGCGTGCAGCGCGTCCTCGACGCGGGCCTTCTTCTCCTTCATCTCGGCCTCGGTGGCCGCGCCGACCATGATCTGCGCGACGCCGCCGGCCAGCTTGGCCAGGCGTTCCTGCAGCTTCTCACGATCGTAGTCCGAAGTGGTGCGCGCGATCTCGGCACGGATCTGCTCCATGCGCGCCTGCGCGTCCTTCGGCTTGCCGGCCCCTTCGATGATCGTGCAGTCGTCCTTGCCGACGACGACCTTCTTGGCGCTGCCGAGGTCGGCCGTGCCGACCGACTCGAGGTTGATGCCGAGGTCCTCGAAGATCGCCTTGCCGCCGGTGACGACCGCGATGTCCTCGAGCATCGCCTTGCGGCGATCGCCGCAGCCCGGCGCCTTGACCGCGCAGCACTTGAACACGCCGCGCAGCTTGTTGACGACCAGCGTCGCCAGCGCTTCGCCCTCGATGTCCTCGGCGATGATCAGCAGCGGACGGCCGCTCTGCGCGATCTTCTCGAGCAGCGGCAGCATGTCCTTGATCGACGAGATCTTCTTCTCGTGGACGAGGATGAACGGGTTCTCGAGAACCGCTTCCATCTTGTCCTGGTTGGTGACGAAGTGCGGCGACAGGTAGCCCTTGTCGAACTGCATGCCTTCGACCCACTTGACCTCGGTGTTGAGGCTCTTGCCCTCTTCGACCGTGATCACGCCGTCCTTGCCGACGCGTTCCATCGCATCGGCCAGGATGTTGCCGATCTCCTCGTCGTTGTTGGCGGCGATCGAACCGACCTGGGCGATCTCCTTCTTGCCCTTGACGTCGATCTTGATCTTCTGGATGTGGGCGACGACCGCGGCGACGGCCTTCTCGATGCCGCGCTTGATGCCGACCGGGTTGGCGCCGGCGGTGACGTTCTTGATGCCCTCTTCGAAGATGGCTTCGGCGAGCACCGTCGCCGTCGTGGTGCCGTCACCGGCGATGTCCGAGGTCTTCGACGCCACTTCCTTGACGAGTTGCGCGCCGAGGTTCTCGTACTTGCCGGCCAGCTCGATCTCCTTGGCGACGGTCACGCCGTCCTTGGTGACGGTCGGGCTGCCGAAGGACTTCTCGATGATGACGTTGCGGCCGCGCGGGCCGAGGGTGACCTTGACGGCGCGGGCGAGTTGCTTGACGCCGTCGCGCATGCGTTCGCGCGCTTCCTGGTCGTATGCGATCTTCTTGACTGCCATGGGAATGCTCTGGGGGTGTGTGGTCTGGGTGGGTGGGGGCTACGCCGCGATCACTCGATGACCGCGAGGATCTCGTCCTCGCCGAGGATCAGCAGCTCTTCGCCGTCCAGCTTGATCTCGCTGCCGGCATACGACGAGAACAGCACGCGGTCCTGCTTCTTGACCGACATCGCCTGACGGGTGCCGTTGTCGAGGAGCTTGCCGTTGCCGACGGCGACGACGATGCCTTCGCGCGGCTTCTCCTTGGCGGTGTCGGGCAGGATGATGCCACCCTTGGTCTTCTCGTCGGCGGCGACGCGCTTGACGAGGACACGGTCACCGAGGGGAGTCACGGTCGCAGACTTGGTCTTGGACATTGCTGGCTTTGCGGGGGTTGGGTTTGGGAGGTTGGAGAGAGTCCGGAGGCCCAGCACAGGCTGGGCCGCGAGGCGCCGCTCAGAATTCGCGGCGCGGTCGCTGGGAAGGTGGCGGCGGCTGCGGCGGCTGGGCCGGGCCGATCGGTGCGATCGGGCCGCCGAAGTGCGAGTGGATCAGGGTCTGCACGGCCTGCCGCAGCCGTTCGAGTTCGAGCGGCTTGCGCAGGAACGTGAAGAACCCGGCGTGGCGGGCCGCGGCGGCCTCTTCGGCGCTGGCCAGGCCCGACATCAGGATTGCCGGCAACGGCCGGATCGCGGCGAGCTGCTGGAACAGCTCGAGGCCGGTCATGCCGGGCAGGTGGAAGTCGAGGATGGAGAAGTCGAACCGCTGCCGGCGCGCCAGCCAGACGGCTTCCTGGCTGTGGGCGACGGCGCCCACCAACCAACCATGGTCGCCGAGGAACTCGCTGAGGCATTCGCGCAGCGAGTCGTCGTCTTCGACCAGCAGGATTCGGAAGCTCTGGAACATGGCAGCAGACCCGTCGCCGGGACGGGGTCTTACCTGAGCAACCCATGTGCCATCCCGAGCAGGCGCAGCAAGTTGTTTTCCGGTCGCTGGTTACGACTTGTGATCGGCATTCCGCATGGCGCGAATGCCGCCAGAATGGCAGGTCTGGTGGAGAGGCTGTCCGCCAAGTTGGCAGGTCTCGCCTCCGGGGCGCATCCTCCTCCCCCCGACGATTCCGCCGCTGCCGGCCGCGCGGCCGGCGCCGCTTCCAAAGAACAGCCCCCGCTTACCCGGTCGACGGAACGAGCTTGAAGCCGAG
>DAIMFJ010000390.1:0-4323 GCA_036724695.1 Planctomycetota bacterium
GATCGTCTGGTGCAAGGACCGCGCGGTCCTGCTCGACCACGACGAACGCACCGCGATCGCCGATCCGCGTGCCGAACTCGGCACGGCGCTCGCCGCCAGCGATTGGCCGAACGTGCAGCGCTGGCTCGATCGCCTCGCCTACGTGCCGACGAGCGGCGCCGACGACGTGAAGCCGCGCGCACAAGCCGCGATCGATGCGTACCGGCTGGCGGTCAACACCCCGATCCTCGCCGAGCTGGACGCCCTGGCTGCGGCCCACCAGACCGCCTGGGCCAGCGCGGACGCCGCCACGAAGGTCGCGCTGTACACGACCAACCTGCCCAAGGCGGCCGAGTCGACCCGCCGTCTGCAGCGCGCCAGTTCGCCGGTGCATGCCCAGATCCGCAGCGCCTGGGACGAGCTCGCCACGGCCGAGGCCGCCAAACGCACTCCGCAGACCGCTCGCACCGCGACGGACTGGTTCTGGCTGTGGACACCGCAAGCGACGCGCGAAGCGCCGCAGACGATCGCCACGGCGTGGCGGAACGTCGGCGCCCTCGAGAAACCAGAGACTCCCTACCTCGACGGCCTCGCGGCTCGCCGGCATTTGGGCGCCACCCGCCCACCGGTTCTGCCCAACACCGGCGACACCGACCGGCTGGCCCGCCGTTACCTCGCGGCACAGGTGAAGCCGTGGCTGGCGGCGACCCGCAAAGCCGGCCGCACCCTGACCGCAGACTGGCTCGAGAAGGTCCTGCTGCGCGACCTCGAGACCCTCGCCAACCCACCGGAACGGCCGTTCCCGTATCTGGACAAGCCGTTCGTCGACGAAGTGCTGACGGCGCTCGACGAACTCGAACCACTGCGCCGCGCCGAGAACAAGAACCAGGTCGTGCGTCGCCTGCGCGAACTGCACAAGCAGGAGATGGCGCTGCTGGGCGGCCAACAGAAGAACGCGCGGCCCGGCGTGCTGGGGCACGCGGCGTTCCTGTCGCAACAACTCGACGCGATCGCCGTCGAGCTGCGCGCTGCTGCCGACGCCGCCGCGGCCCGCGGCATGCCGGCCACGGCGGCGCAACTGCTGCTGCAGAGCGCGATGGTCGGTCGCCGGGCCAATGGCAAGGTCGCCGACCTGCCGACGCTGGTGGGCGGCGAGGCACCGAAGGACACCTACGCGCTCGCCGTCCAGCTACTGCTGCCGATGCTGGCCGAAGTGTTGCCGCCGATCGACGCCAACACCGCACAGGCGCACCGCCTGTGCGAGCTGTTGACCGAAGGCAAGGCGGCGACGTGGCCGCTGGTGCGGTATTTCGCGGTGGCGATCCAACCCGGCGACGTGGTGGCGCTGCGCGCCGCCCTCGGCCGGCCGGCGACGTTCGCGCACCTGGTGCGCAAGGACGAGCAGAAGGGCATCGCAATGGTCGACAAACCGACCAGCAGCGACCCACGCACCGACGAACGCTTCTGGCAGAAGTACAGCGGCTGGTCGGCCGAGACGGTTTCCGAGGGCGCCTGGATCCGCCAGGAGAACGCGTGGCTGGCCGAGGAGAAGCCGATCGTCGACAAGGAACGCGTCGAGGTCGAAGCGATCACCTCTTCGTTGAACGCCGAGGCCAAACGGCTCGACGAGGCCTTGAAGAACCACGACGCGAGCCGGGCACGACTCGATCGCACCAGCAGTTCGCAGGTCGACGCGTTCAATCGCCGTCTCGGCGAACTGCGCAGCCAGAACCAGGCCCTGCAGGCCCGCATGAACACCCACCGGCCGCGCGTCGACGCCTGGCAGACACGCGTCAACGCGATGAACAAGCGCATCGGCGAGTACAACCGTCGCCTGGCGGCGTTGAACGAACGGCGCATGCGCGAAGGCGCGGCCGGCCAGAACGAGCTCGACGGCATGCTGTTGCCGACCTTGACCGAGTCGATCGAGCAACGCCTGCAGGCCTGGATCGACACCGAGGTCGCCAAACTGCCCGCCGGCATCGACCGCAGCCGCGAGGCCAATGCGGTGAAGTGGTTGTTCGGCCACCCGGTGGCCGGTCCAGACCTGTGGACCCCACCCGAAGGCGCGGGATACGCGCAACTGATGGCGGCGGCGTGCCACCGGCAGGGCCGCCGGCAATCGACCAACGATGCCTACGCCGCGAAGGTCGCCGAATTCTGTTACTGGGCCGCGCTCGGCAAGCTCGAGACCCGCGAGGAGACCTTCCGCAGCCACGCAATGGAGTTCACGCGTTTCCGCGACGCGAACGTGCTCAAGAAGGCGCTCGAGAAGGACCCGCGCCTGAACGCCGCGGATCGCACACGGTGGCTGGCGATCATGGCCGAGGTGCACGCCGAGGTGTTCGGCAAGAAATAGCCGTCGCTACGACGCCCACAACGCGCGGCGACCACGCAACGACCTCGAGCGGTGCCGCCGCCAACGCCGACACCGGCGCCTCGTCCAACGTCACGCCAACGAGGCGCACCATGTCGCACACGTCGAGATGCACCTCCGCCTTCGCCAACCGCCACGGGGGATGCGCGATCTCACCGATCACGAGCCGGCCGCGCCGCTGGGCGAACAGGCAATATCGTTCGCACAACCAGTGCTCGAGCGAGCCCACGACCGCCGGCTCGAACGGGCCTGCCGGCCGCCAACGGCCGACGAACGTGGCCAGCGGCCCGCGGCGGTCGGTGCGTTCGCTGCGATAGCGGACCTCGTCGCCGATGCGTTCGCACTGCATGCGTGCGCGCAGGTACGGCAGGCCGAAGCCGAGCCGCGCGCCCTCGACGACGAGCCGACTCGCCGCGTCGAGACTCCAGAACCAGACGCCGCTGCGGTCGCCGACGCGCACATAGCTGCGCAGGTTCAGTTCCGGGAACGTGTGCGCCGTCGGCAGGCGCGGCAGCCAACGAAAGCGGGTGTCGACCATGCGGAACGGCACCACGCCGAGCCACGCCGAACCGTCGAACGTCTCCAGCTCGACACCTCTCGGCAGTTGTGCCTGCAGCGCCGGTGCCGGCACCCGCCAGTGCAAGAACAGCAACTCGTGCCAGCCCATCGACAACGACCAGGCGCGCTTTGGCGCAGGCCACGGGCGATGCCGGGTCTCGAGCAAGGCAGGGTGGGTCATGTGGGCAGCACGGCGGCGAAGGCCTCAGGGTACTGGGAACACGGCCGGCATGGAGCAGCCGTCCACCGTGCTCGTCTGGGTGGGGATCATATGCCCAGGCTGCAGCCCCGGAGCAGGCAGGGTGCCCGGCGCCACCTGATCGCATTGCAAAGAAGTTGGCGCCGACACTTCCCCCAACTGGCCGGAATGACCGTGCGGGCGGTGCAGTGGCCACTCGCGAGCCGACCGCGGCCGCACAAGCTGGTTGCGATCTCGGTGCTGAGCAGCTTCGCCGACGATGGCGAGATACAGGTTGCGATTGGCGAGCAATGGGTGCACGAAGCGTTCCCACCCCGGTGCGTTCTGGATCTCGTCGAAGAAGTACCAGCACTCCTTGCAGTGGCTGTCCGGGTGCAGGGCAAGAACGCTTCTTCAATGCGGTGCAGATCCTCGGTCTGCAACTCGGCGAGGCGGTCGTCCTCGAACTCGACGTGCAGGATGCGCGCCCGGAGGATGCCGACGACGGCATCGACCTTGCCCGCGCGCTCCACCAGTGAGACGTCGCGCCGGGTGGGTCTTGGCACTGGCACCGCTTCGGCGTCGGTCAGGACCGTCCGTAGCGTGGCGTCAAGGTTGTCCTCAATCGGAGTACAACTCCGGCGCAAAGCTGCTCTGGATCCAGTACATTTGTGCGGCTGGCGTGCAACCGTCGAGCAACCTTCCTCAACGGATCCAGCTGTCGCGACCTTCGGTCCAGCAATAGCCCACCGCGGCGGCCGGATCGAACACGACGCCCCTGCTGAGCACGCGCAAGCCGATGAACGCCGCACTGGCCGGCACGGTCATGGGCAACGTCGCAGAACCAGAGCCCGGTACGGTGGAGGTGCCTGAGGTAGGCACGAACACCGCAGCGGATTCGTTGCCGATCACGATCCAGAACGCAGCGATGGTATTGCCTCGCGCGCGTTCGAGTTCCAACGTGAACGTACGGCCGATGCCAGCAAGCCCTGCGCCGCGCAGCGTCGGCTGCACGCCCCCGGTTCCGGGTGTGCCATCGGCCATTCGCGTGTGGCCCTCGCTGACCCAGGCGTAGTCGCCGGCAGCAGAGCCGCCGACGAACGCGACCGCGATCGCACCGTCGGAGCGAACGTCCCAGGTGATCATCTCCTGATCCTCGACCATGCGCCACGTGACGCCGCCGTCGTCCGACTGATGCACACCACGGCGGGCGACCATCACGAACATCGCG
>DAIMFJ010000391.1:0-1345 GCA_036724695.1 Planctomycetota bacterium
ACGGCATCGCGCGGGCCCTCGGGGCGAACGGGCGCGACGCGGCACGGAGCACCGCCGCGATCACGCTGGCCACGCAGCTGTTCCCGCTCGGCCGGGAGACGCTGTCGGATGGCCCGGGGCTGATGTTCCTGTTGGCGGCCCTGCTGGCCGTGGTGCGTGCCCACGCCGGAACGGTTTCGGCTCGCACCTTGTGGCTCGGCGGGGCCGCGCTCGGAGCGGCGGTGCTGACCCGCTACGCCCACGGCTTCCTGGCCCCCGTGCTGATCCTGGCGCTGGCCTGCGCGGCGCGCCGGCTCGGCAACTGGCGTCTGCTGGCCTGGTTCGGGCTCGGCGGCCTGCCGTTCCTGGTCCTGCTGCTCGGCGTCAATCATGCTCGCTTCGGCGCAGTGTCGGACACTGGCTACCCGCCGTTCGCGTCGTGGTTCAACTACCCATTGCCGTACGGGTTGCTGAAGCTGCTGATCGCCGCGGGCAAGGGCGTGTTGTGGCTGTCGCCGATCCTGTGGCTGGCGCTGCCGGCCGCGCGGCGACCGGTGCACCTGCGCTGGTTGGCGTGGGCCCTGTTCGCGGTGCCGATGGTGCTGTTCTCGATGACCAATGGCTGGCAGTCCGGCCAGTGCTGGTCGGCACGGTACGTGACGCCGGCGGTGGTGGGCCTGTGTGCGTTGGTGGTGCCACAAGTGCAGCCTTGGCGGACCCACCCGCGGTGGTTCGGGCTGTTGTGCGGCATCGGCATCCTGGTCAGCCTGGCGTCGCTCGTGGCGCCGACGCGCGGCCGCAACCAACTGGCCGGGCAGGCGGTGCGGGCCATGTACGACCGGGAACTCGCTGCAGGGATCATCACCGAGGCCGACCGGCGTTCGGTCGACGAGGCGGATCACTACTACTTCCTGCCGCGATTCTCGCCGCTGCATGCGCACTGGACCTACGCGCTGAAGTCGTGGCGAGGCGACTTCGAAGGTGCCGACGGCCGACCGCGGCACGGCAGTGCGAACACCATCGAACCGCTGTTCGGGATCGTCGCGGTACCCGACGCGGTGCCTCGGCAGGACCTGGCCCCGCTGCATTGGGAAGATCGCGGCGGCCGTCACCTGTGGTGGGTCTTCTGGGGCAGCTTGTACGGATTCCCGGGTTGGTGGCTGTTCTTGCCGGTGTTCGTGGCTGGCGTCGGCTGCAGTTGGATCGGCTGGCGTCACCTGTGGAAGTCCGGTGCGGCCGTGGTGCCGGCCAGCTGAGCCGGCATCGGTTTCGGGCGGCCCCGTAAAGGCCTTGCCATCGTCGGTTCGATACGCGGGGTGGAGATCGAACGGCCCATGATGCTCACGAACCTGCTGCTTGGATTGGC
>DAIMFJ010000391.1:1433-4312 GCA_036724695.1 Planctomycetota bacterium
ATGCTCTCGACGTCGTCGAACTCAAGAACGGCGACGTGCTGGAAGGTCGCATCGTGACCCAGCTCGACGCCTACGTGGAGATCGAGCTCGGGGCCGGCGCCACGGTCGGCCTCAGCCGTGCGCAGATCGCGCGCATCGCGCGAGGCGCGGGTGCAACCGTCCAACCGGCGCGCGGGCCGATCGCACCGCGCAGCGAGTGGTTCGTGATCCACGACGCCAGTGGCGAGGCTGTCGGCTGGTTGCAGGCCGGGATCAGCGTCGCTGCGGACGGCGCCGTACTGGTCAGCGAGGAGTACGAGTTCTCCGCTGGCTCGCGGCGTTACCAGATCACCTCGCAGGTGCGCGCCAGTGCGACGCTGGAGCCGCTGGGCTGCTACTTCCGCGAACGCATCGGCGAGCCGGTGGTCGCCGCAGCGCTGGTGCCGAACCAGCCGACCGGCCGCAACGAGCGGGTCGTCGAAGAGCGCATCCTCGAGGGGCGCTGCGACGGCGATCAGCTGGTGCTGTCGCGGCTGGATCGCAACGGCCGCAGCGAACGCCGCCTGCCGTGGCCGGCCGGTGCAACCTTCCCGCTGCTGGCTCGCCTGCAGGCCCTGCACGAACACCGCAGCGTGCCGGTGACGACCATGTACGACCCGCTGCACGACGAGTTGCTGACCAGGGGGCTCGAGGCCCCCAAGGTGCGCGCCGTGCGTTGGGACGGCGAACCGCAGAAGGTCACCGAACTGGTCGACGCCGCCGCAGGGGCGCAACGCAAAGCCGCGTGGTACGACCAGCGCGGCGGCACGTTGCGTCGGGAATTGGCCGGGCCCTCGCTGGTCGCGGTGCGCAGCGCTGCCGAGTCGGCGCCGCGGGCCGCCAGCGGGTCGCGGATCGCCAGCAGCTTCGTGGTCGCCGGGGGGGACACGTTCGCCTGCTGGCTGCCGAATCCGAGCTGGGTGCCGATCGACGACCTGCCCGAAGGGCGGCTCGTCCTGCAAGGCCCGCACCCCGGCACCTCGATCGCCGTCACCCGCCTCGACCATCTCGAACCCGGCACCGCGTTGACGACGGCGGCCGACGCGGTCGCCAACTGGTTCTTGCTGTTGCATCCCGAACTGCGCTTCGAAAGCCGGCAGAGCAGCTCCCACAAGGGCCGCGATACGCTCCGCCTGGTGGCGCAGGGCCGCGAGCTGCGCGCCACCGTCGACGTCCTGCCGCACGGCGAGGCGTTCGTGGTCGTCAGCTGTGTCGCGCCCCGCGCCGTGTGGTCCGAACTGGTCGGCGACTTCGAGTTCGCGGTGCGGACCCTGGAGCTCGACGCCGCGGCGATCGCCCCGCGGTTGCAAGGGCCAGTGCAGCGCCGCGCCGAGGCCGCCGAAGCGTCCGCCGGTCGGCGCGCCGTGGGACGCCCCGCCGCCGGCGACCCGGCTGGGTCGCCGAGCCGGGCCCGGGCCGGCAAGTTGCCGCTCGTGCGCGTACCGACCGCTCACTGAGGACCTGCCCCGGCGCGCAGCGCCGCCGCTTCGAGCACGTCGACGTCCTCGACCTGTTCGCGAGCGGCGAGGTCGGCGAGCGTGCGGGCCAGCCGCAGCAGGCGAACCCGGCCGCGGCCGCTTTCGTGGCGTCGCCGCAACACCTCGTCGACCAGGCGCAGCGTGGCCTCGCTCGCGGCACACGCCCGCAGCAGCCGTTCGCCGTCGAGGCGGCCGTTCGGAACGGCCAGCCGCTCGCCGGCCTGGCGCTCGAACTGGCGTCGCCGAGCCGCCAGGACCTGCCCCCGCCAACCGGCCGTCGAAGCGCCGGCACCGCTCGGCGCCCGCAGTTCGGCGGGGTCGAGTGCTGGCACGGCAGTGACCAGGTCGATGCGATCGAGCAGGGGACCCGACAACCGGGCGCGGTAGCGGGCCACCGCTCCCGGCGTGCAGGTGCAAGGTCGCCGGCGGTGCCCCAGGTAGCCGCACGGGCAGGGATTCATCGCCGCGACCAGCAGGAAGTTCGCCGGCATCGTCACGGTGCGCTGTGCCCGGCCGACGGTCACGGTGCCATCCTCGCGCGGCTGCCGCAGCGCTTCGAGCGCGTCGAGGGCGGCCATGACGGCGCCGTACGTGCCGTTGGCGTCGAGGGTGAAGCCAGCCCGGCGGTACGGGCCGACGATGACCTCCCAGGCGTCGGGCGCCTGAGCTTGCGTGACCTCTAGGCCCGCGTCAGCCAGTTGGGCGGCCAGCGCCTCCCCGTAATCAGCGGCCTTCACGAGCTCGCCCACGTGCGCCTCGTCGAGGAACAGCACGCCACAGTGAGCCAGCGTGACTTCGCCCGGACGCACGTCCGCACCGCCGCCGAGCAGGCTCGCCGTCGAACTGGTGTGGTGCGGGGCGCGGAACGGCCGCTCGTCGGCCGCCGGCAGCCGCAACCCGGCCGCGGCATGGGTCTGCAGGATCGCCAGCCGTTCGTGCCGGGCCGGCGGCGGCAGGATGCCGGGCAGGCGGCGCAGGAGTGCGCTCTTGCCGGTGCCCGGCGGCCCGGTCAGCAACAGGTTGTGGCTGCCAGCCGCGGCGACCGCCAGGGCGCGCTTCTGGCTGTCGAGGCCGCGCAGGTCGGCGAGTTCGGGCGCCGCCGCGCCGCTGGTGGCCACCGGCCCGGGGAGGGGGGCCGCCGGCAGTTCGCGCTGGCCAGCGAGCCAGAACACCGCGTCGGCGAGGGTCTCGGCGGCGTGCACGCTCAAGCCGTCGACGACCCGGCAACTGGCGGCATCCGCCGGGCTGCACAGCAGGGCGCGAGCCCCCGCGGCCTGCGCGGCCAGTGCGACGCTGACGGCACCGCGCGCGGGCAGGATCCGGCCGCGCAGCGAGATCTCGCCGAAGGCGAACAGGCCGGCCGTGCGCGCGGGCGCGAACAAC
>DAIMFJ010000392.1:0-834 GCA_036724695.1 Planctomycetota bacterium
GGCTTCGGCGTCGGGCTGCTGGTCGAGGTCCTTGCCTCGTGCCTGGCGGGTGCGGTGCCGAGCCGCGAGGCAAGCCCGTTCTCGGGAACGGCGGGCGGGCCGCCGCGCACCGGCCAGTGCTTCATCGCGCTCGACCCGGCCGCCTTCTCCGGCGGCTTCGCGCAACAGGTGGCGGGCCTGGTCGCGGCGATCGCCGCGCAGGACAACGCCCGCCTGCCCGGCAGCCGCCGCCGGGCCGCCCGCGCCCGCACGGAACGCGACGGCGTGGCGGTCGACGCGGCGCTGATCGAGCGCATCGCGACGCCTGGCCGGTGATGCGCAGCGCGGCCTCGGGGTCGGCGGCGACCAGGCGACGCGCCTGGGCGAGGCGCTGGTCGTGGGCGGCATCGGGAGCGGTGGTGGATGCGCAGGCAGTGACGACGACGGCGCACCAGAGGAGGGTCGTTGGCTTCATGGATCGTGGGGAAGGCAGTCAGCCGGAAGGATCGCCGGTGCGGACGGACCGGTACCGGGCGCGCGGGAAGAAGTGCGCGAGAGAGGGGTTGCGACCGTGTGGCATTGTCGCACGCCGGGCCGGTCGGCGAAAGCCCGAAGCCGGCGGCCGGTCGGTCAAGCCAGTCGGGCGGAACTGCCGATAGCACCGGCGACGGCGCACGGCACATGGCAGAGGCAGCTACCATCGCGGTCGGCACCACCCTGGATCGCTCCACGGTGGCCGGCCTGGTCGCCGAGATCGATCGCGAGCTGCGCGCCCGCCCGGCGCGCCTCGTGCTCGACCTCGGCGCGGTCGAGTCGTTCGATTCGGCGGGGCTGGGCGGCGTGGTGGTCTCGCTG
>DAIMFJ010000392.1:844-3064 GCA_036724695.1 Planctomycetota bacterium
TCAACACCACCGCCGGCGCGGCGGGCGTCGACCTGCGGCTGCGCGGCATGAGCCAGCCGATGACCGACTTCTTCTCGCTGTTGTCGCTGCAGCGGCTCTGTGCCGATCCGGCCCCAGCACCGCGCGACGATGCGATCACCCGGCTCGGGGGTTGGGTCGAACCGTTGCTCGACGGCGCCAAGGCGGTCGCGGGTACCGCCTGGCAGGTGCTCGGCGAACTGGCGGCCGGGCCGTTCCGGCGCCGCTGGCTGCGGCTGGATCGCACCGCGGTCGAGACCGACCACTGCGCCGCGGGAGCCCTGCCGATCGTCGCGTTGATCGCGTTCCTGCTCGGCCTGATCCTGGCCATGCAGGCCTACGTGCAGCTGCGCGTCTGGGGGGCCGAACTGTACATCGCCGACATGGTCGGCGTGTCGGTGCTCTCGGAGATCGGGCCGCTGATGACCGCGATCGTGCTGGCCGCGCGCACCGGCTCGCGCAACGCCGCGCAGCTCGGCGCGATGGTGGTCGGCGAGGAGATCGCCGCGCTCGAGCAGATGGGCATCCGGCCGCTGGCGTTCCTGGTCGCGCCGAAGGTGGTCGCCTGCGCGTTCGCGTCGGTCGCGCTGTCGGTGTTCTTCGACGTGGTCGGGATCGGCGGGGGGGCGCTGTTCGCGCTGACCGTCGCCGATGTCGGCCTGCCGGAGTTCGGCACGCAGCTGCGCTCGGCGCTGTCGCTGGCCGACTTCGCGGTGGCGCTCGCCAAGAGTGCGACGTTCGGGTTCGCGGTCGGCGTGGTCGGCTGCGCCCTCGGCCTGCGCGTCGCCGACGGCAGCGAAGGGGTGGGGCGGGCGACCACCAACGCGGTGGTGGTCGGCATCTTCCTGGTGATCGTCGTCGACGCCCTGTTCGTCACCTGCCAACGCATGCTGCTCTGACCATGGACCTCGCCGCCAGCCTGCAGATCGGCGCGCCGCGCCGGACCGACGACCTGGTGCGCGCCGTCGCGCTGTCTTCCGTGTTCGGCAGCCGCGTGGTCCTCGACGGCGTCGATCTGGCGATCCGCCGCGGCGAGGTGTTCGTGATCATGGGCCCGTCGGGCTGCGGCAAGACGACCTTGCTGCGGCATCTGTGCGGCATGCTGCCGCCGGCGCTCGGCTCGGTGTTCGTCGCCGGCCACGACCTCTACACCGCGTCGCCGGACCTGATGCACCTGCTGCGCCTGCGCACCGGGTTGTCGTTCCAGGGCGGGGCGCTGCTCGGCTCGCTGACGGTGCTCGAGAACGTCATGCTGCCGCTGACCGAGAACACCGACCTGCCCGAACGGGTGGTGCGCGAGACCGCGCGCATGAAGCTCGACATGGTCGGTCTGCTGCACGCCGCCGACCTGCTGCCGAGTTCGCTGTCGGGCGGCATGAGGAAACGCGCCGCGATCGCGCGGGCGATCGCGCTCGATCCGGACATCGTCTACTTCGACGAACCGTCGGCCGGGCTCGACCCGATCACCGCCGCCGAGGTCGACAACGTGATCCGCAAGCTGAACCAGGTGTTCGGCATCACGATGGTCGTGGTGACGCACGACCTGCCGTCGGCCTACGAGATCGCCGACCGCATCGTCGTGCTGCTCGAAGGCCGGGGCGCCGCGCTCGGCCCGCGCGACCAGGTCTGGCACGACCCGGATCCGCGGATCCGCGACTTCATCGAACGGCGCCTGCCGGCCGAAGACAGCCGTGGCATGGACGTATTGGCGCACCTGGAGGTCCCGTGATGCAACCCGGCAATCGCCGCTTCCGGCTCGGCCTGTTCGTGCTCGGCGCCGGCGGGCTGTTCGTGCTGATGCTGGCGTTCCTGCTGCAGGGCAGCTTCGACGGCTCGCGGGTCAGCTACTTCATCCTGTTCCACGAGAACGTCAAGGGCATGGTGGTCGGCAGCAAGGTCAACTTCCAGGGCGTGCCGATCGGTGCGGTCAAGGACATCCGCTTCCAGGACGGCAAGACGCTGGTCGAGGTGCTGGTCGACCCGACCCGCGCCAACATCCAGGACCTGACCCGGGCCCGGCTCGACCGTCTGCTGGTCACCGGCCAGGTCACCGTCGAACTCGAAGGCTACGGCCCGCTCGGCAAGTCGATGCCGCCGGGCGCGTTCCTGCAGCCGAAGGAGGATCCGCTGCACTCGTTGACGGGGACCCTGCCCGAGACGATGGAGCAGGCGATGGCGACCCTGCGGCAGCTCGAAGCGACG
>DAIMFJ010000392.1:3074-4309 GCA_036724695.1 Planctomycetota bacterium
CCAGGCCCGCGTCGCGGCGATCCTGGCCAACCTCGAGAGCGGCACGCGGCAGTTCGCCGAACAGACCGCGCCGGCCCTGACCAGCCTGGTCGCCGAGGTGCGCGCCACCAACGCGGCCTACGCGGCACTGCCGCCGCAGCTCCAGCAGCAGGTCGCCGAACTCGGCCCCGAGCTCGCCGCGACGCTGCGCGAGGTGCAGTCATTGGCCGGTGGCCTGCGGGGCCCGGTGCAGACCGCGCTCAGCAGCCTGCGGCTGGCGCTCGACGACGTGCGCGGCTTCGCGCGGCAGTTGCGACTGGCGCCCGACAGCCTGCTGTTCGGGGTGCAGCGCCCGGCGGCGCCGCCGGGAGGAGAACGATGAACACAGCCATGCACACGGTGCTTCTCGCGGTGTCGATTGCCTCGCTGGCCGCCTGCGGCAGCGTCGCGGTGCCGCGCGAACGCTACTACCGTCTCGCGCCGCCGGACCCGGCCAGCGCCGACCCGCAGCGCGCCGGCGTGTTGCGCGTGATGGACCTGCAGCTCGGCACGGCGCTCGACCGCGATTGCCTGCTGGTCGCCGACGGCGTGCGGCTCGAACCGCAGCCGCTAGAGCGCTGGGTGGCGCCGCTCGACCGCCTGGTCACCGACGCGCTGGTGCTGTCGCTGTCGCGTTCGGGTACCGTCGCGCTGGTCAAGGGCGGCGCCGATCCGGGCCGCGAGACCTGGTCGCTGCACGGTCGCATCATCGACTTCGCCGAGGTCGCCAGCGGTGGCGAACGGCGCGCCCGCGTCGGCCTCGAACTGTGGCTCGAAGCCCGCGACGCCGTGTTGTTGCACGACGAGTTCGTCGCCGAACTGCCGATCGAGGGGCCGGGTTCGGCAGGGGCCGTCGTGGCGCTCTCGCAGGGCGTGCAGCAGGTGGTCGCCGATCTGGTGCGGCGCATGGACGACGAAGGCGTGTTCGCCGCGGCCCGGCCGCCGGCACCTGCCACCGGGCGTTGAGTGGCGACGGCCGCCCGCCCCTCGGTTACGGTACGCCCCGTGCCTTCGTCCTCGCCAGCGCGGTCCTGCCTCGGCCTCTTCGGCCTGTTGCTGGCCGGTGCCGCGGTCGCCCAGGCACCGTCGCCGTTGGCGCTCGGCGCCACGCTGCAGGTGCCGCCGGACCTGCGTTGGCACACGCCGATCCCTGCGGCCACCGCGGCGGTCGTCTGGTGCGTCTACGCCGCGCCCGCGGTCCAGCACCGGCTGCCGTG
>DAIMFJ010000393.1:0-4286 GCA_036724695.1 Planctomycetota bacterium
CGGGTCGCTGCTGCGCGAACGGTTCGCGCTCCGCACGACCGCGGCGACCCGCCGGTCGCACTTCGCGGCCCTGGCCACCAGTGCGCCGAATGCGGCGCGGCAGGAACTCGCCGCGCTCGAGGCCGCCCATGCCCAGGTCGTCGACCGCGGGGCCCTGGTGTCGCGTCTGGCGCCGATGTTCGGCCTCGCCGGCACCTTGATCCCGCTCGGACCGGGATTGCGGGCCTTGCACGCCGGCAATGTCGGTGGCCTGGGCGAACAGTTGGCGGTGGCGTTCTCGACGACGGTCGCCGGCCTGGCGGCCTGCGCGATCTGTTACGCCGTGGCCAGCACACGCAGTCGCTGGTACGAGGCCGAACTGCGCGAACTCGAGGCGCTGCTGGCGGAGGTGGACCGTGGTTGAGTGGACCGGCCGCGGCCGGCGGCGGGCTTTGCGCACCGTCGACGGCGACCCGTTGGCCTTGCTGGTCGGGCTGTTCGACGGTGCGCTGGTGTTGGCGCTGGCCATTGCGTTGCAGGTCGGCGCACCAGCCACCGACAGCACGATTCCCGAGCAACACGAAGCCCTGCCACGCTACCTGCAGGCGCCGGGGCGCGCGGCCGGCGACGGCAGCCGCCTCGGCATCGCGTATCGGCTGGCCAATGGCGAGGTCGTGTTCGTGCCGGACGACGCCAAGGCGCCGGTTGGGCCCCAGCCTCGCTGAATGGCCTGGCCGTCGGCCCGCAATGCGCTTGCGGATTTGCGCTCGCCCCCCGCCGCGGTGGCGGGCAAAGTGGCATGCCGAGGTCCCGTCCGGGCCACCCAGGAACCCCACGATGTCCCAATCCGCTGCTGCCGACGACGCTTTCTCCCCACCGCCGCCACCGTTCGGCCGGGCCCTGCTGTTCGGTGGGCTGGCCGCGTTCGCCGGCGCCGCCGCGTGGGCCGCCTTGATCCACTTCGCCCATCTCGAGCACGGCCTGTTGGCCTGGGGCATCGGCGGGCTGGTCGGAGCGGCCGTGCTGTGGGCCGGCGGTCATGGCAAACCCCTGGCGGTGTGCGCCGGTGTCCTGGCCTTGCTGTCGATCGGCACCGGCAAGCAGCTGGCGTTCCGGCACGGCCTCGACACGGCGGTCGCCGACACGGCGGCCGAGCTGACCCCGGAGTATCACCAGAACTTCGCCAAGGCAGCCGCCGACTGGGTCGCGTTGGGCGAAGCACCGACCGACGAACAGGTGCAGAAGTTCCTCGCCGACCTCGGTGGTTCGGCCCAGACCGCCGCCGAATTCGCCGCCGAAGCGGGACCGAAGCTCCGCCAGTTCCACAGCCAGCAGCCGACCCTGGACCAATGGCGCCTGCAGGTCGGCGACGAGATGCGCGCCGAGGCGTCGTTCGTCGACTACCTGCGCGAGGACTTCCACGTGCTGGATCTGCTGTTCGTGTTCCTCGGGCTCAGCACGGCCTATGGCATGGTCGCCAAGGCCACCGAGCTGCGACTGGCTGCCGCCCGGCAAGCCCGAGCCGCGGCCGCCGAGGCCCCTGTCGACGACGCGTCCCGGCCGGCGAACTGAGCAGGCCCGGTCCGTTCAGTCGCGACGCTGGTAGCGCCGCAGCTCGGGCGACCACTCCAGCTGGCCTTGGTGTTCGCGCAACCAGTCGCGCAGTGCCGCGACCGCGGCCGGCGTCGCGCGCTCGCCGGCGGCGGCACCCTGTGCGTCGACGAGTGCCACGCCGAGTTGCATGGTCAGGATCCACAACGCGTTGTCGGCGATCACATAGTCGGAGAACAGCGCGCGCCGGTCGTCGAGCAATTCGTCCAGCGCCTCGAGCGGCAGCGCGCATTCGACCTGGAATGCCGCCTGCAGGGCTTCCCAGAGGAGCCGCTGATCGCGCGCCTGCAGTGCCTCGGCGACCACGGCCGCGACCGCCTCGTTGCCTTGATCGCCGGTCAACAGCGCCAGCTGCTTGAGCCCGTCGATCGCGACGCTGCGCAGCGGGATCGGCTGGCCGGCAGCCGCGTACTCCAGCAGCCACGGCCGACACTGCGGGTCCTTGAGCGCCGAGAGGCACAGCACATGCCCGCGTCGCACCGTCGCCGGCAGATTGCCGCTCTCCAGCGCGGCCCGCACGCGCACCGCGGTGCCCGGCAACTTCATGCGGCCGAGCACGTACGCGCAATCGTCGGCGAGGTCCGGACGACGCTGCATCGCCGCCAACAGGGGCGCGAGCGCCGGCTTGCCGACCTTGGCCAGAGCGTCCTTGGTGGCATTCGCACGGCGCACCCAGGCAGTTGCTGCCGCCGACTGACCTGGATCGACGTCCCCCACCAGCCGGCGCAGGCGATCGCCCAGCGACGAGCCCGGGAACGGCTCGGCCATCGCCTCGATCCAGGCGGCGATGCGCCGCTGCAGCCGTTCGGGCACCACCCCGCTGGCCGCGAACTCCGCCTCGTCGAGCCAGAGTTCGGCGTCGGCGCGCACGTCGGCGTCGAGCGGCTCGGCAGTGAGCAGCCGCGCGGCGAGCGCGGCCAGTTCGGTCCATTGCCGCCGCTGCCGACATCCGGCGCCGAGTTCATGCAGCACCTCGGGCAGCCCGGCGGCTGGGAACAACGCCAGATCGGCCAATTGCCGGCCGGCGGCCTGGATCGCCGCTTCGTCGCGCTGCACGACGGCCGCGACCAGAGCCCGTTCGGCGGCTTGTCGGCGCTGCAGCTGCGGATCCGCATGCAACTGCCGGGCCTGTTCGAGCTCGGCGACGAACGCAGCCGCATCCCCACCGCCGCTCCAGCGATGCACCAGGAGTCCGTCGCCGTCGACCACCGCGAAGCCCGGCACGGCACCGTCACCGTAGCTGGCGAACAGTGGCGCACTGCCGGGCAGGTCGATGTCGAGCTTCACCGCGGCGAACTTGCCGAGGACCTCCTGCACCTGCGGTTCCGGGAACGTCACGCGTTCCATCGTCTTGCACGGCCCTCACCAGGTGGCGGTGAAGTAGAGCAGCAGGAGGCGCCGTTCCTGTCGGGCGCGCCGCACGGCCTCGCCGTGGTCGGTCGGCCAGACGATCGGCTGCGCCGCGGGAGCCTCCGGCGACTTGGCGGGGACGACGCGCAAGACGCCGTCCTGCGCGCACGCCGACGACAGCAGCGCGCCGCTCAGGAACCACGCAACGAATCTCGGCAGTGCCTGCATGACATGGTCCGATGGTCAGTCGACGACCAGCTCGGTGAACTCGCATTCGGCATTGCTGGCCCCGAAGCCGACCGCGGTGAACTGCAGCCAATCGTCCGGCAACGCCGTCTCGACGACGGTACCGGAAGCTTCGAGACGCAGCCGACGACTGGTCAGGTCGGCTTCGACGCGGATCGGCACCTCGCTCTTCCCGTCCCACGCCAAAGCCGTTTCGGCGCGGCTCCGGCCAGGACCGAGCACCACCAGCTTGCGAGTGCCGAACTCGACTCCGGCGAACACCTTGGGCGCGCGCGGATCGCGGCCGGCCAAGACCACGAAGCCGTTGCGCAACTGCCCACCCTCGGCCGGGCGCAGCCGCGTCGCCAGCCGCAGCCTGGGCGTCGCCTCGACCGCGCGCAGCAGGTAGCCCTGCGTCGCGTTGCACCAGATGCGCCAGCCGCCGTCGATCTTGCGCACCCGCGCGACGCCCGCCTGGATCGGAAAGCGCTCGCCGGCGACTTCCCCGGTGTCGTCGCCGTACTCGGTGCGCAGCGCCTGCAACCGGGCGGTGAGTGCTTCGCGAACCTCCCGGTAGCGCGGCTCCTCGGCGACGCTGCGCAGCTCCTGCGGATCCTCGGCGAGATCGAACAGTTCCCAGCCGTTCCATTGCGGCTCGTAGTACCGGATCAGCTTGTAGCGCTCGGTACGCACTCCGTACATCGCCGGCACCATGTGCACGGCGTGCGATTCGTAATAGTGGTAGTAGATCGCGTCCCGCCACGGCACGTCGCGCCGGCCGCCCAGCAATGGCACCAGGCTCTTGCCGTGCAGGTCGGCGGGCACCGGGCGCCCCGCCAACTCGAGGAACGTCGGCATGAGGTCGATGTTCTGTACCAGCTGCTGCTGGTGACCACCTGCCGGAATCCGCCCCGGCCAACGCATCACCAGCGGCATGCGCAGGCTCTCCTCGTACATCCAGCGTTTGTCGTACCAGCCGTGTTCGCCGAGGTAGAACCCCTGGTCCGACGCATAGACGATCAACGTGTTCTCGGCCAGCTCGGGCCGGGCGTCGAACCACGCGAGGACCCGGGCGACGTTGCGGTCGATGCCGGCGACGCAGCGCAGGTAGTTCTTGAGGT
>DAIMFJ010000394.1:0-4243 GCA_036724695.1 Planctomycetota bacterium
ACCAGCCAGCCGGCGTTGGTAAACGACGGCTCCCCGGCGGCCTCGGCCGCCGTCGAGGGGGGCCGCGAACGGTCGGGCGTGCCGGACGAGGCGAAGGTGGCACCGCAACCGCCTGCTGCGGCACCCGACGGGGCCGCGAGGCGCATGCAGGTCGACAAGTCGGCTCCGCCGGGCACCCAGACCGGTGCCGAACCGGGCACCCGGGCAGGTGCCGACCAGTCGGCGTTCGACAGCGCCCGCTGGAGCGCCAGCGTCGGGCTGGGTGGCAGCCCCCCGGTTGCCGAACCCCAACCAGGAGCTGCACCGGTCGGGCCACCTGCGCCGGGTTCGCCGCCGCCGTCGCCGACCACCGACGCGCCAGCACCCGAGACCTGGCTCGGTTTCGCCGCTCGCGGTGGTGCAGGCGGTGGGGTCGCAGGCGGTGGGGTCGCGGACGGTGCGCCGGGCCAGTTGTTGCCGGAAGTGCGTCTGCAGTTGCCGGCCGCGGAGGCTCCGGGGGTGGCCCTGCGCCGCGCCGTGGCCGCCGAACGCAGCCGCGCACTGGCGGCGGATGCGACGGCCGACACGCCGCGCTGGGTGGAGTTCGCGCGTGGTGCGCCGACCAGCGGCGCTCCGGCTGCTGGCGCTCCGACTGCAGGCTCGCCGAGTACTGGCAGCGACGACTTCTACCTCGGCTCGTCCCGTCCACAGCCGACCGCGACCGTCGACGAGGTCTGGCTGGTCGAAGGCTCGCGCGAACAGGTCGGTCAGGTGCTCTCTCGCCTCGCCGCCGCCGCGCGAGAACACGGCGCCGTGCTCGTGCAAGGTGAAGTGCAGGTGCCGCCGGCGGTGCTGACGATGGCGGTTGGCGAACTGCCACCAGCCGCGGACGCGCCGGCGGATCGTGTGCCACCGCGCCCGCGTGGTGCGGCGCCGGGCCGTGGTGCGGCACCGGGCGCTGGGTCCGCCAATCCTGGCCCGACGGCGGGCAGCCGTTCGGCGGCTGAGGATCCGGTTCGAGAGCGTGCGGCGGCTCCGGTGACCGGTGGCCCGGCGACCGGTGGGCCAGGCACCCAGGGTCCGGCGACCGCCGGACCCGGCGGTCCCGCCAGTCCCGGGCTGCGCGGGGTGGGCGGTCCGCCCGCGGCGAAGTCCGCTGCCAAGGACGTGCCGGCCGGTGGCCCGGACACCGCCGGCGCGGCCGCTGGCAGCGACCGGGTCCGCATCCTGGTGCGCTTGCAGCCGGCACCGCGCTGACTCGGTGCCGCGCGGCATCGACCTGCAGCGCGACCGCACCGCAAGGCGACCCGGCGCAGCGAATGCGTGCGACGGTGCCGGCCGGCGATTAGAACGGCGCGCTTGCAACCCTGGCGGCGCAACTTCTACGCGGTGTGGCCGAGCCTGTTCGCCACGTCGATGGGCCTGATGGCCGTGCTGCCGCTGTTGCCGTTGTTCGTGCGCGAACAGTACGGCATCGACGATCCGGCCGAACTGGCCACCTGGGTCAGCCTCGTGTACGGCATCGCGCCGCTGTCGGCTGCGTTCGCCGGGCCGGTGTGGGGGGCGCTCGGCGACCGCCGCGGCAAGAAGGTGATGGCGATCCGCGCCAACCTGGCGATCGCGCTGACCACGCTGCTGATGCCGTGGGCCCCCAACCCGTGGGTGCTGATGGCGATGCGGTGCGTGCAGGGCGTGCTGGCCGGCTACGTGGCGCCGTCGATGGCGCTGGTCTCGCAGGATGCACCGCGGCACCAGCACGGTCTGGTGATCGGCATGCTGCAGGTGGCGATGGCCGGCGGGTCGTTCCTCGGCCCGTGGATCGGTGCCGAGGTGTCGCTGCAGTTCGGCCGCAGCTCGCTGTTCTTCGTCACCAGCGGGCTGTCGTTCGTCGCCGCGCTGCTGCTGTGGTTGTTCGCGCGCGAAGCGCCCGCCAAGGCGCCGGCGGCCGGTTCGACGCTGTGGTCGGACTTCCTGCTGGCGAGCCGCGAACTGCTGCAGAGCCGGGTGTTCGTCGGGCTCCTGCTGCTGGTGTTGCTGCTCCGCGTCGGTCAGAACATGCTCGAGCCGTTCCTGGCCCTGTTCGTGACCGAACTCGGCCCGCAGCCGTGGCTGTCGGCGTGGAGCGAGACGCCGGCCCATGCCGTCGAACGCACGATCGCGCTGGCGTTCGCGGTGCTGGCGATCGCGCAGTGGTTCATGACGCCGCTGTGGGGCCATTGCGGCGACCGGGTCGGCCCGCTGCGCTGCCTGTCCGTGCTGGCGCTGGGGCTGGGCGTCGTCTTGTGCGGCACCGCGTCGGTGACGTCGATCGACGAGTTCCTGCTGCTGCGCACGCTGGCGGCGCTGCTGATGGCCGGCTCGATGACGCTCGCCTACGCCGCGGCCAGCAAACGCGTCGCCGACCACCGCCGCACCTTCGCGTTCTCGCTGGTGCAGAGCTGCATGCAGCTCGGCTTCGCGACCGGGCCGCTGCTCGGTGCCGTGGTGGCGCGCTGCGGAGCTGGGCCAGGCACCGACTTCCGGTTGGTGTACGTGACCGCCGGGCTGTGCTGCATCGCGGCGGGGCTCGGCATGGTCTGGTTGCGGCGGGTGTCGCCGGTCCAGGCCGGGCCGGGAGCGGGCAGGGCGCCACGGGCCTTGCTACGCGGCCGTAGCGACAGGGCTTGGCAACGGGCTGGTGGAACCCGCCGCGTCGGTCAGCCACCACCGAGTTCGGCGAGGTTGTTGCGGGCGTCGCCGGCGGCCTTCTCGGCGGCCTGGCGCTGGCTGCTGGTCGCCTTGCCGTCGGCGAGCACCTGTTCGGCCAGCGTGATCGCGCGTTCGTACATGGTCTTCGCGCGCGCCAGGTTCTCGGCACTGCGCAGGTGGTACTGCAGCACCACCGCCGCGTCGTTCCACAGCTGCGCCGAGGTCGGTTCCTTCTCGATCGCGTGTTGGTAGCTGGCGAACGCCGCCTCGAAGCGGCCGGTCTCGCGGCACAAGAACGCGTGGTTGTTCCACGCGTCGGCCGAGTCGGCCAGGCAGGCGATCGTGTGGTTGATGTCGCGGCTGGCCGCGCGGCGGCCTTGCTGGAACGCGCGGTCGCCGAGGAACTGCAGGATCGCCCGCATCTGGCTGCGCGCCTCGACGTCGAGGGTGCGCAGCACGTCGGCGAACTCGGCGGCGCCCAGCCCGGCGTAGTGCGCCGCGTGGGCCTCGGCGGCGTCGTAGTCCTGCAGGTGGTAGCTGCACAGGCACAGGTAGTAGTAGCTGTTGGTCGCCGTCGGGGCCGCCGCGACCGCGGCGGTGAATGCGGCGGCGGCGCCGCGCCAGTCGCTGGCGTCGAACAGTGCGCGCGCCAGATGCCAGCGCAGGGTCGCCGCCTTCGCCGGCTGCGCGTCGGCGCGGGCTTCGTAGCGCTCGAGCAGGCCGCGGTAGAACGTGGCGCGGGCCTGGGCGGTCTGGCCGGCCGTCAGCCGATGGTGGTCGACCGGCTGGTCGGGGTCGGCGACCAGCGCGTCGCCGAAGTGCTGGCGCGCCAGTTCGTCCTTGCGGTCGAGCATGGCCAGGTCGGCGAGGGCCAGGTGCGGATGCGCGCGCGACGGGTCGCGGGCGATGGCGCGGGTGAACGCCGCCTTGGCGAGCTGGCGCTGCTGGTCGATCTCGGCGACCAGTTCGGCGCGGCGTTCGTCGGTGAGCTGCGGGCCGTCGAGTCTGGCGTAGGCGGCCAGCAGGCTGCGGAAGCGCTCGCTGGCGATGCGGCCCAGCAGCACCGCAGCACCAGGGTGGCTCGGGTGGCGACGCTCGGCTTCTTCGGCTTGCCGGCTGGCAGCGTCGGCATCGCCGAGCAGGAACTTCGCCTGCGCCAACAGCAGGCGGCAGTCGAGGTGGTTGGCGTCGCGCTGCAGGACCTCGTCGCACAGGGCGGCGGCGTCGGTCCATTGGATCTCGGGGTGCAGTGCCTGGCCGCTCTCGGCCTCGAGCAGCAGCGTGCGCGCCAGCATCGCCAGCACTTCGGGCAGGGCCGGGAAGCGGGTGCGGGCGCGTTCGAGCAGTTCGAGGGCCGGCTGGAAGCGGCCGCTGCGGCCGAGGCACCGGCCGGCCTCGAGGTACCACTCGGCGCGCTCGGGGTCGCGGGCGACCAGCTGCAGGTAGACGTCGGCGGCGTCGCCGAAGCGGCCGCGGTTCTCGTGGCCGGCGGCGCGTTCGCGCAGCGTCGCCACCGGTTCCTGGCTGGCGGCGGCGGGGGCCTGGGCCGCCGCCGGCGAGGGGGCCACCGCCGGCG
>DAIMFJ010000395.1:0-4216 GCA_036724695.1 Planctomycetota bacterium
GATCCTGGCCATGCGGCTGGCGGCCCAGCGGCCGCCGGCGACACTCTCGCCGGCCAGGTGCACGACGGCGTCGACGGTGCCCAGTGCCTGGGTGTCGATCGCCCCGGTGGCCGGATCCCAGCGGCAGCTGCCGGGCGGTGGGTTGGCGCTGCGGACCAGGGGGACCGGCACGTCGCCGCGCTGCACCAGGTGGGCGACGAGGCTCTGGCCGACGAAACCGCTGGCTCCGGTGATGGCGATGCGCATGGTTCGGGGTTCGCCCGTAGGGCGGGGCTGGATGCCGTGGGGGGGCGGGTTACAGGCGGGGTCGCAGCGACTATCCTGGATGCTCCGCCCTCCCGCCATGGTCCTGCTGCCCCGTTCGCCGAGTCCGTTCGCCTTGCTGGCCTGGGCCGTTGGCGCGACGCTGCCGGCGCAGGATCGCGAACTGGCGGCCAGCGTCGTGCATGCGCTCGATCAGGCCCGGCCCGCCTTGCTCGGCCACTTGCGCGCGGCAACCGAAGGGACCGACCGGGTCGGCTTGCTGGCGCTCTTGACGCTGGCGGCCCTGCACGACGGCGTGCCGACGGATTCGCCGCGCCTGGTCGCAGCCTTGGCGGCACTGGCCGAACGCCCCGCCGTCGAGTGCTACGACCTGGCGTTGCGCCTGTGTGTGTACGAACTGCTGCCGAAGGAAACGGCTCGCCAACGACAAGCCGCCCAGGATCTTCGCGACCTGCTGACGCGGCAGCACGGCGACGGTGGCTTCCATTACCACCCCCGGCCGCACGGTTGGGACCTGAGCAATTCGCAGTATGCAGCGCTCGGCTTGCGCGCTGCAGTGGCCATGGGCTTGCCGGTCGAGCGCCGCGTCTGGACGCGGTTGGCCAGCGCGACGCGGGGCTTGCAGGGCACCTACGGCGGTTTCGACTACAAGCCGGGTGGGGGATCCGGCACCCCAGGTGGCTATGCGTCGATGACGGCCGCCGGCATCGCCGTGCTGGCGATCTGCGACCAGCACCTCGCCAACCGGTCGTTCGACAAGGAGATCGGCCGCGGCTGGCAGTGGTTCGCGCGCAACGTCGCGACGATCGGTTCGCGCGACGAGGCGCACAGCTTCTACTTCCATTACGGGCTCGAACGCGCGGCGATCCTGTGCGACGTCGTCAAGGTCGGCGAAGTCGACTGGTACGAACAGGGGGCGCGCATGTTGGTCAAGGAGCAGCTCGCCAACGGCGGGTGGCGCAGTGTCGCCGATGGCATGTTGCTGCCGCAGCGCCAGCAGGGGCCGGGCGATCCGGTGGCGACGGCGTTCGCGGTGTTGTTCCTGCGGCGGTCGTTCCAGAAGCAAGCCGGCGCGATCACCGCGCACGTCGTCGGGCTGGCGAATCTCGGTCCGCACAGTCCGGAGCGGGACGTCGCCGCCTGTGCGGAACAGCTGGCGGCGCGCGGCAAGGCGGCTTTGCCCGAGGTGCTGCAGGCGCTGCGCAGCGAGGTCGGGCCGCAGCGGCGCGCGGCGGGCCTGGCGTTGGTGCGGCTGGCGGGTCAGGACTTCGGGTTCGACGCGACGAAGGACGCCGACGGCAACCGGGCCGCGCTCCGCGCCGCGGAGTTGTGGTATTTGCGCAACCGCTGAGGTCGGCGCAGCTCCGGCGGCCCGGCGGCGTATCATCGGGCGCCGCCGAACCCCATGACCGAACTGCACCGCGCCTTCTCGCGCCTCTCGTCGCGCCGCCGCCATCTCGACCAGGGCAACCTGCTGCGGGCGCTCACGCTCGTGATCGACAAGGTGCCGGGTGGCATCAACCTGGGCCAGGGCGTCTGCGACCTCGACACGCCGCGGCCGCTGGTCGACGGGGCCCTGGCCTGCATCGACGGCGGCGACCGCCAGCTGTCCACCCGCTACGCAAGGCAGCCGGGCCAGCCTAAAGCCATAACCCACAAACTGCAGCACCACAAAAACCAACCAAACAGGCCGGAGAACGTCGCGGTCTGTTCGGGCAGCAGCGGCGCGTTCTACGCGGCCGGTACGACGTTGCTCGAACCGGGCGACGAGGTCGTGTTGTTCGAGCCGTTCTACAGCTACCACGACTCGACGGTGCGGCTGCTCGGTGGTGTGCCGGTGGCGGTGCCGCTCGATCGGCAGACGCTGGCGTTCGACGACGCGGCGTTGCAGCGGGCGTTGACGCCGCGCACGCGCGCGGTGGTGCTCAACACGCCCGGCAACCCGTCGGGCAAGGTCTGGACGCGCGACGAACTGGCCCGCGTCGCCGGCTTGCTCGACGGCAGCGACGTCGTCGTGCTGACCGACGAGGTCTACGAGTACATGACGTTCGACGGTCGCGAGCACGTCTCGCCGGCCTCCGTGCCGGGGCTGGCCGATCGCACGCTGACACTGAACTCGTTCAGCAAGACGTTCTCGATCACCGGCTGGCGGATCGGCTTCGTCGCCGGCCCGGCCGCGATCGTCGAGAAGTGTGGCATCGTGTTCGACCAGATGGAGGTCTGTGCGGCACGGCCGATGCAACGCGGCGTGCAGAAGGCCCTGGAAGAGCTGCCGGAGACGTTCTATGCCGAGCTGCGCGCCGGCTACCAGCAGAAGCGCGACGCGTTCTGTGCGGCGTTGCGCGACGCCGGCTTCCGCTTCGAGGTGCCGCAGGGTGCCTACTACGTGTTGGCCGACTATTCGGCCGTGCTCGGCGACCACGAACCGTACCCAGCGGTGTTGAAGATGATCGAGACCATCGGCGTCAACGCCGTGCCCGGCGACCTGTTCTGCCACGACAAACGCGGTGTGCGCACGATGCGCTTCCAGTTCGCCGTTGACTGGCCGAAGCTGCACGACGCCTGCGCGCGGTTGCGGAGGCTGGCGTGAGTCGGCACCGATGCGCGGCGTTGCTGGCCCTCGGCAGCGTGTTGGCCGGCAGTCTGCTGGCGCAGGGTGCCGAGCCGGCGGCCGGCCTCGTCGCGCTGCACCAGGCGTTGCTCGACGCATCGAGCGACGCGGTGGTGCTGAACGTCGCCGCCCATCCCGACGACGAGTCGTCGCGCACCAACACCGTGCTGCGCCGCAAGCACGGCATGCAGGTCGTCACCGCCTACACCACCTACGGCGACGGCGGCCAGAACGCGATCGGCCGCGAGATCGGGCCCGAACTGGCGTATCTGCGCGTGCGCGAGACCTTGCGCGCCGCCGCCCTCAGCGGCGTCGGCGTGCGCTGGCTCGGCATGGCCGACTTCGGGTTCAGCAAGACGCTCGACGAGACCCGCGCGGTCTGGGGCGACGCCAACCTGCTGGCGGCGATGCGCAAGGTCGTCGACGAGGTCGATCCGGACTTCGTGATCACCAACCACACGTTGACGCAGGGGCACGGGCACCATCGCGCGACGTTCTGGGCGATCGACGCGGTGCTGCGCGAACGGGCTGCCGCGGGCCGCTACGTGCCGGCCCTGCTGACGCGCGCCAGGGTCGAGGAGGCGGAGTGGATCGTCGATCCGTCCGAGCTCGAGCCGGCGCGCGGCGAGACCTACGCGCGGCTGGCGCATCGCGCCTGGGTGCAGCACGTCACGCAAGGGCCGTGGGGTCCGCACGATCCGCTGCAGGTCGGCCGCGACTGGTGGCGCGTCGTCAATGGCGACGTGCGTACCGGCGGGGCTGCCACTGCGGCGCCGCCCGCGATGCCGTGGCTGTGGGTGCCGCGCCGGTTGCCGGTCGAGGAACGGTTGGCTGCCGAGGTGGCGACGATGCCGCGAACCTCGCTGCGGCAGGTGTTGCAAGAGCAGTATTCGCGAGTCTCCGCAGCGTTGTTCGTGTCACCGTTCGACGAGGCCCACGCGCGCCAACTGCGCGGTCGGATCGCGCAGATCGAACCGCTCGAACAGGCACTGCTGGCCCTGGCGAACGTGCGCGTCGAGGCCTGGCTCGAGCGCGACGAAGTGGCGACCGGCGGCGACGGCACCGCCTACGTGGTCGTGCACGGGGCGGCACGCCTCACCGGTCTGGCGGTGGCCTGCGGCGAACGCGCCGGCACGCCGGTCACCGCGCCGGTGCGGGCACTCGTGTTCGACGGCCTGCCGGTGTCGCCGGCGATGGCGGTACCCGCGACGGCCGTGCCACCGGGTGCGCCGACGGTGCCGGGACCGGCAGGCCGGTTCGCGGTGACGTTCCCGTGCGAAGCGCCGACCGGTGGGCCCGAACCGCGCTTCGCCGACGTCCGGGTGTCGTTTCAGCTCGACG
>DAIMFJ010000396.1:0-4194 GCA_036724695.1 Planctomycetota bacterium
GCGCTGTTCGCGCACCCTGTAGCGGCCGTGTGGGCCGACCCGCTCTTCGCCCGGCGGCAGGTCGACGACCGGCCGCGCCGCCCGCAGCGGCTCGGCGCCAGCGACGGCCTGCTGGCGGCGTTGCAGGAACGCGCGCAGGTCGCCGCGCGGCGGCGCGGTCGGCGCAGCAGGTTCGGGGCTGGCCGCCGCGTCCTTGGCCTCCGGCGGCGGCGCCACGCCGAACGCCCGCCGCAGCTTGTGGCGATCCGGGGCTACCACGCGTCCGCCTCACCGAGCATGCCGCGCAGGATCGCCGTCGCGACCCCCTTGCTGCGCAAACCGAGGCTCGCCTGCGGCCCGACGCACGACGGGCAGCCGCTGCGGCAGGCACACTTCTGCACCAGCCGCAGCGCCGCACCGAGGATCTCGCGATGCACGACGAACAGCCGTTCGGCGAGGCCGACGCCGTTGGGGATGCGGTCGTACAGGATCAGAGCCGGCGCCTGGAAGTGCGGCTGCAGCGCCTCGGCGAGCACCTTGACGTCGCCCGGGTCGACGCGCACGAACAGCGGCACGAGGCCTTGCAGCAGTTCGCCGACCCCCTGCAGGCAACTCGCTTCGCCGCCGCGGTCGAGGCCGAGCCGCTGCACGAACTCCTTCTGCAGCACCAGCGCACACGCTTCGGTCTCGAACTCCTCGGGCGGCAGGTCGATCTCGCCGGCCCCGACGTTCTCGCGCGTGTAGAACTTGATCTTCTTGTAGCCCTTGGCGAGCGTGCTGACGTGCACCTCGCCGCGGTGCGCAACGTAGGCCGGGAACTCCTGCTGCGCGTCGAGGTGCAGGATCTTGACCTCGGTCTCGGTGTCGGCCTCGGTGTAGTAGTCGGCGTCGATGCGGCGCACGAACGCGCGGCGATCCTGGAAGTCGAGCCGTTCGACCAGGTAGGTGTCGCCCTGGTGGCCGTAGATCGCCCCCTGGTAGACCTCGACGATCGCCGACGGCCGGTCGATCTCGGCCAGGATCGTGCGCGACTCGACGTCCTGGATCGTCACGTTGTCCATGTCGGCCGCGGTCAAGCTGACGCCTTCGGCCGGGTAGGTGCGGTCGGCGTAGTGGTAGCGGCCGCCCTGGTGCACCAGCACACCGAGGTCGTGGGTCAAGAACTCCAGCACCTCGCCGATGCCCTGCGCCTGCCCGAACCCCTCCTGCTCGCCGATCGGCAGCTCGAACGCCGCACAGCGCACGTGGTTGGTCAGGATGATCGCGTTGTCCGGATCGATGCTGACCGCGTCGCGCGGCGCGTCGAACAGGTAGCCCGGGTTCTGCACCAGGTACTGATCCATCGCCGAGCTGCGCGCCAGCAGCACGACGGCACTTTCCTGGCTGCGGCGACCGACCCGGCCGGCCCGCTGGAACGTGCTCGACACGGTGCCCGGGTAGCCGACCAGCACGCACACGTCGAGGCTGCCGATGTCGACGCCGAGTTCGAGCGCGTTGGTCGACACGACGGTGCGGATGGTGCCTTCGCGCAGGCCCTTCTCGAGGCTGCGCCGCAGGTTCGGCAGGTAGCCGCCGCGGTAGCCGGCGACGCGTTGCTGGTCGATCTGGCGGGCGGCGGCTTCGTCGCGCAGGTACTTGAGCAGCACCTCGGTCTGGTTGCGCGATCGCGCGAAGAAGATCGTCTGCAGGTCGCTCTGCAGGAGCCGCCCCCCCAGCTGCCGCGCCGCTTCGCTGGCTGGCACGCGCAGACCCGACACCGGCGACAGCACGGCGGGGTTCACGAACACGAAGTGCTTCTTGCCGCGCGGGCTGCCGTCCTGGTCGACGACCTCCACCGGGCGTTCGAACAGCCGGCGACCGTGTTCGCCGGCGTTGCTGATCGTCGCCGACGCCCCGCAGAACACCGGCTTGCTGCCGTAATGGGCACAGATCCGGGCCAGCCGGCGCAGCACGTTGGCGACGTGGCTGCCGTAGATGCCCGACAGCGTGTGCAGTTCGTCGACGACCACGTAGCGCAAGCCGGTGAACAGCCCCTGCCACTTGGTGTGGTTCGGCAGGATGCCGGCGTGCAGCATGTGCGGGTTGGTCAGCACCAGCGTGCCGTGCTCGCGCAGCGCCTGCCGCACCTGCGGCGGTGTGTCGCCGTCGTAGACGGCGACGGTCAGGTCGGTGCGACCGGTCGCCAACAGCAACCGTTCGACGTCGGCCATCTGGTCGCGCGCCAGCGCCTTGGTCGGGTAGAGGTACAACGCCCGCGCGTCGAGGCCTTGCCGCAGCAACGCGTCGAGCACCGGCAAATGGTAGGCAAGCGACTTGCCCGACGCGGTCGAGGTGGCGATCACCGCGTCGCGGCCGCCGTGCAAGAGGTCGGCGCAGTGCCGCTGGTGGCTGTACAGCTCCTGGATGCCGCGCTGCTGCAAGGCGGCGACGAGCTCTGGGTGCAGCCAGTCCGGCACCGGCGCCATGCGCGCTGGCCGCGCCGGAACCTCGTGCCAGGCCTCCACCGTGCCGACCGCGTCGGCAGGTTCGGCGGCTGCGTGGCGCGGTTGGCGCAAGTCCCGCAGGAACCCGCTCAGGTCCATGCCGCCACCTCGCCGCGCCGCCGACCGTTCGCGAAACCACCCATGGCCGGCACCTTACCCGCAGGCGAACGAAACCCAAACATCGACCCCACAAATGCCGCGGGCCGCGCCAGCCGGGTGGTTGGCGCGGCCCGCGAGCAGTCAGGCGACCTGGCTCAGTTGCCGAGCACGAGGCCGGTGGCGTCGGACACCACCACGCCGAGCGTGTTGGCGGTCGGATCGAGCACGACGGCCTGGTTGAACAGCGTGAGCCCGCTGAACGCCGCCGCCGCCGGCACGTTCAAGGTCCAGTTGCCGCCGATCGTGAACGACGACGCGCCGATCGCCGGGTGCACGAAGCAGCCGGGCGCGCCGAACGCGGTCAAGTCGAGCGAGCTCGGCTGGTAGCGGCCGAAGCCGGTCACCATGATCATCGCGTTGAGCGGCAGGTTGTTGGCCGTCAAGGTCATCGACGTGCCGAGCACCGGGTTGCCGCTCGCGGTCAGCGCCGAGAGGCCAGCCGTGCCAGCGCAGCCGCTACCGGCGTAGCCGATCTGGGCCTTGCCGTCGTCGGCGTGCGTCGCGTAGTGGAACGCGCCGTTCCAGACGCGCGGCGAGTTGATGCCGGTGGCGAACAGGTTGTACTTCGCCCCACCCGGCGCAACCGTCGGATTCGGGCTGACCACCATGTTGGCATCGGCGAACGGCCCCCAGTTGGCAGCGGTTCCGCTCGTGTAGCAGACATAGGCCGTGCCGGCCGGATTGCTGATCAGCAGCGCGATGCAGTAATCGCCTTGCGGGATGTGCACCGTGTTGCTCAGCGCGACGAAGCTCTGGGTCGACGTGGTCGTGGTACCACCAGCCGAGACCCCCGACCCAGTCGCAACCAGGCGCCAGGCGCTCGGCACCTGGTGCCGCACGACGCCGCCGACCTGGTCGAGGTAGCTGCCGTCGGAGATGTAGAACGACAGGTTGTACGCGCCGGTGAACGTGTACGGCCGCATCGACACCGCGCAGATGCTGACACCCTGCGGGTTGGTGACCTGCACGTCGAAGACGTTGCCGACCACGGTCGTGCTGCTGGTGCCGTTCGCGCCGGCCGTCGCCGTCTGCAGCGAATTCGGCGTGATCACGAGCTGCTTGGTGGTCGTGGCGCTCGGAGCGCACAGACGCGACACCGTCAGCGATACGTTGGCACCGACACAGGACTGCGCATAGAAGTGCGCCGGGTTCTGCGTGGTGTCGTCGACGACGTTGTCACCGTCGAAGTCCCAGGCCCAGCTGGTCGGCGTCGGCGTCGACGTGTCCGTGAACTGGAACACGTTCGGTGCGATCATCGTGTAGGTGAAGTCCGGGGTGACCTGGTCGGTCGTGATGAACGCGGTCTTGGTGACCGTGTTCGACCCGAACGTCGCGTCGACCGTGGTCAGCGTCACGTCGTAGGTGCCGCAGTTCGTGTACACGAACGACGGGTTCTGCAGCGTGCTGTCGATGATCGCGTCGCCGTCGAAGTCCCACGCCCACGCCAGGATGCCGTTGGGGTCACTGGTGAACGTCGAGTCGGTGAAGTTCACCGTCAGCGGCGTGCCACCGCCGGTCACGTCACTGGTGAAGTTGACGTAGGTCCCGGGCGGCGGCACGACGTACATGAACA
>DAIMFJ010000397.1:0-4182 GCA_036724695.1 Planctomycetota bacterium
ATCGAGCACCACGATGCCGGCCCCGCCGCAGTCTACGGCGACCTGTGCGTTGGGCCACTTCGCCCACCAACGGCGAATCGTCTCGGCGTCGGTCGAGGCGTCGAGGAAGCCGTGCGTCGTGTACGGCTTCTTATCGGGCCGGCATGGGAACACGGGCCAACCGCGCCGGGCGTAGGCCAGTGCAGCGTCTAGCGGCGCGGTGCCGGTCGTGGTATCGTGCTCGATGTCGTGGCTGGTGGCCTCGATGTTCACTTCCGGGTCGACCGTTCCCGCGGTCGGCCCGGCCTCGTTTCCGGCGGTCATCGGACCACCTCGCCGGCCAGCTCGGTCAGTGCGGCCTGGAAGCGGCCCACCTCCTGGGCGGTCGTGGCCCAGGCGTGCGGCGTCGCGCGGAACCTGCGCAGACGGACGCCAGCGGTGCCGGCGGTCGACCAACGATAGATCGTCGAGACGGAAGGGCGGTCCTCTTCGGGACCATCGAACAGAAGGCCGGGAACGTCGCACAGCCGCACGACGCGTTCGCCGGACCACCACGGGGATGCATTGGTTGCCATCCCTCAGACCGAACCCACGCGAGCGGCGACGAACGGTCGCCGTTCGTGGATCGCTCCACCCCCTGGATTTTGACACTGTCAAATTTGGGTGCGCCTCCGTGCGAATCCGTGCGCGTGGTTGCGAACTACGGGGCAGACGCTAGAATGTCGAGAACGCGGCCCAAACGGCAGTTTGGCGCGGTTCTCGCAAGGTGCTGGGTTGTCTGCAAATCGTGCACGTCGGGCATCACCGCGACGTGCCGCACCCCCGGGGCCGCGGCGAGGCGCGCGAGCGCCTTCGCCACGTCCGCGGGCAACGGTTCGCACAGCCAGCGGTGCATCGTCACGAGGCACCGCCGGGTGGCACGACCGTGAACGACAGCTGCGGCACGCGTTTGCGTGCCACCAGCTCGGCCACCGCCGTGCGCAGGAAGCCGCGCGCGCGGTCGAGCGCGGCCAAGGTGGCCAGCAGGCCATGGCCGTGCAGATCCTGGACCACCACCAACAGGTGGCGGTCGTCGGGCATCGGCTCGACCCGGTCGAGCACGAGGTCCATCAGGATCGGATCGTTCGTTTCGCCCAGGGCATACGACAACGCGTCGTGGACCTGGGCACAGAGTTGGCGGGTCTTGGCGTCCGATCGCCCGCCGCGACCGGTTGGATACGGAGTCATCTGCAGTTCGATTGCACGCCGATGGGGCGCGCACGAAGGGTGTGTCAGGACCCGCGCGAGCACCGCCCTGGCGAAATGCCGGGCTGCCTGCGCTCACAGCAGGTGGATGGGGCCAGTTCCGGCCGACGCGGGCTTCAGGCCTGCGCAGACCGGAGGGCGGACACAGCGATGCAGATGGTTCGCATGGGTTCCTCCGGGTCGAGAGTGGCAGTATCGGCGATCTCGGCGCGGCAGTCAAGCCGCCCGCGAGGTACGGCCGGCAAAGCTTGCTTGGCGGGCAGGTGGTCTTGCGACAAGCTGTGGCCATGCAAGCCGCCGAACTGGACGAACTGCCCCCCGAGCCGCCCGCCGAACCCAAACGCCGCGGCTGCCTGTTCTATGCCCTGGTCGCGTTGGCGGTCGTGCTGGTGCTCGTCGTCGGCGGCGGCTACCTGGCGTTCCACTATGCGATCAACCAGCTCGGCACGGCCCTGTTCGACTACAGCGCCGAACAACCGCTGTCCCTGCCACCGTCGCCCCTGACCGCCACCGACTACGCGACCCTGCAGGACAGGATCACCACGTGGCGGACCGACCCGAACGCGGGCCGCGAACTGGCGCTCGACGGCGACGAGGTGAACGCCTTGATCGAGCGGCATCCGGACTGGGTGTTCCTGCGCGACAAGGTGCACGTCACCCTCGCCGATCGCAGCGTCGTCGCGCTGCTGAGCCTGCCGCTGCGCGAGTTCGCGCAACACCTGCCCGACAAGGCAGGGCTCGTCGAGCGTTTCCTCAATGCCGAGGTGACGCTCGCCGGCCGTTTCGTCAACGAACAGCTGCAGCTCGAACTGCAGCGCATCGTCGTCCACGAACGAGAACTGCCGCCGGCCTGGATGGACGCGCTGCAGCGCAACAACGTGCTGACGACGTTCGTCCGCGGCGACGATCGGCCGTGGCGCGACACGCTCGACGGCGCCCGCATCGAAGGCAGCCGCCTGATCCTGTCCCGCAAGCCCTGAGCGCGACCGCGAGACTCAGCGCAGCGCAGCGCGCAGCATGTCGAGCGTGGTCTGCCAGCTCTGCGCGTCGGCCTCGGCGTCGTAGCGCAGCGGCAGACCGAACTCCTCGCCCTTCTTGGTCGCATCGGGGTTCGTGAAGCCGTGGCTGACGCCGGCGTAGCGCGACACGATCACGTCCTGGAACTTGCCGCTCTTCTGCAGTTCGGCGTACAGCGCGTCGAGCGTCTCGTTCGGGACGAACGGGTCGGCCGCACCGTGGGCCAGGAACACCGCCTTGGCCCCGCCGGTGTCCGGCATCCCGAGGGCCGCACCGAGCGAGCCGTGGAAGCTGGCGACGCAGTCGAGTTCGTCGGTGCTGCGGGCCATGCGCAAGACGATGGCACCACCCATGCAATAGCCGAGCGCGCCGGTGCGTTCGGGATCGACGCCCTCCGCACTGCGCAGCGCCGCCAACGCGGCGCGGAACCGCGCCTCCTGGACGGTCGCATTGCCCATCACCTCCTGCATGAACGCGGTCGCGTCCTTGGGATGGCTGGCGGTCTTGCCGGCTCCGTACATGTCGAGCGCGAACGCCGCGTAGCCTTGCGCGGCGAGTTGTTCGGCGCGGCGCCGCACGTAGTCGTTGTGGCCCCACCATTCGTGCACGATCAGTACGCCAGGGCGCTTGCGCGACGTGTCGGCAGGCTGGGCCAGGTAGCCACGCAGCTCGACGCCGTCGGCGGCGTACGTCACCTCGCGGGTCACGATCGCCAGTGGCGGCAGCTCGGAAGCGCTGGTTCCGCAAGCCGACGAGAAGGCCAAGACGGTGGCGGCGAGCGCCGCGAAGAGCTTCGGCAGTCGGTGAATCACACTTGGAAGCGTAGCACCCGGGGCACGGTGCCACAGCTACGAGCCGCGCGCCCCCCCTGGCCATGCTCGGACTGGCCAGCTGGCGTTCCCGGCGGCATCATGCCTGGGTCGCGACCATCCATCTCGCAGTCCACTTTCCAAATCAACCGACTTCGGACGCGTGACACAGAACTGGCTCAGATTCGAAGTTCCGCCGCCCGAGGTGCCGCGTGTCCTGGTGACCGTCGTCGCCGAGGACACCCATGCCGCACTCGAGTTCGTGCGCCAGCACCTCGAGCCGCGGCTGATCCGTCGGGACCCATTGGCCCTCGACTTCCGCAACTTGCGGGCGTGTACCCAGAGTTTCTTGCACGCGCTGTTGCACCAAGCCGTGCGCCTGGCCTGGGCCCTACGCGTCCCGATGTACGTCGTCGGCGCCAATCCGACGGTCCAAGCCCAGATCGAATTCGTCGAGGCCTACTCGTTGGGTGGCTGATCGCAGGCAAGTGCCTGCCGCATCAGATTCGGGTGCTTCAGAACCCGCCCCCGGTCCGGAATCCGCCCCCACCGCCGCCGAAGCCACCGCCCGAACGGAACCCACCACCACCACCGAAGCCGCCACCGCCACCGCCGCGACTGCTGGCACCGAGGATCGCCCCGCCGATGCGCGCAATCGTGCCGATCGTGTTGAGCGTGCTCGAGATGTCGCTCGACGAACGGCTCCGCCAGCGTTGCCGCCGCCGCACCGTGGCAAACGCATCGCCGCTGCGCAGCACGCCGCGCAGCACCCCGGTCAGCAGATCGCCGATGTCGAAGTCCGACTCGAACAGCGAATCGCTGCGGTGGTAGTCGTGATGGCGGAACCTGCGTGACAGGTCCTCGACCTCGCGGAACGCCTGCAACGCCGCCTGATGTTCCTGCTCGGCGCTGCGCAGGGTGTCGCGCAACGCCTCGGCACGTTCGCGGACCGCCGCGATGCCACCCACCAACTCGTCGTCGCGCGTCGTCGCCGTCGCCAGCGCGTCGCCGCGCAACGTCGCGACGTCCTCACTGGCGAGTTGGGCCAGCACCACCTGCTCGGCCGAGGAACTCCAGCGATCCTGTCCTGACGCCATCGCCGACTGCTGTTGCAGCACCTCGTCCTGCTTGG
>DAIMFJ010000398.1:0-4178 GCA_036724695.1 Planctomycetota bacterium
CGGCGGCGGCGACCGGTTGGGCCAGCAGGCGCTGCAGGTACGCCAGGCCGGTCAGGGCAGCCAGCGCCACGGGCGGCGCCCAGAACGGCAGGTTCGCGAACCCGACCAGCGGCGCTGCCACCACCGCGACGCCCACCGCCAGGTTCGGCACCCTCGCCACGGCCGCCGCCAGCGCGCGGCGACGCCGCAGCGTCGCCTCGGCCGCCGCCACCTGCCGGCCGGCGTCGGCCAGCGCTTGCGCCAATTCGGCGACGGCGCGTGGATCGCGCGCCGCGGTACCGTTCGACTGGTTCATCGGGCCTCCTCGACGGCGACCGGCAGGCGCGCCGCCTGCAGCACCGCACCGCGCCGATCCTGCACGAACACCACCAGTTCGAGGCGCCGCGGATCGGGGCGCACCGGGCGGACCAGGAACTCGCGTTCCTGTTCGTACTGCGCGACGTGGCCGTCGAGTTCGCGGCGCAGGGCGAGCAGATCGAGCTGCAGTTCGTGCGGACCGGTGCCGACCGCCACCCCGTCGGCAGGCGTCAGCGCGCCGCGCGCGACGTGGTGGTGGAACAACAGGCCGTTGCCGCCCGGGAACGCGACCAGCGCCTCGGTCAGCACCGCATGCAGCCGCCAGCCCGTCGGATCGGCGCCGCCGCGCGCCTCGACCTGCACGGTCGCCTTGACGAGATCGCCGCGCTGGGTCGCCTGGCCGCCCACCGACGCCACCGGCGGTTGCTGCAGCACGGCGTCGACGCGTTCGCGGTAGCTGCGGAACAGGTCCGGCGCCGCGTCGGCGCGCCCGCCACCCGCAGCCGGTTCGCCACCGGCGATCACCACGGTCGGCGTGCTCGACACCTCGTAGCCACTGGCCCGCGCCAGGGCCACCGGCGCCACCATCGGCTCGGGGGCGGGCACCGGCAGGTGCCATTGCACGACGACGCATTCGTCCACATCGTAGAGCTGCCCGAGCGCGTCGCAGGCCAGGTCGGCGGCGACGCACGGCGGGCACATCGCGCCGGTGAACAGCTCGACCAGCACGGTACGGCCGGTCTTCTGGATCGTCGCCGGATCGCGCGGAATCGGCTGGAACGACGGCACGCGGCCGTCGGCGCGGTCGAGCAGTTCGGCGAGCAGGTCGGCCCCTTCGCCGCGCCACTTCGCGAACGTCTCGGCGAACGCGACGAAGCCGGCTTCGCCGGTCGCGCGCATGTCGAGGATGGCGAGAAAATACCGGCCGAGCGCGGCTTCGAACTGCTGCAGGTCGCGGTGCCAGTGGCCGAGCTGCAGGTTCGCCGGTCCGGACACCGGCATGCCGAACACCGCCGACAGCAGGTGCCGCCGCGCGCCCTGGCTGTCGCCGAGGATGCGCAACTGCGTGCCGAGTTCGAGCCGCAGCTTGTGGGTCGCGTTGCCGTCTTCGTCGGCGCGCGCTTCGGCCAGGGCCGCTTCCGCGATCGCGCGCCGCGCCGGGAACATCGCCCGGCTGCCCGGCAGTTTCTCCAGCACGTCGAGCGCCGCCGTGCCCTTCTGGTTGGCGGGAGCCGCACGCACCACCGCCAGGCCGGCGTCGCGCAGGCCGTCGGCATCGCCGTCGCCTTCGAGCAGGCGCTCGAGCCAGGCCGCGGCCGCTTCGGCGGCCTGCGGCGCATCCGGGTACTGCGCGAGGAACTGCTGCAGTGCCGCCGGTTCGCGGCTGCCGAACGCCGCGCGGTAGAATTCGGCTTCGGCCTGCGGGTAGACGGGCGCCTCGGCGTGCGCGAACACGACGCGCCCGGCGCGCGGCTGCAGGGTCACGACCATCTGCTGCAACACGTGGCCGCCGATGCCCCCCTGCGCACCTGCCGAGCCGCGCAGCGGCCGGAACGGCGTCCACCGGGCGAGGTCGAGGTGTGGCCCCAACTCGGCGCGCGCCAACACGCCGTCGCGGTGGCCGGCCCGCCGGCACAGGTCCGGCTCGAGCCAACTGAACGGATCGCGGGTGTGCAACGCCAGCAGCGCGGCGACGGCGTCGCCGCCCGTCGCGCCGACCGGACCGAGCTCGGCCCGCACCCGCCAGCCCTGGCTGGCGTTGCCGACCAGGGGCACCGTCGACAACCCAGGCGACGACGGCGGCAGTTCGGCGTCGGCGGCCGCCTGCGGCAGCAGCCGCAAGCGGGCCCCCGGCCCGTCGACGACGACGTCGCGCGCGCCGAACGCCGCCAATCCGACGATGCCGGCCACCGGCACCTGCTGCAGCGCTTCGGCGTACTCGGCGGTCAAACCCTCGAGCCAGGTCTCGCGGCGCGCCTCGAACGGCACGTCGGACAACGTGATGCCACCCGCTTCGATGTCGCACGCCGACGCGCGCAGCGACCCGGCCGCGTTGCGGTGCAAGAGCAAGGTCAGGGACGTGCTCAGGTCGACGAGCAGGTGGCAGTAGTAGACCTTGTCGCCGGCGCGCAACGTGACGCGCAGCATCGGCCGCCCGTCGACCCACAGCAGCCGGGCCTCGTCGCGACCGAGAGCGGCATCCTGGGCCGGCGCAGACGACGCAACGCAGGCCAGTGCGAGCAGGAGGACGGCGGCACGGCTGGGGAAGGACATCGGACGCCGGACTATACGGTTCCGGCCCGCCGGCACCGCCCGCGCATTCGTCGCGAAAGCGTCGCGTTTCGCCGCACGCTCGGCCCGAGGATCACTCGGCCCTGGCCGGTCCCGGCAGGTGCACCGTCGCCGGGTTGATCAGCCGGTCGATCCACGCCAGCAGCAGCGCCGACAGCGCGAACGTCAGGTGGATCATCACCTGCCAGAAGATCACGTGCTGCGGCAGATCCTTGGCCTCGATGAACGTCTTCAGCAGGTGGATCGACGAGATGCCGATCAACGCGGTCGCCAACTTGACCTTCAGGATGCCGGCGTTGACGTGCGAGAGCCACTCCGGCTGGTCGGGGTGCCGTTCGAGGTGCAGCCGCGACACGAACGTCTCGTACCCGCCGACGATCACCATGATCAGCAGGTTGGCGATCATCACGACGTCGATCAGCCCCAGCACGATCAGCATGATCTGCGTCTCGGTCAGCGTCGCCACCCCGCCGATCAGGTGCGACAACTCGACCAGGAAGTGGAACACGTAGACGCACTGGGCGGCGATCAGCCCGAGGTACAGCGGCGCCTGCAGCCAGCGGCTCAGGAAGATCAGCCGGCCGAGCGTCTGCAGGGCGGCGGGGCGAGGGGGCGGCGGGGCGGAATCGGCGGCGCGGGGACTGGTCATGGCGGAGCGGCGCCAAGCTTGGGCCATCCCCTCGGCAGAAGCCAGAGGGCGGCCCGGCGCGCTCAGCGCCGCCTCACGAACCCGGCAACCAGGGCCTGGCCGAGGCTGCGCAGGCCCGGCAACGCCAGGTGCACCCGATCCGCCAGCACCGCGAACGGCCGCGTCTCGATCGTGTCGCAGCCAGGCAGCGCGCCAGCGACGTTCTGCTGCGCCTGGCGAACGGCCTCCGTCGCGACGAACCCGACCTCGACCAGGGCCGGCGCGATCAGGCCGATGCGCACCTGCGGCGGCCCATCGGGCGTCAAGCCGCGCTGCCCGAGATCGGCGCGCAGATGCAACAGAAGCGCCATGAGGTTCGCCTGGTAGCTGGCGGCCAGGCCCGGCGACAGCGCGTCGCTCTCGCCCTGCATCATGCCGACCAGCCGCACGCGCGGCTGCAATCCCAACGCCCGCACCGCGGCCGCCGCCGCGTCGACGCGCGACAGCAACTGCGGATACAGCTCGCCGGCGGCGGGTCCCCATTCGTCCAGCGGTCCGGGACTCGGTCCGAGCGACGACTGCCACACCGCACACTTGACCAGCCACAGCGGACGCGCCGTCGGCCCCATCGCGTCGACGATGCCGAGTTCGGGCCCGACCGCCGCGGTGCCGGGCAACAGCATGTTGTTGCGCCCGACGTGCATCGCCTGCCAGGTGCCGGCCAGGTGGTTCCAGATCCGCAGCTGCGGATGCTCGCCGGCATCCTCCGGTGGCAGGTCGGCCAGCGGGGCTGCGCCTTCGGCATTGCTCTGCCCGAACCACACCACCAGGTCGACCGCATCCCCCGGCGCCGGCACCTTGCCGCGCTGCACCCGGCTCACCGCCAGGGCACCACCTTGACCGAGCGCCAGCCGCTTGTCGTAGGCCACCGCCTGCACGAACACCTCGAGCCCAGCCGCAT
>DAIMFJ010000399.1:0-4153 GCA_036724695.1 Planctomycetota bacterium
GGAGTTCAACGGCCTGCCGGCTGCTCAGCGGCGCGTCCTGATCGATCGCTGGCGCACGGCCGCCAAACAAGGAACACCACCCGTCGGCGAGGTGGGCCGGTACTTCCGTCCTGGCCTGGTCGTGACCAAGGGCGACCTGTTGACGCCACGGGGACGGTGATCCGGCCAGACGATCCGGCCAGGCTGAGGCCGAGCGCCGGCCGGCACCACCTGGATGCCGCCGGCCCCTCGAGGTCGTGGTGCAGCCGGCCCGCCTTGGTACATCCTTGCGACCATTGCATGGGCGTCGCAGCCAACGCGCCCACGCTGCTTGGGGTACCCTCTGGTGGCCTCCCACACCACATCACGATGCGCACCCTACTGCTCGCCACCTCCCTCGCCCTCGCCACCTCCCTCGCCGCCCAGACCGTCGACACCCTCGGCGGCACCAACACCGCGGCCACGCGCAGCAACTCGGCCAAGGCCAGCGTGTTCCGCTGTGACCAGACCGTGTTTCTGTTCGACTACGAGATGTACCTCAACGTCCCCGGCCCGGAGACGCTGACGTTCTTCGTCTACCGCCACCACTCCCGGGCTGGCAGCTACGCCCTCGAGTGGACGGGCAGCTACCAGGTCGCCGGCGGCGGCGGCCCGGCCTGGTACGGCATCGGCCCGGTCGGCATCAGCCTGGTCGAGGGCAACCACTACCTGATCGGCGTGTCGTGGCCGGGCTCCTTGACCTACTACTACAACACCGGCACGACCAACACGCCGGTGTCGTTCGGTTCGTGGCAGCGCGCCAACACGCTGACCAACCCGGTGCCGGCGACCTACAACGTGCCGACGGGGGTCGACGTCGCCGTCTACCACCAGCGCTTCACGACGATCCCGACCAGTGCCGTCGAGACGATCGGTACTGGCTGTGGCGCGGCGGTGCTGCCGCGCCTGGTCGCCAGCGGGGTCCTCGCGGTCGGCGACACGCGGCGGCTGGAGGTCGTCGATGCGGCGGCGAATTCGCTGGCCGTCTACGGCATCGGACTCGGCTGGACCAGCCCGACCCCGACCCAGGTGTTCGGCTGCGATGTCTGGCTCAACCTCGCCAACCCGATCGCGAACCTGATCCAGGTGACCTCGGCGACTGGCTACGCATCGGTGCCGTTCGCGGTGCCGGCGAACCCCGCCTACTCCGGGTTGACCCTGTCGGCGCAGACCGTGGTGTTCGGCACCACGACCGGCTTCACGAACGCACTGGACCTGCAGGTGCAGTGAGTCGAACACCCGCCGGCTGCGCGCATCCCGCCTACAGCGGGATGTTGCCGTGCTTCTTCGGCGGGTTGCTGTCGCGCTTGCTGCGCAGCAGTTCGAGCGCTTGGATCAGCAGCGGCCGCGTGCGACGCGGTTCGACGACGTCGTCGATGTAACCGCGCGCCGCCGCCTGGTAGGGGTTGGCGAACTTCGCCTTGTAGTCGGCGACCAGCCGCTTCTCCTCGGCGACCGGGTCCTTGGCGGCCTGGATCTCGCGGCGGAACACGATCTTCGCCGCTCCCTCGGCCCCCATCACGGCGATCTCCGCCGACGGCCAGGCCAGGTTGAGGTCGGCGCGGATGTGCTTGCTGTTCATCACGTCGTAGGCGCCGCCGTAGGCCTTGCGGGTGATCACGGTGATCTTGGGCACCGTCGCCTCGCAGTACGCGTACAGCAGCTTGGCGCCGTGCGTGATGATGCCGCCCCATTCCTGGTCGGTGCCCGGCAGGAAGCCCGGCACGTCCTCGAACGTGACCAGCGGGATGTTGAACGCGTCGCAGAAACGGATGAAGCGCGCCCCCTTCAAGCTCGCCTTGATGTCGAGTACGCCGGCGAGGTGGGCTGGCTGGTTGCCGACGATGCCGACCGCGCGCCCGCCGAGCCGCGCGAACCCGACCACCATGTTCTTCGCGAAGCGCGCGTGCACCTCGAAGAACTTGCCGTGGTCGACGACCTTCTTGATCACCTGCCGCATGTCGTACGGCTGGTCGCTGGCCGCCGGCACGATCGTGTCGAGTGCCTCGTCCATGCGGTTGGGGTCGTCGTCGGTGGCGACGAACGGCGGGTCCTCGCCGTTGTTGAGCGGCAGGTAGGACAGCAGTTCGCGCAGCTGCATCAGGCACGCCGCGTCGTCGGGCGCGGTGAAGTGCGCGACGCCGCTGACCTCGCTGTGCACGCGGGCGCCGCCGAGCTGTTCGCTGGTGGTGTCCTCGTGGGTCACCGTCTTCACGACGTCGGGCCCGGTGATGTGCATGAAGCTGGTGCCCTCCACCATGAAGATGAAGTCGGTGATCGCCGGGCTGTACACCGCGCCGCCGGCACACGGGCCCATGATCGCGCTCAGCTGCGGGACCACACCGCTGCACAGGGTGTTGCGCAGGAAGATGTCGGCGTACCCGCCGAGCGACACGACACCTTCCTGGATGCGCGCGCCGCCCGAGTCGTTGAGCCCGATCACCGGCACGCCCATCTTGACGGCCAGGTCCATGATCTTGCAGATCTTCGCGGCGTGGGTCTCCGACAGGCTGCCGCCGAACACCGTGAAGTCCTGCGAGTACAGGTAGACCGGCCGGCCGTCGATGCGCGCACTGCCGGTCACGACGCCGTCGCCGAGGATGACGTTCTTCTCGGCGTCCATGCCGAAATCGCGGCAGCGGTGCGTCACGAAGCGGTCGATCTCGGTGAACGTGCCCGGATCGACGAGCAGGTCGATGCGTTCGCGCGCGGTCAACTTGCCCTTCTGGTGCTGGGCGTCGATGCGGTCCTGGCCGCCTCCGAGCAGCGAGCGGTCGCGCATCTCCTGGAGCTTCTTCTGCGGGTCAGTCATGGTGTGGATCCTCGACGAGCTCAGCCAAGACGCCGAGCAGATGTTTGGGGTGCACGAACGCCACCTTGCAGTCGTGGGCGCCCGGCCGCGGCGCGGTGCCGAGCAAGGGTGCACCCAGGGCCGCCAGTGCGTCCATCTGCACCTGGCAATCGCCGACCTGGAAGGCCAGATGGTGGATGCCCGGGCCGCGCTTCTGCAGGAACTGGGCGATCGGCGAGTCCGGGCTGGTCGGCTCGAGCAGTTCGATGCGGGTCGAGCCGGCCAGCAGCACGGCGACGCGCACGCGTTCGGTCGGCACCTCCTCGATCGACTGCAGCTGCAGGCCGAACCCATCGGTCCAGCGCGGCAGCGCCTCGGCCAGGGAGGTCACGGCGACGCCGATGTGGTGCAATCCTGAGACGGGCGGGGCAGCTGCCATGGGAATCCGTGTGGGAGGCCGAAATCGGCGCGGCATGCTACCGGGGCAGCCCCCGTCCCGCACCCCATCTCTTCGCCCCGCAGCCCGTCCGCCACCCGTGCCCGAACTCCCCGAAGTCGAGACCGTGCGCCGCGGCGCCGAACCCCACCTGGTCGGCCGCCGGGTCCGGCACGTCGAATTGCGCCGCAGCGACCTGCGCTGGCCGATCCCGGTCGAGCAGGTGCACGGCCTGCGCGGGCGGCGCTGCACCGCCGTGCAGCGCCGTTCGAAGTACCTGCTGGTCGCCTTCGACGGGCCGGGCGAACCCGTCCTGCTGATCCACCTGGGCATGACCGGCCGCCTGTTCGTCGACGTGCAGGCCCAGCCCGCCAGCCCACCCGAATGGCGCAAGCACGAACACTGGCGGCTCGACCTCGGCGATCGGCTGCTGCGCTTCGTCGACCCGCGGCGCTTCGGCGCGCTCGACGTCGGTGCAGGCGCGACCCTCGCCGAGCACCCGCTGCTCGCCGACCTCGGGCCCGAACCCTTCGACGAACGTTTCGACGCGGCCTACCTGTTCGCCAGCACCCGCCACCGCAAGGTCGCCACCAAGGTGCTGCTAATGGACGCCCGCCTGGTGGTCGGCGTCGGCAACATCTACGCCAGCGAAGCCTGCTGGCGCGCCGGCGTGCGACCGCGCCGCCGCGCCGGCAGCCTGACGCGCGCGCAATGCACAGCGCTGGTCACTGCGATCCGCGACGTGCTGGCGGCCGCGATCGCGGCGGGCGGCACGTCGTTCCGCGACTATGTCGGCGTCGCCGAGGACGCGGGTTTCTTCGCGCGGCAGTTGGCGGTCTATGAACGGGATGGGCAACCGTGCCTGCGCTGTGGCTGCAAGGTACGGCGCACGGTCGACGGTGGTCGCA
>DAIMFJ010000400.1:0-1379 GCA_036724695.1 Planctomycetota bacterium
GAGCTGCACCGGCATGACCGGCCACGCCGAGGTCGTGCAGGTCACCTTCGACCCGGACCGCATCACCTACGCCGCCCTGTGCGACTGGTTCTTCCGCTCGCACGATCCGACGACGCTCAACCGCCAGGGCGCCGACGTCGGCACGCAGTACCGCTCGGTGATCTTCTTCCGCGATGCCGAACAGCACCAGCAGGCGCTGGCCGCGATCGACCGCGCCCAGCCGCAATGGCCGGATCCGATCGTCACCGAAGTGGTGCCGGCGGTGAAGTTCTGGCCGGCCGAGGCATACCACCAGGACTACTTCCGCAACAACCCGACCAAGGGTTACTGCCGAGCGGTGATCGCGCCGAAGCTCGAGAAACTCGGCCTGCCGACGCGGAGCCGGTGACGGCAGCGGCGCCGCGGGTTAGGCTGGCGCGGCCCCGCCCCGCCGCGCACCCGTGTTCCACCCCCTTGCCGCTCTCGCCCTGACCGGCGCCCTGCTGTCTGCACAGACGCCGGTACAGGTGCCGCTCGACCACAACTGGAACGGCATCGCGCACGCTGGCGAGACCGGCTCTCCCGATGCACCGGCCGGGTTCCGCTCGATCAGCGACCGCGCGCTCGATTTCACCGGTGGCGTGCCGAACGATCCGCTGCTGGCTCGGTACGCCGTGGTCACGACGCCTGGCGTGCTCGACATGGTGCACCTCGGCAACCGCAACACCGTCGACGGCGGCAACTGGGCATTCGACCCAGCCCCCGACAACGACGACCGCGGTATCCGGCCGAGCTGGTTGCCGAATCCGGACCAGACCGGGCCGCAGACGACCACGCTGGCGAATGCGTTGCCGATCGGCCTGCAGTCGACGGCTGCGGTGCTGTTCCACGTCAGCAACGGCGGCGGTTCGTTCGACGCGACGTTCGTCTACCAGAGCGGCCGTTCGCGCACCGCGACGTTGACCGGTCCCGACTGGTACGGCGGCGCGTTGCCGGGCCGCGAACGCGTCGACCGGGCCACCGCCGGCAACAACCTGAACCTGATCGAGCGCGTCGTCGACCTCAGCGCCGACGCCGGCGAGCAGCTGGTGGCGATCCGCTTCGCCAACCGCAGCAACGGCAATGCCGGCTACGGCATCTACGGCGTCAACGTGATCCCGGCGGCGACGCCGAAGCTGGTCCACGAGATCGCCCTGCGCTGCAACTGGACCGGCATCGTGCACGCCGGCGAAGACCAGTTGCCCGACGCGCCGAACGGCTACCGATCGATCGCCAGCCGCGGCCTCGACTTCCGCGCCGGGGTGCCCAACGACCCGCTGCTGGCCGGCTTCGTGCTGGTCGACGCCCCGCAGCAGCTCGACCTGCTGATGCTCGGCAACCGCAACCACGTCGACGGCGGC
>DAIMFJ010000400.1:1389-4149 GCA_036724695.1 Planctomycetota bacterium
TGGGCCTGCGCGGCGCGCGCGCGTTCGATCCCTTGCCCGACGGCGACAGCCTCGGTGTGCAACCGACCTGGTTGCCCGACCCGGACCTGACCGGGCCGCAGACCACCACGCTGGCCGCACCGATCCTGCTCGACGCGGCGTCGAGTGCCACGTTGCTGTACGCGAGCAGCGGCGGCGGCGCGTTCGACGTGACGTTCACGTTCACGACCGGCGCGATCACCACCACGCTGGTGGCGCCCGACTGGGTCGGCGGTCCGTTCCTCGGCTGTGCCGACACCGACCGCGCCGCCGCCGGCCTGCCGCTGCGCATCGAACGCACGACGCTCGACCTGGCGCCGCTGCACGGCATGGTGCTGCAGTCGATCACCTTCGGCAACTTCTCGAACCCGTTCGGCAGCTGCGCGATCCTGGCGCTGAACGTCGCCGGTTGCCTGGCGTGCCCAGGGACCGGCGGCGCGGTGACGCACGGCGGCGGCACCGGCCCGAGCCTGGCGGCGAACGGTCCGTTCGCGCTCGGTTGCCCGCTGGTCTGGCAACTCGACGGCGCCACGCCGCAGAGCCCACTCGGCTTCTTCGCGGTCTCTCTGGCCCGAGGTGCGCAACCGCTCGGCAGCCTGCTGCCGGGCTGCCTGGGCACCGTGCACGTGCTGCAGCCGGCCCTGGTGGTGGCCGCCGTCGACGCACTCGGCCGGGCCAGCCTGACGATCCCCGGCCCGACCGGGCCCGGCTTCTGCGGGTTGGCGCTGACCAGCCAATACGTCGAGTTCGTCGCCGGCAGCTGCCCCTTGCGGCTCAGCGACGCGATCACCGTGACCATCGGCAACTGAGGCGGACGACGATGCGCAGCCTGGCAACCCTGTTCGTGTCGCTGTCCACGGGGTTGGCCCAGAACCAACCGCCGGTTGCACCGACGATCACCGAACCGTCGCAGCCGAACCGGCTGCTCAATCCGAACGACGTGCACATGGAGACGGGGCCGTTCGCCGACCCCGATGCCGGCGACCTGCACGCCGCGACCGACTGGGAGATCTGGACGGTGGCCCCCAGCCAGCGGGTCTGGGCGGCGCTCGGCGTGACCGGCGTCGAGAAGCTGCACGCACACCTCGGCGACGGTGCGTTCGAGAACTCGCACGGCGGCTGGAACACGTTGTTCGCGAGCACGCAGTACCTGTTGCGCGTGCGCCATCGCGACGACAGCGGCGTCGCGGCCACGCAGTGGAGTCCGTGGACCAGCGTCGCCTTCGCGACCGGGGCCGCCGACACCAAGTCGCCGCTGCTGCTCGACGACGTGACCACCAACCCACCGCCGACCTGGACGGCGACCGGCGGCGCCGCGATCGACCTGCCCAGTGGCACCCCGCCGCCGCTGCTGCGCCTGGAGACCGATTCGCGCTGGTTGCTGTGGCGCGTCGACGGCGATCCTGCGCCAGGCAACCGCGAGACCAATCCGGCCCAGCTGCCCTTGCATCGACCGGTGCGCGTCGTCGTCGACGCCGGCAACTCGGGTGCGCCGCTGGTGCTGCCGACCAGCGAGCTGACCTTGCACACCGGCAACTGCGAACGCCACGTCGTGCGGCTGCCGGCGCTGACGCTGCAACCGCTGCAGAGCCGCGCCTTCTGGATCGGCGCCAACGGTGCGACCTACGACGCCAACCCGACCGCCTACGTGCCCGACTTCGCGACGCTGGCGCGCGGGCTCGACCAACCCTGGGTGGTGCGGCAGGCCGGGTTCCGCGTCGAGACCGTCGCCACCGGCATGACGATGCCGGTCGCCATCGCCTTCGTGCCGAACCCTGGCACGGGCCCGGGCGACGCCAAGTACTACGTCACCGAGCTGTACGGTTCGGTGCGAACCGTCACCAACGACGGCACCGTGCTGTGGTACGCGACCGGACTGCTCAACTACACGCCGTCGGGGGCGTTTCCCGGCAGCGGCGAGCAGGGCGTGACCGGCATCGCCGTCGACCCCGTCGGTGGCGACGTGTTCGTCGCGCACCTGTGGCGCAGCGGCGGCCAGAACTACCCACGCATCACCCGCCTGCAGAGCAGCAACGGCGGACTCACCGCGTCGACTCGCCAGGTGATCCTCGACATGCCGGGCGAACTGCAGGGCCAGTCGCACCAGATCTCCAACCTGGAGATCGTCGGTGGCCACCTGTACTGCCACATGGGCGACGGGTTCTCGTACCAGACCGCGCAGAACCTGAACTCGTACCGCGGCAAGATCCTGCGCCTGAACCTCGACGGCACGCCGGTGGCGAGCAACCCGTTCTTCAACGGCGGCAGCGTCGACGCACGCGACCACGTGTTCGCGTACGGCGTGCGCAACCCGTTCGGTGGCGCCTGGCGGGCCGCCGACGGCTTCCGCTACTGCGTCGAGAACGGCCCCAGCGTCGACCGTTTCATGCGCCTGGTCGCCGGCCGCAACTACGGCTGGGACAACACCGACCTCAGCATGCGCAACTTCGCGCTGTGGAACTGGGAGCCGGCCAGCGGCCCGGTGCACCTGGCGTTCGTGCAGAGCCAGACGTTCGGCGGTTCGGGCTTCCCGGCGGCGTGGCACGACCGCGCCTTCGTCAGCGAGTCCGGCGCCACCTACGCCGCCGGCCAGCAGGTGATCGGCAAACGCATCACCTGGTTCGAGCTCGACGGCAATGGCAACCGCGTGCAGGGGCCGATCCCGTTCGTCGAGTACGTCGGCGACGGCTACGCCACCGCGGTGGCACTGACCGCCGGCCCGGACGGCCTGTACTTCAGCGA
>DAIMFJ010000401.1:0-4146 GCA_036724695.1 Planctomycetota bacterium
GGTGATCGAGCAGCTCGAGCAAACGCGGGCCGACCCGGCGGTCGCGGAAGCGGCCGGCCACTCTGCCGTGTCGTTGGATACCAGCCCCCAACGAGCGGATCCTGGGGAGGATTCAGTCGACACCGACCAGCAGGACCTGCTGTGCACCTGCCTCGATCGCAAGTTCTCGGCTCCAGACCACGACCTCACGGTCCGCGGCCCCGACCCGCACGTCGAACCTGAACTTGCCTGGCGTCACAGGCATCTCGACTGGCAAGCGGTCGAGCATGATCGCGAGGCTCGCGCCTCCTCCTTTGCAGGTGAGGGTCCCCGTGGACCACTTGCCCCCACCCTCGATGCGCAGCGTCCCGAACCCGTTCTTCGGGTGCACCTTCACCACCTGCGCGCTGCGTAGGTCGACCATCTGGGTCCATTCGGACCCGGTCAGCAACCCGTGATCGTCCAATGGACCGACGACGTATCGGCCCTCCGGCAGGGCGCACGAGAAGGTGCCGGGCTCGGTCGTCACTCCTCCGAACACGAACCCACCACTGGGACAGATACGCAGCGGCAATGGCGACTCGACCGTCAGCGTACTGGTGGCCCACCGCTGACTGGTCACGTGACGGGTCGGCAGCGGCTTCTCGAGGAACTCCAACCAGGGTTGGAACGTCACCTTGGCGGTACCGAGACTGCCTTGGCCTCGAACCACGAACGCCACGGTCCCCTCTAAAGAATATGCCGGACCATCCAGGATGCAGGCGGTTCCGTAGGCGTGCACGATGCCCAACCGCCGCGATACGTCGACGATTCCATCGACGATCGTCCGGCTGTGGAACTCGGGCAGTTCGCGCCCAGGCTGCTCGACGAACCTGCAGGCAACCAGAGCGCGCAGTACGCGATCGTCCAGGTTGGTGGAGTTCTGAAGTTCGCACAGGGCATCGTAGACGGGGTGCAGAGGGATCTCCACATGGATACCGCGCTCGACATCGACCACGACGCCGCCATGTGCGGAACCTGCGCCACCGGAGATCGGCAAGTACCCCGCCTTGCCACCTCGGATCACCACGTCACCTTCGCTTGGGCAATCGAACCGGAACCCGCCGTCGTCGGCGGTCGTGAACGGCAGGGCAAGGCTGTTGCCGACCAGGTCCTCGAGGGCCACTGCCACACCTCGAAGGCGCTTCGCAGTGGCCACGTCGAACACGAACCCCTCGACACGAATCACACGCTTCATGACCACGCGCACCGCCGATCCACCTGGGTCGACCTTCAGGCGCTGGGCCGCGAAGCCTGGCGACTCGACCAGCAGGTCCGGCGAAGCCACGTTCACAGCTCCCGAGCCGCGGATCCGCTGCACTTCACCACCCGCCGAGACATCCGCGACCAGAAACGCACCAAGCTCGTCGACGACCGTCACTTCCACGACCCGCCCAGCATCGACGGCGGCACGTATCGCCGGACCCGGCACCGGTTCGACCTCCGCAACCTCGGCTACCTCCAGCTTCCTGACCACCAATCCTGGCGGGCCCGCGGAAGCCTTGTGCAGCGCTGCGTGGATCCATGCTGCTGCCAGCACGAGGATCGCGACGAGAATGGCGGTTCCAACCAGCCAACGAAGCCTGGACTTCTCATCCACCATGGCCGTTCGACCTCCTGCGCGTGGTTCCACGCATCCGGCCCTGCACCTGTACCACGCTCAGCCGCCCTTGATGAGCTTCTCCAGCGCCGCCCGGATCTCCTCGCTCGACAGCTGCAAGGAGATCGGCGCCAGGCCATCGCCACCGACGATCTCGCCGGGCGTGATCGATCGGAGCGACTCGGTTCGGCTTGTGTCGGCCTTGCGCAGGTACACACCGATCCGCCGCGTGCCATCGCCGATCGGCAGCGTCACCCGCCCGTTCTCGACCACACCGTGGCCCTGGACGTCGAAATAGCCGTCCAAGCCGCCACTGTAGCCCATCGCCGTGAACCGCCGCGTATCACGGGCTGCCGACGCTGGCCCAGCACAGTAGACGTGCAACGAGACGCCCTCCGGCAACTCGGGAACTCCTGGCACCAGGAGCTCGACCGTCGGCCAGGGCCGCAGATCGATCTTGACCTTGCCGGCCGCCACCTGCTCGGCCGACAGCTGCACGCGCTGGGGCCGGCAGTCGCCGCCGAGCACCATCAGCTCGAGTGGCCCTGGGACCACCGGCAGCTGCACCTTCTGCTCCTGGAACTGCAGTCCCTGCCACGATTGTTCATCCGCCTGCGGCATTGCGAACAGCAGGACCTGACTGCTGCCGTGGCCTTCCACCTGTGGGGGAACGTTGCCGAGCTGCACCTCCAACAGCCGCATCGCCCCGCGCAGGTCGATGTCGATGAGCCGCGGGTCGCCACCATCGGGCAACGGCAGCACGAGGTCCTCGATGGTCGCGAGCGGGGCGACCAGCCCAACCGCGGTGATCTGCAACGTGTACGTGCCCGGCGGCAACCCGGTCCATCGCAGCCGGCTTCGTCCTTCGTCGACGCCCCAGCTCGTCGCCTGGTAACGGTTGCCCCGGCCGAACACGTTGTGGTCGCGCGAGCGGTGCTCGGCCAGCGGCTCGAAGCCGGGGACGAGGACCCCGCGGATCAGGTGCGACGGCGCCCCGTCATGGAGCAGGCAGGTCGCTGCCACCGTGCTCCCGACGACCACCGGGACGACGAGATCGTCCTGCCCGATCCGGAACTCGATCGGCGCGACCGGCAAGTGGTCCCTCGACGGGAACATCAGGCGATGGCGCGTCGGTTTGGTCTGGCCACGCACTTCGAACCGGCCATCGGGCTGTTGCGACTTCGTCAACGACTCGACCCGGCTCCAACGCTCCTCGCCGTTGCGGCCGCGACGCTCGTCCAACGCTTCGATCTGGAACCAGACCCGCTGGATCGATGGCGGCACGTCGAACGCCATCCGACCAGCGACCACCAGCGCCTCGGGAGCCAACACCAGGACGCCGAGATCGTTGGTGCCGCGGGAAATCTCGCGCGGCGCCACCGTCACGGTGCGCGGCGACCCGTCGAGGAGCACCTGCGAGAACACCAGCCGTTCGAGCTGCGCGGTTGCGGCATGGCCCGTGGTCAACAGCCACACGAATCGGCCTTGCGCGTCGGTCTTCACCGAGCCGCCGCCGCTCATGATCCCGACGTCGAAGTAGGCCCGCACCGTGGCCTCCGCGAGGGGCTGGCGGTCCGGTCCGAGGAACCGGCCGGTCAACACGAACAGCTCTTCCGTCGTGAGTTCGACGCGCACCTCCTGGTCCTGTCCAAGTGGTGCAGCGACCACTCTGCGGACCTCGGTGTGCCCCAGGCGCGCCACGAGCTCGAGATCGCCGCCCAATCCGACGAACGGCAGACGCGCCCAACCATCGGCTCCCACGGCATGCAGCGGCGCCAGGATGGCTTTGTCGTACTCCGGATCCGGGCCCCGGAAGGCCTGGAACGTCACTCCGTCGGTCAGGGCCTGCCCCTCGTGAAGCAGCCGTGCGGCGATCCGCCCGGTCGGCGGCAACCGCAGCTCCACGATCTCATGCGGCGGCTGTTCGACGTCGAAATCCATGCCGCCGCCTTTCGATACCTCGTCGAACACCAGCGCCTCGGCGGCCACTTGCCAGCGGACGACGTCGAGGAGGCGTCGCTTGCCACCTTGCCGCAGCCACGTCTGCAGATGCCGGAACTCGACATGGGCATCAGGTACCTTGGCCTGCCGCGGCAGGATCCAACCCCGATTCAGGTCTTGCCGATCATCCTGACCGAACATGCGGATCCCGACATGGGCACCGATCGCCGGTCGTCCGAGCGCATCGAGCACGCGGACGCGCAGCGTCAGATCGGCCTCCAGTTCGAGCACCCAACCACCCGCAGGAACCTCCCTGGATCCACCGACGTGGCCCTTGGCATAACGACCATCGCTGCGGGCGAACACGTTCGCGCCATGCCGGTCTCCTGCCACGCGTGCGATGCCGTCGCCGTCGGTGCGCGTCGACCAGCCAAAGCGGCTCGCCCCGGACTCTGGATCGCCGAAATATTCCTGCCGCTCGGCCTCGGGCAGCACCGCAACCTGCTGTGAGGTGGCCGAAGTCGCCCAGAGAACCTCCGCCCCCGCCACCGGTTGCCTGGTCCCGCCATCGATCACCCGCACGTCGA
>DAIMFJ010000402.1:0-4131 GCA_036724695.1 Planctomycetota bacterium
CCGCCGACCTCGAGCGAGGCGCCGACGTAGACCGGGAACGACATCTTGTTGCGCGCCGAACTGAGCCGGCGGTAGGTGATCAGCGACGCGACGCCACCCTCGGCGCCGACCAGATCGGTCGGCCGAAACCCGACAGGTCGAACAAGCCGCCGACCTGGGCGACGTCGATCAAGCCGGTCTCGCCCGCCAGTTCCCATTGGCCTCGCAGCCGCAGCGCGACTACTTGCCCGGACACGCTGGTGACCCCGAACAGCTTCGCCTAGGCCGTCTCGTAGTCGCGGTCGGCTCCGAGTTCCGTCATCCGCCGCCGCCAACTCGCATCGGCGAACAGGCCGGAGGTCGGGAACGACGAGCGATCGAGCGTGTCGGCGATGAAGTCGAGGTGCAGACCACCGTCGTCGAACGTGTCGTCGCCCGGCGGCGCGGTGCCCGCGTCGACGTCGAACTCGCCGAGGCCCCGGTCGATGCCGAATCGCAGTTCGGTGCCGGGCAGCCACTGCGTGCCGAGGTCGAACGCAGCCGCCGCCATCTGCACACTGAACTCGCTGACCGAATTGCCGACCGGCGCGCGCAGCGGGGCGCGCCCGTAGCCGAGGCGCGGCGCGACGAACAGCGAACGTTCGGATGCGAGTGGCTGGAACCACTCGGTGCGCACCAGGGTCTGCGTACCCAGGTGCAGGTCGGTGGCCCATTCGGCGCCCAACGGCCCAACCCCGGTCTGCACGTACCGCGTGCCGATCGTGAACGCGTCACCGCCGGCGAAGTCGGTCCCCGCGGCGATGCCGAAGGCGAGGAAGCCCGGTCCCCAGCTCTTCTCGATCGCTTCGACCTCCAGGACGCAGCTGCCGTCCGGCCGGTACAGCACGCGGCACCGCAGTAGCTCGAACAGGGCGAGCCCGTAGGTGCGTTCGAGCCCGCGGCGCAGGCGTCGGCGGCCGGCGATGCCGCGCCTGCCAGGCGGCGAATTCCGCCTCGCCGACCGCGAAGCGCTGCAGCGCCGCCTTCTGTTGCAGCGCGTACTCGCGGCCGAGCCGGATGAACTCCGCCCCCTTCGCGAAGTCGGCCGAGGTCAGTGCACCCAGTTGCGGTTGCACGAGCACGTCGGCCGGCGTCAGCGATGCGAGCGCACGATCGATGTACTCCTGGGTCAGCAGCGCGACCATCTGCGAAGTGATGCCGAGCAGATCCTGGATCTGGTCCGGCCGCATCGGCGGCGTGCCGATGTCGACGGCGATCAGCTGCCGGGCCCCGAGGTCGCGCGCCGCCTGCACCGGCAGGTTGTCGATGATGCCGCCGTCGACCAGCAACCGGCCCTGCCAGGCGACCGGCGCGAACACGCCCGGCAGCGCCATGCTGGCGCGGATCGCGCGGGCCAGGTCGCCGCGCTCGAACACGATGCGCGAACCGTCGCCGATGTCGGCGGCGACGCAGCGGAACGGCAACCGCAAGCGATCGAACGACTCGAGGTCGTGGGCCTCCAGCAACAGGCCGTCGAGCACGAAACCGAGGTTCTGCCCCTGCACCAGCCCCTTGGGCAACGCCACGTGACCGTCGCGCACCCCGACCGTCAGGTTGATCTGGTACTCGCGCTGTTCGACCCGCCGCCGGATCGCCAGGTCGGTGCGCAGCGGCGAATCCTGCAGCAGGTACTCCCAGTCCATCGCCAGCACGATGCGCTCGATCTCGTACGGGTCGTACCCGTAGGCGTACAGCGCGCCGATGATCGAACCCATGCTGGTGCCGGCGATGCAGTCGACCGGCACCCGCAGCTCTTCGAGGACCTGCAGCACGCCGACGTGCGCCAGGCCGCGTGCGCCGCCCCCGCTGAGCACGAGGCCGAGGCGCGGGCGTTCGCCACCGTCCGGCGTGGCTCCGCCACCCGCGGCTGGTGGCTCGCCCTGGGCGCGCACGTGGCCCGCCATCAGCACACCGCCGAGCAGCAACAGGCAGGCCAGCAGCGTTCGCGAGGTCATGCGGCAAGCGTCCGGCAAAGCCGAGGCGACAGCAAGCTGCTCGCGGGCAGGCGCGGCCGGGGCTCAGGAGGCCGGCAGCGCAGCAGTCCGCCAGGTCGGCAGATCAGTAGAACTGCGAGAACGTCACCGCCAACTGCACACCGCGGACGTCGAGATCGCCGTCGTCGCCGCCCAGGTCGACCGTGGCGTCCGACCAGCGCACGCCGAACCCGACCAGCGAGTTCGGGCTAACCGCGAATTCGAGGCCGGTGCGGGCATACACACCGAGCCCGAAGCCGCTGTTGCTGCCATCGTCGAGGACCGACGACTCCTCGTACTGCGCCCATTGCATCAGCGGTCCGGCCGACGCGTAGGCACGCACCCGGTCGCCGAGGAACACGCTCGCGGACGGGCCGCCGTACAGGTCGAACACGAACAGGCGACGTCGACGGCGACGGTCGCCCCACCCCAGCCGACGACGTAGGCCGAAGCCCCCGAGCGCCAGTTGAACGCCAACATGCCTTCGAGGCCGAAGTCGACGTGTTCGCCGGCGAGCTTCCACTGCCCACCGCCGCCCAGGGTCGGCAACTGCATCTCGTCGTAGTCCATGCCGACGTCGGGCCGCGACCCGCCGCTGCGTTCGCCTTCGTAGAGCACGGCGCCGAAGTAGCCCTGCAGCAATGCCTCGCCGGGCCGCCAGCGCGACCCGCTGGCGACGGGTGCCGGGACCGGCCATGCCGCCGGAGCCGTCGCGGGAACCGTAGTCGGCGCCACGGGCGTCGTGCGGTCGGACGCGGCTGCGCGCCCCGGCCAACCATCGGCGCGGACGCGGGGCTCGGTCGTGGCGCAGGCGGTGAGCAGGGAGAGCGAGACGAGGAGCGAGGCACTTCGCAGGTTCATGGTCGGCAGCGCGCGAGGTCGGCCCGGGTTCGGCGTGCCGACGCGATACACCGGGCAAGAGAACAACAGCGACTGCACGCCGTCGACGGCGAACCCGGGATTCGCGGGTCACGCGCTCCACGGTGCCCGCGGTGCGGTCCGCCCGCTACCCGGCGGCAGGGTCGGCGGCCTCGGGCTCGCCTTCGGCCATCCAGGCGCCGAGCAGCAGGTGGCCCACGGCGAGCAGCACCGGACCGGCGAACAACCCGACGGCGCCCCACGCCACCAGGCCGCCGATGACGCCGCTGAAGACCAGCAGCAGCGGCAGATCGACGCCCTTCTTGATCAGCACCGGGCGGATCACGTTGTCGAGGCTGCCGACCACCACGGCCCAGACGACCATCGCGATCCCCCAGCCCGACTGGTCCTGACCGAACAACCAGACGGCCGCCAGCGCCAACACCGGGGCAGCCCCGACCTGCGCCACCGAACTGACGAACATGACGCCGGTCAGCACCCCGGCGGCTGGCACCCCGGCGATCCACAGACCGAGGCCGCCGAACGCCGACTGCACCAGGGCGGTGACGACCACCCCGAACGCCACGGCGCGGACCGCGGCACCGGCGAGCACCGCGGCCCGATCGCCGCGTTCGTCGAACAGGCGCCGGGCGAAGCGGCGCACGTCGGCCGCGAGTGCCTCGCCGCGCGCGTACAAGAACCCGGACAACACCAAGGTCATCAGGAAGTGCAGGAACGTCAGTCCGATGCCGCCGATCTGGGCGACGAACCACGTCGCGAGCACGTCGGCATACGGCACCAGCCGCACGCGTAGGCCTTCGCGGCCTTCCGCGGCCCAGGTGGTCCACTGTTCGGCCCAGCTCGGTCCGACCAACGGCAGCTCGCGCACCCAGTCCGGCGGGGCGGTCAGCGCGCGCTCGGGCAGTTCCTTGAGCCAGGCGGCGATCGCCGGCGCGTTCTCGACCAGCACGCCGAGCACCAGGGAGATCGGCACGACGAACACCAGCGCCAGCACCAGCAGCATCGCCGCCACGGCGAGCCACCGGCGGCCGGCGCAGAGTCCCTGCAAGCGCAAGAACAGCGGCCAGGTGGCGACGACCAGCAGCGAGGCCCACAGCAGCGGCACCAGGAACGGCCGCAGCACCACCAGCGTGGCGACCAGCAGCGCCCCTTGGCAGACGACGGCCAGCAACGTGCGCGTCAGGTCGCGCGACGGCGAAGGATCGGTCATTGGTAGATCCTTATCCTTCCCCTCGCCGTGGGCGAAGGGATAGTTCAAGAC
>DAIMFJ010000403.1:0-4110 GCA_036724695.1 Planctomycetota bacterium
CAGGCCGCGCTCGCCGCCGCGCAGCGCGAGCTCGCCGGCACCGCGCCGCGCGCGACCGCGCGCGAGTGGCTGCTGCGCGTGCTGCTCGCGATCAACGTCGTCGCGATGGTCGTCGTCGCCTTGCTGCCGACGGCGTCGGGCACCGGCACCGCGCCGGTCGAGCCGACGACGCACGGCCCGGCGGTTCCGCCGAGCCAGACCACGAACGATCCGACGCTGCCCGGCAACGGCACCCAGGCGCCGAACGCCGCCGGGCCGGCCGTCGCCGATCTCTACAACCGCGCGCTGCTGGCTGCCGAACGGCAGGACTGGCGCGGCGCGATCACGTTGCTCGAAGAGCACCTCGCCGCCGCGCCGCGCATGGCGCCGAGCCAGCGGTTGTCGGTGTTGATGGCGCTCGGCTACTACAGCAGCCGAGCCGGCGACTTCACCGCGGCGCGCGACTACCAACGCAAGGCCGAGGCGATCGAGCAGAGCCACAGCCTGCCCGAGGACCTCGTCGCGATGGCCAAGGCCGCCGCCGACAGCGGCGACCAGGAAGCGCTGCGGCGTGTCTGGGCGCGGTTCCTGCTGCAGCAGAAGCAGATCCCGAGCTGGCTGTACAAGCACGTCGCCGAGGCGTACCTGCAACTCGGCGACAGCTACCGCAACGAAGCCAACACGGCCGCCGAGCGGCAGCGCATCGCCGATCTCGAGGCGCTCGCGGCGAAGCTGGCCCCGCAGCAGAACGCCAAGGGAGGCGGCAAGTGATCCTCGCCGCGCTGCTGACCCTGGGGACGCTGGTGCCGGCTCCGCAAGGCGGCGACAACCCGTTCGTGGTCGGCGTCGGTGCCGACGCACAGCCCCAGGTGACCGCCGACCGGCGTTCGATCGACTGCCTGACGGCGCTGCGCGAGCTGGCCGCGGCGGTCGGCTACAACCTGCTGGTCGACAACCAACCGCTGGAGAACGATCTGCGTTTCCACCGCGTCGACCTGTACTTCGAAGCCCAGGCGCCGCGCATGGTCGCGCAGTTGATCGCCATCGCCGCCGGGGCCGACGTCGTGTTCGACGAATCGGCCGCAGCCGCCGGTGGTCGGCCGACCCTGCACGTGCTGCGCACGCCCGATGCCTCGACCGAATCGGGGCGGCAGCGGCTGCGTACGATGGCCGGGCAGTGGTATCGCTCGTTCCTGCGCGACGAACTGCGCCACGATCCGCTGGTCGCCCGCGAGGCGGTGCAGGTGCGCATGAGCCTGGGTCAGTTGCTGGTCGACAGCGGCGATCTCGACGGCGCGATCGCGCACTTCACCGACGTCTACGAGAACCGGCCGCACGACTTCGCGGCCGCCGCGGTGCTGCGGTTGGCCGATTGCCACCTCGACCTCGCGCGCGTCGCCGGCGACCGGCAGCGGCGCGCGGCCGAGTTCGCGGCCGCCGAGGCTTGGGCCCGGAAGGTGTTCGAGCTGCTGCCCGCTTCGCCCGAGGCGACACCGGCGACGGTGGCGCTGGGCAAGGCGATCCTCGGCCAGGCCGAAGCCGCACCGACGGTCGCCGAACGCCATCGGCACGCCGAACGGTGCCGCGTCGACCTCGGCGCGCGTGTGCTGCGGCTGGTCGACTCGGTCGAGATGCTCGACGTCTGGTTGCTGGTCGGCGAGGCGTACCGCCTGCTCGACCGCGCCGACCGTGTGCACGAGACGATGCTGACGTTGCGCGAATCGCCGAACTTCGGCGACCTCGCACCGGCCCAGTTCCTCGGCTACCACTTCCTGCTCGGCTGCGGTGCGCTCGGCACGCAGCGCCTGGACCTGGCGATGCGCGCGTTCGAGTGGTTCCTGATCCACGCCGAGAACGACCCGCGCAGTGCACCGACCTATGTGATGCTCGCCGAGACCTACCTGGCGCAGGGCCGCTTCGTGCAGGCGCGCGCGGCGGCGGTCGAGGCGCGCACGCGGTTCCTGCCACTGCTCGACGACGCCTGGCGGCAACGCGCCTTGGAGGTGTGGGCGCGCACGGCGCTGGCGCTCGGCGAGAAGGACCTCGCGTTCCTCGAACTCGAACAGATCCTGGCCCGCGGCGAGGAGCCGCAGCTGGCGATGTTCGTGGTCGGCGAGATGATCGCCGACCGGCAATGGCAGCGGGCGATCACGATCGCGCGCCGCTACAGCGGTCGGGAGGGCGACGTCGGTGACCAGGCGCGCTTCCTCGAGCTGCGGGCGTTGTACGAACAAGCCAGCGCCAGCCAGCAACTGCAGGACTTCCCGGCCCGCGCGATCGTGCTGGCACCGCGCATCCTCGCGCCGGAACTGCGGCGCAAGGTCTCCGACATGGTCGGCGACGCGTACGCGAAGATGGGCAAGCTCGAGCACGCCGCCGACGCCTACCGGGGGATCCTGCGATGAGTCTGCGGCTCTTCGTCGCGGTCCTGGCCCTGGCCGGCGCCGCTCTGGCGCAGGACGCCAACGCCGAACTCGAACGCCTGCGCCGGCAGCTGCAGAACCAGCGGGCCGAAGCCGAGCGGCTGCTCGAACTGCGCATCCGGCACGATCTCGGCATGCCGATCGTCGCCGACGTGCTCGAGGGAGCAGGGCGGGTCGCCGCGACCAGCGACGCGATGGCCAAGGCCAAACGCGAGCTGGCCGAACAGGAGGCGGTGACCGCCAACCTGCACCAGCGCTATCGGCAACTGTCGGCCTCGGTCGCGCAGTTGCAGCGCGACGCGGCGCAGGCCACTGCCGAGAACCTCAGCGGAGCCTCGGTGCAGATCGACGTGCCGTCGGTCGGTGCGTTGGTCCCGCGGGTGACGGCGCCGACCTCGCAGTCGCCGGCGCCGGGTGGCGAAGTCGCGCCGCCGCGTGTCCTCGCACCGGTGCCGTTGGCCGAGATCGCCACCGAACTCGATCCCGTGGCGGCGCAGATCCACGGTTCCGAGGATCACCTGCGAGTCGCGCAGACGTTGCTGCGCGCCGCCCAGCAGTTGGTCGATCGCGGCTTCGAACTGCGCAAGGCCGAACAGGCCGAAGTCGCGGCCCAACTCGACGCGCGCGCCAAGGACCGCCTGCAGCGCGCGGTCGCCGAACTCGAGCCGCTGCTGACCGGCGAGGCGCCGCCGTATGCGGCTCTGTTCTGCAAGGGTCGCTGCCTCGAGCTGCTGTTCCGCATCGACGAACGCCACGCGGGCCTGTCGCTGCAGCGTTCCGCGAAGGAGTTCCAGACCCGCGAGGCGGAGGTGCGCGCCCCGTTCCTGGAGATCAGCGCCCGCGACGTCGAGGCCAACCCGACCCCCGGCGGCCAACCGCGCATGGGCCGGTGGGGCATCGCCGCGCAGACCGCTCTGGAGCACTTCCGATGGATGAACGTGCGCGGCAACTGGCAGCCCAAGATCAGCCTGGATTCGTTGCAGTGGGGCAAGCAGAAGCCATGAGCGACCTCGACCGGGCCGAGTTGCAGGAAGGCCTCGGGCGCTTCCTGCGCGCCGCCGCCGACCTCGAACGCAGCTACGTCGAGCTGCGCGAACGGGCCGCCGCCGTCGACCTCGAACTGCAGGCGACCAACCAGGCCCTGCAGCGGGCGTTGGCCGAGCGCGAGGCGATCTTCGCCGCGCTGCCGATCGGCCTCGTGGCGATCGACGGCGACGGCGCAACGCGCAACTGCAACCGCGAAGCCGAACGACTGCGCGAGGCGGGGGCGGTGGGCGGCGTCGACCTGCCGCACTGTTCGGCCGGCGAACACGAGGTCGGCAACGGCCGCGTGCGCGTGCGCCGCATCGCCATGCCGGACGGCGAGCTGGTGCTGCTCGAGGACCGTTCGCACCTGCGCGAGCTCGAGCAGGAGGTGCACCGCCTCGATCGGCTCGCCGGATTGTCCGAGCTGGCGCTCGGCATCGCGCACGAGATCAAGAACCCGCTGAACGGCGTGATGGGCTTCGCGGCGTTGACCGAACGCGCCAAGGACCTGCCGACCGCGCAGCGCTACGCGCAACGCATCACCGCCGGCGTGCGCCAGGTCGACGAGATCGTGCGTGGTCTGCTCGGCTTCGCGCGCGGCGGTGGCCGCCGGCGCGTCGCCGCGGTCGGCGACCTGCTCGCCGCCGCCGCCGTCGACGCCGGCCTGCCGGCGCATCGCCTG
>DAIMFJ010000404.1:0-3599 GCA_036724695.1 Planctomycetota bacterium
CCGAGCATCTCCTGCACCGAGCGCAGGTCGGCGCCGCCGGCGACCAGGTGGGTCGCGAACGAGTGGCGCAGCGCGTGCGGCGAACAGGCGACCGTGACCCCGGCGGCGGCAGCGGTCGCGGCGACGATCTGGTGGATGCGCACGCGGTCGAGCGGCCGGCCGGTGCGGCTCAGGAACAACACGTCGCCCGGGTCGCGCGTGGCGCGCGCCCGCAACTGCGGACGCACCTCGGTGCGGTAGCGTTCGAGTTCGGCCAGGGCGCTGGGTGCGATCGGCACCAGGCGTTCCTTGTTGCCCTTGCCGAACGCGCGCAGCAGGCGGTGTTCGGTGACGACGCTGTGGGTGGACAAGCGCACCAGTTCGGTGACGCGGCAACCGGTCGCGTACAGCACGTGCAGGATGGCGCGGTCGCGCACGCCCAGCGGCGTCTCGCCAGCGACGGCGTCGAGCAGCCGGGCGACCGCCGCCCGGCTCAGCACCTTGGGCAGCTTCTGCTCGAGCTTCGGGCCGAGCAGGCCATCGGTCGGATCGTCGGTGACGTGGCCCTCGGCGGCCAGGAACCGCCAGAAGCCGCGGATCGCCGCCGTGGCGCGTGCGACCGAGGCCGGGGCATGGTCGGCGTGCAGGCCGGCGAGGTGGCGGTCGATCGCCTGGCGGTCGGGCAGGGCCGTGCGGCCGGCGAGCAGGCGGTCGAGATCGTGCCGGTAGGCGAGTACGGTGTGCACCGACACCTGCAGTTCCGCGCCGAGGTAGACGAGGAAGTCGGCCAGCAGGCTCGGCGGGTTCGGGGCCATCGTGCCTTGGCATCGTGCCATGCCGGGCGCTGGCGGCAAGGAATCCGTCCCAGGTAGGGTCGACCCTGCTTGACCGGTCGCCCAGGCGTCGGTAACGTCCGCGCCCCCTTCGTGCTGGCTGGCAAGCTCCGGCTGGTCCGATGGCACCGGATTGCCGGCCTTTGCCGTCGACCGGCCTTCGCAGTTGCTGCCCCGAGACGTTCGCGAGCCGACCCATGCCCAAGCCGACCAAGGCCGAGCTGAACAAGTACAAGTCCCTGCTGGAAAAGCAGTTGTCGCCGCTCAAGGGCGACGTCGGGTCGATGCGCGACGAAGCGTTGCGCGCCTCCGATCAGGATGCGTCGGTCGACCACCTGGCCGACCAGGGTACCGACAACTACGACCAGGGCTTCATGCTCGGGCTGATCGAGAACGAGGAGGAGACGATCAAGCTGATCGAAGAAGCCCTCGACCGCATCGACGACAACGGCGACTGGCCGTTCGGGGTCTGCCCGATGTGCCAGGAGGAGATCGAGCTGCAGAAGAAGCACAAGGTGGCGGCGAAGAAGCCCAAGGCCGCCAGCAAGCCGCTCGAACCGTGGATCCCCAAGGCGCGGCTCGAGTACCTGCCGTGGGCGCGCTACTGCGTGCGCCATCAGGAAGTCGAGGAGCGCAATCGGGAGACGGCCTGAGGTGAGTGCGGCGCCGGATGCGGGCGGCGCAGCTGGCGCGGCTGGCGCAGCGGCGGCAGCCGAGCCGCCGGCCCTGTGGCCCGGCAAGGGCTGGTTCTGGTGGCCGTGGCCGATCCTGGTCGGGCTCGACCTGTGGAGCAAGGCGTGGGCGTTCGGCTTCCTCGCCGAGCAGTATCCCAACGTGCCCGAACCGTACCGGCACCACCTGGTCTGGGACGGCGCCTTGCGCTTCGAACTGGTCGCCTGGGGCAATCCGGGCACCGTCTGGGGCCTGTTCCCGAACAGCACGGTGCCGCTGATGGTGCTGCGCTGCGTCGCCGTCGTCGGCTTGTTCTGGTTCGCCCGGCAGACCGCGCGCGCCGCCCGGCTGCAGCAACTGGTGCTCAGCCTGATCCTCGCCGGGGCGATCGGCAACCTGTACGACAACTTCTTCCGCGCCGACCGCACGGTGCGCGACTTCCTGCGGTTCGAGGGCACCTGGCCGACGGCGTGGGGCTTCCCGGCCTTCAACGTCGCCGATTCGTGCATCACCGTCGGCGCGATCACCCTGTTCGTGCTGCTGTGGCGGGAGGATCGCCGCGTCGCCCGCAGCAAAGCCGCGGCCGACCGCCCGGTGGCGTGAGCGTCGCGAGGGTGGGGGAGTTCGCAACTCGCCAGCCTTCCGGCTATCCTGGTCGCCCCTGGCTGGCCCGTGCCGGCGCGGCCGTCCCACCACCCGCTCGCCCCACATCGTGCTCGCGACCGAACTCGGCTCCCTGTCCCTGTCCAACCCGGTGCTCAGCGCGTCGGGCACCTTCGGTTCCGGTTGGGAAGGCCGGCAGTTCTCCGATCTCGGCCGCGTCGGCGGTCTGGTCAGCAAGACGGTGACGCTGCGGCCGCGGCCGGGCAACCCGCCGCCGCGCATCGTCGAGACGCCGAGCGGCATGCTGAATTCGATCGGCCTGGAGAACAAGGGCGTCGACTACTTCCTCGCCGAGACCTGGCCGCGCATGCAGCAGATCGCCGCCGACGGCCTCGCCGCGCACGGCGCGCGGCCGCGCCTCCTGATCAACATCGGCGGCGAATCGGTCGACGACTTCGTGCAGCTCGCCGCGCGCTTCTCGGCGGCCGGCGTCGACGCGCTCGAGGTCAACCTGTCCTGCCCGAACGTGCAGGAGGGCAAACTGCTGTTCTCGACCGATCCGCGGCTCACCGAGCAGGCGGTGCGCGCCGTCAAGCAGGTGGCGACCGTGCCGGTGTTCGCGAAGCTGTCGCCGAACGTCACCGACGTGGTCGCGATCGCGCGTGCCGCCGAGCAGGGGGGCGCCGACGGGGTGACGGCGATCAACACGCTGATCGGCATGAAGATCGACTGGCGCAAGCGCCGGCCGGTGATCGCGCGCGGCATCGGTGGTCTGTCGGGACCGGCGATCCATCCGGTCGCCGTGCGCATGGTCTACGAGATCGCCCGCGCGGTGCGGATCCCGATCCTGGCCGCCGGCGGGGCGCGTTCGGCCGAGGACGTGCTGGAGTTCGTCTGTGCCGGCGCCAGTGCCGTGCAGATCGGCACGGCGATGTTCACCGATCCCGCCCTGATGGTGGCGATCGTCGACGACCTGCGGCAGCTGCTGACCGGACACGGCACGACGATCCGCGAATTGCGCGGCGCGGCGCTGGCACATCCGCTGGCGCCGGTGCTCGCCTGCAAACCGGCGGAGGTCGCGCGGTGAAGCTGCAGGCGCTGACGAGCGAGGTCGTCCAACGGGCGATCGCGATCTACCAGCGCCACGCGTACGGAACCGGCCGGACGGCCCGCGCGTTGCCGGTGCCGCCGGCGGCGTGCGGCGAGGCGGCGTTGGCCGGGTTCGCCTGCGAGCGGGTCGAGAGCCTGCCCGGGCATGCCTGCTGCCGGTACAGCCTGCGGCTCGGCAATCGCAACTACCCGTTCATGAAGCTGCAGGTGCAGGAACACCTGGTGCCCGGCGAGTTCTACTTCGCGGTCGACACCCACGACCAGATGGCGATCCAGCCGCACTTCCCGGACTTCGCGCAGTGGCAGGCCCTGCAGCGCTTCAACCGCGAACTCAAGCAGCGCATCGAGGCGGAGTTCGCGGCGGCCGGGCTCGACACCTGTGCGGCCGTGCAACGCGAAGTA
>DAIMFJ010000404.1:3645-4078 GCA_036724695.1 Planctomycetota bacterium
CGCGACCGCCGCCCAACTGGCCCTGGCCCGGCTCGGCTACCAGACCGTCGCGGCCCACGATGGCCAGGCCGGGTTGGCGGCGGCCCAGCGCCTGCGCCCCGACCTGCTGCTGCTCGACTACGAGATGCCCGAACTGGACGGCCTGCAGGTGCTCGCGCGCCTCAAGGCCGACCCGGCAACCGCCGGAATCCCCGTGCTGATCAACAGTTCGGCGCGCCTTTCGCTCGAAGAGCTCCGCGCGGCCGACGGATTCCTCGCCAAGCCGTATCCCGAGAGCCTGCTCGCGGAGATGATCGCCCGCGTGACCGCCAACCGGCAGGTGCCCCGATGACCGACGCGGCCTGCGACCCGACCCGGGCCGCGGCGGCGGCGCGTTGGCGCGCCCGCTGCGCGGTGTTCGCCGCGACCCTGACGCTGGCCGTGGTGTTGGCGT
>DAIMFJ010000405.1:0-285 GCA_036724695.1 Planctomycetota bacterium
GGCCGGCCGCAAGGCCACTGCGCACATCAGCAACCAGGGCGGCAGGGTGCCAGCATGGCCGAGAGGAACGCCTCGCGGCACGTGAACTCGTCCCGCAGCGCAGGGTCACTGTCCCACTGCCGATCGAGAGCGAACCGGTCGGGGGCGCCGGTCGGCGAAAAGGTCAGGTGTTCGAACGTCGCGGCGGAAGCCAGCGGTGGCGCAAACTGGGCGGCAGTGCCTTCAGCCTTCCCTGCAGGTGCCCCCTGCGCCGGCGATCCCTTGGCGAGCCTGGGCAGGGCAGCG
>DAIMFJ010000405.1:295-1455 GCA_036724695.1 Planctomycetota bacterium
TCCAACCACATCGCAGCCAGGTAGGCGTCGCAACAGGAGAACTCGGTGCGCAGCTCGACGTCCAAGGCCCAGAGCCGTCGCCACTTGTCCAGGCTCTCCGGCAACGCCCGCGTCCGCTGGAGGTCCCGCTCCTCGAGAACAGCAACGTGGCGGATGCGCTCGGCGAACGTCGCGTCTTGATGGATCCTGGCCGCCTGGGAAGGGGCGAGAGCGGCGGCAGCGCCGCGAGGAAAAGACAGGGTGCTCATGCGGTTCGTCAGTTTGGCGAAGGTGACTTGGGTTCGTCGATCGCCGCGAGGCCTTCGAGCAGACGACCCAACAGGGCGTGAAGGTCCTCTGGCGAGGCAACCCGCTGCAGGCCCTCGACCAAGGCGCCCACGGTGGCGTGCACATGCAGCAACTCGCCGAGATCGCAGGCGTCGAGGTTGTCGATCAGACCCAGCAGCTTCCGCAGGCCGTCCTCGTGCTGAGCCAGTTCCTCGGCACTGAGCTGGTCGGCCGCGTGCTGCAGGAGGCGTCCGACCAGGTCCTCGGAGGCTGGGCAGAGCGGCCGGCTGGGTTGGTGGGGGATCACTGCACCGCTCCCTTGACCGTCTGGCGAACAGCCTGCATGCGCGAGATGTCCTGCGACCACAGCGCGCGCAGCGTGCCGCGGTTGCCGATCAGCACGCGCTGCACGTCGGCGCCGTCCATCGCCTGGATGGTGATGTTCATCACGCCGCCGCCGCCGCCACCGGTCAGCGCGACGGGAATCCGGCGGCCGTCGGGCAACGGCACGAAGGCCTCGCCGCGGCTGGCCTTGCCTTCGCCGAACAGCGCCAGCGTCGGCCGCTTGACCACGCCGCCGTTGGCGAACTTGCGCAGCGGCACCGTGCCCTGCACGTTGCCGGGCATCACGCCGCCCGTCTCCAGGGCTGTCGCAACCGCAGGACTGGCACCGAAGCCAAACCCTGACAGGAACTGCATCACCGCCATCTTCGATGCGACCCGCGCCAAGTCGGCGAGGATTGCACTGGCGAAGCTCCGGAAGGCATCCTTCGCCGACTTCTGCCGCGTGATCACGTCGCTCAGTGCGTCGGTGATCCCATTCAGGCCGCCGTCGATCAGCTGCGAAGCGGCCTCCTGGCCCGCCGCGGCGAAGTCCGACCACTGGCGCCGGA
>DAIMFJ010000405.1:1465-2028 GCA_036724695.1 Planctomycetota bacterium
CCCTCGCGGAACCCGTCCTTCCACAGCTCGAGCCGGCCGCCGAACGACTTCATCTTCTCGGCGACCTCCGCGGCTCGTCGCTTCGTTTCCGCGGCCGCGCGCTCGTACTCTGCCATCCAGCCGCTGATGCCACTCTGGCCGAACAGCGCCAGCGACATCGGCGAGATGTCGGATGGCGGCGAGGGCAGGCTGCTGAACTGGTCGAACTGGAACACCGACCCAGCCATCGAGCGAATCTGCGCAGCCTCGCGCTGCCGCTCGAGCTCCCCGTAGATCGGCTGCCCGCCGAGCCGCGCCTGCTCCTCGACGAAGTCCTTCTCGAGCTTGAGCATGCTCTGGTAGAGGTCCTGCCGCCACCGCTCCAGCCGCTCGAGCTCGCGGTTGCCCTCCTCGAGCTTCGCCGTGTTGACCCAGTCGCCGGACGACTCCTCGCGCTTCAGCGACGCGCGCAGTTCCTCCGTGCGCTGGAGCAGTTCGCGCTCCTTGTCGGCGACCTTCGCCAGCTCGTCGCGCAGCTTGCGCGCACCAGGCACGATGCGCCGGGTGTCGAAGATCTCGCGCAT
>DAIMFJ010000405.1:2038-4055 GCA_036724695.1 Planctomycetota bacterium
CGGCCGCCTTCTTGCCGACGAAGGGGATCTCCTCGAGCAGCTCGACGAGCTTCTCGCTGTTGGCGTTCAGGAAGGCGACCAGTCGCAGAAAGGCCGCTGCCACCTTGAGCGAGAGATCGAGCAGCGCCGAGGCGATCGCGCCGATGGCCTGGCCGATGCGGTCGCCGTTGAGGGCGGCGAACGTCGCCAGCTTCTCCAGGAGTGGGCTCATGCGCTCGGCGATCGCGACGGTCGCCGACCTGGCAACTCGACCGAACGACAGTGCCAACGCATCGAAGGAGGCCTTCAGCCGCGAGATGCTGGTCGCGTTGTCCTGCGTCAGCACGCCGCCGAAGAACGCCGCCGACTTGACCAGGCTCTGGAACTTCTCTTCACCCTGCCCGAGCACATCCACGAAGGCCTCGGCACCTTCCGCGACATTGGGGAACACCTCCACCAGTGCGGCGACCCGCTCCTGCGGGCTCGCGAACTGCTCGAGGGCCTTGGCCATACGCCCGAAGATCGCGGCTGGATCGCTCGACCGCAGGTCGTCGACGGACAGACCCAGCTTCCGGAAGCCCTCTGCAGCCTTGCTGGTGCCATCGCCGAGGGCCTGGCCGACCGAGCGGGAAAGCACGTTGATGATCTGGCGGAACTTGCCGCTGTCGATGTTGGCCTTCGAGAAGGCCTGTTGCAGTACCGACAGATTCTCGACCGAGGAACCCGTGGCCTCGGCCAATGCCCTGAGCTGCTCCGAGAGATTCACGACGCCGGCGACCGCCTGGCCACCCTTGAACGCTGCGAACCCGCCCACGAGCACCGAGAAGGCGGTCTTCATGCTCAGGATCGACTTGGTCAGAGTCGAGAGCGACGCCGTGGCTCGAGCCGCCCAGGCCTGCATGTTGGTCGCGAACTTGCGCAGAGGCGCCGAGGCGATGTCGCGCACCTTGGCGACGATCTCGATGGTTCTGGTTTCGGTGGTTCCGGCCATTGGACAGCGTGCAGTGAGTTGCTCGGGCGTGGCCGATCGTACTGGCTGCCAAGACGAGGCGGTCAACCAGCGGATCGTGCCCGTTGAGTTTCCCACGAGTTTCGAACTCGTCGCCTCTCCATGCCGTCATCTGCTCACTCTTGCGCGCGAACGTCCTCGCGTGCCCAACCCCGAAAATCTCCACGATGAAACAAGCCAACCGATCCGTCGCCTCCCGCCAGCCCGCACAACTCGCCATCTCGCCCGCGCGAGCCACCAGCGCAACCACCCTGTGGTCCAGCCCTGAGGGCTGGCGGATCGGACGGCACGACAGCGAACACCGCCCCCTGCTCGCCGAGGTCCTCAAGCAGGCCAGCGACGAAAGGGATTGGAGTTGGGGGCAGGCGAATGCCTGGAACCTCCTCCTCAACCTCGAGGTCACCGTCGACACCATGACCTTGCTCGGCAGCCTGGCGGCCAAGCTCAGGGCCGGCAGGCGGGTCGAGTTGACGCCGTTCTTCGCAATGCACGCTGCTCGGTTTCCTGATCTGGTAGCCGACCTGTTTCCGCGTGTCGTCGAGGCCATGGTGCTGCCGCTCTGCGGGCAGGCCGGCGTCGCTGCGGCGCTCCGCACCCTGCACAGCCGCGACAAGGACGCTCGCGCATCAGCGGCCGAGTGCCTGAGCGACTGCCTCGACGCAGGCCTGCAGTTCCCCCTCGCGGCACTCCAGGATGCGCGGCAGCGCGAGACCGATCGCGACATTGCCGACCAGCTCGATTACGTGCTGGCGTCGATGCGAACCAAGCGGATCGACGGCGCCACCCGCCGCATGATCACGGCACGCCTGTTCGGCGACGGCGCCGATCCGGCCACGGTGGCCGAGGAGTTCGCGCTCCCTCTCGAAACCGTCCTGCAACTCCGCGAACAGGAAGCCAGCAGCCGCGCCGGAGCCAGCTCAGGGGTATCGTAGCAATGGCCATGAAGAACCCAGCGGACGACGAGATCCTGTACCTCGAGGATGTTGCAGCGAACCTGCAGACGACTCAGGAGACCCTGATGCTCCTGGC
>DAIMFJ010000406.1:0-4021 GCA_036724695.1 Planctomycetota bacterium
CCGCGAACGCAGACCCGACGCCGGCGCCAAGACCCCGTGGTACGTCACCAGGTGCATGCGCGGCCGCGGCACCAGCGCACAGAGACGTTCCATCAACACTTCCTGCGTCATCACCAGCGCTCGAGCGGGGCGGCGCACCATGCGGGCAATTCCTGCACCGAGTCGGGCGATCACCAAGGGGTATTCGTCTCGTCGCGCCAACATGTTGGCGATCGTGCTCGCCTTCGACGGGACGCCATAAGGCAGCTCGGATGCTTGCCGTCAATCACACTGCTGCACAGCGCACACCACCGAGTCCTTCCTACACAACAGGAAGACCACCTGCACGTAATCATTGCCGGTAAAGGGCTTGTCCGAGAACGTATCATCGCATATGGCCGCCAGGACACCCATGGGCGACCAGCAGACCGGACATAGCCAGTCCTGCCGGCCGTACATCATCCTCGGCAACCCACCCACCTGGTGAATCGGGGAGGCGAATCTTCTGACAGTCGGAGGGAGATCACCACTCATGCATTGTCCGGAGTTGACATTTGCGATAGCCGCAACCGCCTCACTGGGAATCGGCACGAGGTCCAACAGCTGACAGGGAAACTCGTCAGGGTACCCATCATACGGGAAATCTGCAGAGGAAGGCCCCGACTTGTACTGAAGGATTGTCACACCATCGGAACTCACAGAATAACAGAAAGCATACTGGGCCACACTGCAGCGCCAGCAGAAGAGGAGTGGCAGCCTGGCCACCGACGGCAACACTCCACGAAGACGCGGATCCTCAAGTCCCAATGATGCCATCAGAAGAAGTGGGCGACAACAATTGGGACACAGCGCACCACTGATTTCGTGACGACCCCCCATCCAATGCTTCGCGCTACCCGAATCCGCCAACTCGGATCGACACAACTCCCAGGAATCACTCATAACACCCCAGCACCGAGATTCATTCGGCTCGAACCACCACAAGTCGCAGTCACTCAAACGACTAGCCGACCACCCGACCGGAATCATGAATGCCGCACGAAGGCTCGCATCACGCCCGATCATCTCTGATTCACTCACAACCGAGTCGCCACCATCACAATCCTCGCCATCGAAATCCAGCTCCGCATCAACAACCCCAAAGTGCTCATCAGTGCGATGGAATTCACCCACGCGAGCATTGCCGCGAGCAATCACCGCTGGGACACACACCAATCGATCCGAATCACCCATACATCACCTCCGAGTCAAACACAGGCCAAGTTCCTCATATAGGTCCACCAACAACCTCCGCGACCCACGGCGCGACAGTCGCATCATAACCCCTCCCAGGAGACACCCCAGCATCCAGATCCCAATCCGCCTCCATCTCCGCCATGCGCGTAGACAGTTCAAGCTGCAGCCCCGGACCAGCCAGGCCTGCTTGCCCCCAGCCTAACGCCGCCCAAGCCCCTCCGGCAAGCCTTCGCGAAGGGCTGAAATCCGCCCCTCGAACCAATCTTCGGCCCAGCGGACACACGCCTCGCCCGCCGCAGCCGCCACACCCCGCCGTCACTCCGGCCAGCCGGACTCGCCGCCCGGCCCACCGCCTTCGCGACCCGGCGGCACCCGGCACCCAGCCTGCCCCGGTTCCGCTCCGGACACCCCCAGCGACCCCAGCACCCGCGCCATCGCCGCCGGGTCGTGGATCACCGCCAGCACCCGCGGCAACAACGCAGCCATGGCAGGCGACGCCGCGCACCACTTCGCCTGCCACCACCATGCGGAACGCGCATACGCTGGCGACGCTGCCGTTCGGCCAAGAGGCGCCGTGCAGGCGCCTGCAAACCCAGGAAACCCCGACATCTCCTCACGCCGCGGCACCACCCGCGAACACAGCCCCCCCACGCCGGCGCCAAGACCCCGTGGTACGTCCCTGGCAGCTGCCACGGCCCGCACCAAGGCTCTACTTCTTGCAGTCGTCATCCCACGTAACCAGCTGCCCCGATTCCGTCCAGATATTGCGCACGATTTCACCGACCTTGTTCAATCCCAACCGCATCGCCGTAGAGCCACTCGCCCTGTCGATGCCGATTCCAGTACCCGCTTCCGTGCTCTGCATGGTCAAGCGCGGAAATCGATTGCACAGTTCGATCAGCATGTTGCCGGCAGTGGTCGCCTGCAGGTAAACTCCCAGGTTCCTCACGCCGAGCAACAGGTAGGCCACTCCTCCCGCCGCCGTCGACGCCAATTGCGCAGCACTCGCTCCGCCTCGCAGCAAGTCCATGCTTGCCCCTCGCGCATCTGCAATCAGGGCGACACCCGTGTCCTTGTCACCATTCGCTGGGTGACGTAGCTCGAGCGCTGTCACACCGTCCTTGAACGGCTCGCTCTTGATCGCGAACAGAACTCCCGAGTCCTTCGTTGCATGGACCATCTGGACACCACCCTTGCCGTCCAGGCTCAGCCTCACCGCGCTCTCGGCTTCCTTCAGCGTCAGGAGCCATCCATCCGAGTTTCCCACCAACGAGAACGGCGACCCTTCTCGAACCTTGCCCTGAATGGTCATCGCGCCAGATTCGACGGAGAGCTCCATGGATTGCTGGCCCTCCCCGAGGATCCTGAGGCCATAACCACCCCCATCCAGCTTGCCGAGCACGCACCTGACCTTGCCGGCGTCGTCGCGAACTTCGAGGTTCGGGCTTCCCTGCCCGATTCTGCCCGACCAGAACCCGGCCCCGGCAGTACCGATCATGACGGCCAAACCGACGAGGCCACGGCCAATGCTTGTGCTCATAATGGGTACTATAACACACACAAATCGCGACGCAAGCGATCCCACGAGGGGCTTCAGGGTTTCGTGTGGGTCACCCTGGGACTCGGGAGCCCCTTGTCATCCTACCATATCAGCAAGCCAATCGGGATCCCACGATTCTCGACGCGCGCTCCGACATTGCCCAGCAACCCCGGCGGAACGGCCCGCACCCCGCGCCGACGATCTCAGCGACCCCGCCAACGGCCACCGACCACCACCCACAACCACCTCCCGCCTACCACCCGCCCACCCCCGCGCTACCATCCCGCGATGCCCGCCGCCATCGCCGTGCACAACCTCGACGTCGCGTTCCCCGGCCGCGGCCGGCGAACACGCGTGCACGCGTTGCGCAACGTCAGCTTCAGCGCCCGCCGCGGCGCCGTGCTCGGCGTGCTCGGCCCGAACGGTTCGGGCAAGACCACCCTGCTACGCACCCTCGCCGGGCTGCAGGCACCGACCGCCGGCACGGCCGAACTGCTCGCGCTGCCCAGCAATTCCCCAGCCCTGCGCACCCGCGTCGCCTTCCAGCCCGAAGGGCCGCTGCCGCTGACCGTGCTGTCCGCCCCCGAGATGCTCGCCTACCTCGGCGCCCAGCTCGGCCTGCCGAACGCCGAGTCGGACCGCCGGGCCGCCCATTGGCTCGACCGCCTCGACCTGCGCCACGCCAAGGACCGCCGCGCCAGCACGTTCAGCACCGGCATGCAAAAGCGCCTGGCGCTGGCGATGGCGCTGCTCGCACAGCCCGAGGTCCTGCTGCTCGACGAGCCGACCGCCGGGCTCGATCCGTTCGGCAGCGAGACCGTCGTCGCGATCCTGCGCGAACTGGCGGCCGCCGGCACCACCGTCGTGCTCGCCTCGCACCACCTGCTCGAGGTCGAAGAGAGCTGCGACGAACTGCTGATCCTGCAGGACGGCGAAGTGCGCGCGCACGGCCGCCAGGACGAACTGCTGGCCACCGGCGAACGCGCCGTGCTGGTGCGCGGCCTCGGCGAACCTGGCGTGGCCGACCTCGTCGCGCGCGCCCACGAACTCGGCGCCAGCGCCGTGCGCACCGAACCGGCGCGCCGCAACCTGTTCGCCTTGTTCCGCCAGCTCGCCCAGCGGCGAGGCGACGCGTGATCGCCACCGGCCGCCGTTCGCCGCAATGGCTCGCCTTGCGCACCTGCGGGCAGGCGGCGGCCGTGCCGACCGGGCGCTCCGCGATCGCCGCGGCGGAGGTGTCCTTGATCGTGTCGGGCAGGGCGAGGT
>DAIMFJ010000407.1:0-4015 GCA_036724695.1 Planctomycetota bacterium
GCGTTGCCGCGGGATTCCCGGAATTCCGCGCCACGCGGTGCTGTTGCGGGCGCTGAGGCAAGTTTAGATTTTGCGCCCCACATGGTGAAGCTCGACGATCCGGCGGTGCGCGCGCAGTTCGAGGAGAACCTGCCGCGCATGTCGTTCGGCGACCATCTGGACGAGTTGCGGCGGCGGGTGGTGCGGGCCTTGCTGGCGGTGTTCGTCGCCGTGATGGTGGTGATCCCGTTCAAGGAGAAGGTGCAGGGCATCATCACCGAGCCGTACCGCGCGCAGTGGCGGACCGGCTTCGAAGGCTGGATCGGCGAGCTCGAGGCGAAGGAGAAGTTGGGCCGGTTCGCCGGCGATTCGCCGGCTGATCCCAAGGGCAAGGGCTTCCTGGCCGAGTGCCGCCGGTACCGCGAGGTGATCCTGGACGGTACCTACGAGTATCCGCACCGGATCGCCGACGACACCGGCTACCCGGTGCCGTACACGCTGATGGCCACCGGCGGTCTCGACGACATGTGGGTGTACATGATGGCGTCGCTGGTCTTCTCGCTGGTGCTGGCGGCGCCGGTGGTCGGCTGGCAGATCTGGGCGTTCGTCGCGGCGGGTTTGTACCCGCAGGAACGAAGGGTCTTCCTGCGCTACTTCCCGGCGATGGTGCTGCTCAGCGCGGCGGGCGTGCTGTTCGGCTACTTCGTCGCGTTGCCGTACAGCCTGGGCTTCCTGATCAGCCTGATGCCGCGCGATCAGGTCAGTTCGATGCTGAGCGTCAGCCAGTACTTCACGCTGTTGTTCGCGCTGACCGCGGCGATGGGCGTGGTGTTCCAGCTGCCGACCGTGATGGTCGCCCTGCAGCGGGTCGGGCTGGTCACCCATGCCGCGTACGTCAAGCACTGGCGCATCACCGTGCTGCTGATCTTCGTCGTCGCGGCGGTGTTCACGCCGCCCGAGCCGGTGTCGATGATGCTGGTGTCGGCGCCGATGATCGTGTTGTACGGCCTCGGCCTGTTGCTGACCCGCGCCGGGCGGCGCCGCGAAGCCACCGCGGTGGTGCCGGCGTGAGGGTCGTCGCCGAGACGCTGGCGATCGGCGACGAGCTGATCCACGGCGCGCTGCTCGACACCAACAGCAAGTGGCTGGCTGGTGCGCTCGAACGGCTGGGCGTTGTCGCGCAGCGTTTCACGGTGGTCGGCGAGGAGCCCGAGAGTGGCCGGCAGGCGCTCGCCGAGGCCTGCCAGCGTGCCGACGTCGTCGTGATCACGGGGGGGCTCGGTCCCACGCTCGACGACCGCACCCGCGACGTCGTCGCCGACCTGGTCGGCGGGCCGCTGTGGTTCGATCCCGGCAGTTGGCAGCAGATCCAGGGCTGGCTGCAAGGCCGCGGCCGGCCGGTGCCCGAGAGCAACCGCCGGCAGGCGATGTTGCCGCCGGGGGCGCGGCCGTTGGCCAACCCGGGCGGCACCGCGCCGGGCGTCGCGCTGCGCAGCGGCCGGGCGGTGGTGTTCGCGCTGCCCGGCGTGCCGAGCGAGATGCAGGCGATGGTCGAACAGCACGTGCTGCCCGAACTGGCGCGCCTGCCCGGACTGCAGCCGACCGCGCACGTCTGGTTGCGCGTGCTCGGGCCGTCGGAGGCCGCCCTCGGCGAACGGCTGGTGCCGTGGATGCACGCCGGCCGCAACCCGGCGGTCGGCATCACCGCGTCCGGGGGACTGCTGACGGTGCGCATCGTCGGCACCGCGCCGTCGGCCGAGTTGGCGGCGCAGGCCTGCGAGGCGACCGCACAGCAGATCCGCCCGGTGCTCGGCGAGTGGTTGTTCGCCGAAGGCCATGCCGAACTGCCCGAACTGGTCGTGCAGGCCCTCGCCGCGGCTGGGGCGACGGTGGCGTTCGCGGAGTCGTGCACCGGCGGCCAGCTGGCCAGCTCGCTGGTCGACGTGCCGGGTGCGTCGGCGGTGCTGCGCGGCGGCGTCGTCGCCTACAGCAACGCGGCCAAGCAGGAACTGCTGGCGGTGCCGGCGGAGCTGTTGGCGGCGCACGGCGCGGTCAGCGAGCCGGTCGCGCAGGCGATGGCGACGGCGGCGCGGGAGCGGTTCGGGGCGACGCTCGCGGTGGCGACGACCGGGATCGCCGGGCCCGCGGGCGGCAGCGCCGAGAAGCCCGTCGGCACCGTCTGTTTCGCGCTGGCGACACCGCACGGCTGCCGCGCCTGGACCAGCCGGATCGCGCCGCTCGGCCGCAAGTTCGTGCGCGACCGGGCGGTGTTCGAGGTCTGGCGGGCGCTTCTGGCCGCCAGCCGGCCCGCGGGCGACTATGATGCCGGTCCGGCGTGAAGCTCTGTCTCGTCTGTGAGGGTGCAACCCAGGCCGAGGCTGCGCGTTGCAGTACCTGCGGCGCGTGGTTGGTGCCCGGTTCGGACCTGCACTACCCGACGCGCCGCGGCGAAGGCGAGACCGGCAACGCGTTCGTCGGCGCGGTGATCGACGGCAAGTACCGGCTGCAGGCCGTGCTCGGTCGCGGTGGCCTGGGCACCGTGTTCCAGGCCCAGCACACCGGCTCGTTGTTGCCGGTCGCGATCAAGCTGCTGCACCCGCGGTTCGCCGAGCAGCGCGAACACCGCAGCAACCTGCGCGACGAGGCGCGGCGCGCCGCCAGCGTGCTGCACGACCGTTGTGCGCGGCTGCTCGACGTCGGCGAAGCCGAGGACGGCGTCACCTACCTGGCGATGGAACTGGTGCAGGGCGAGACGCTCGAAGCCGTCGCCCAGGCGGGCCCGTTGGCGCCTGGCCACGTGGCCGCGATCCTGCACCAGGTCGCCGAGGCGTTGGTCGCGATCCATGCCGCCGGCCTCGTGCACTGCGACCTGTCGCCGCGCAACGTGATGGTCGCCGGCGACGCCGACGGCCTGCGCGTCAAGGTGCTCGACTTCGGCATCGCCCGCACGGTGTCGCTGCGCGGTGGCGAACGCACGGCCCGCAGCGACGCCGGCGGGTTCTTCAACCCGGTGTTCTCGGCCCCCGAGTTGCTCCGTTCCGGCGACGTCGACGTGCGGGCGGACTTCTATTCGCTCGGCATGCTGGGCCTGTTGCTGTTGCGCGGTGAGCTGCCGCCGGCGGCGGGCTCGCCGGCGGCGCAGTTGCCGCGCGGTCTGCCCAGGCGCCTGCACCGCCTGCTGGCCCGCTGCCTCGCCGAAGCGCCCGCCGACCGACCGGCCGCCGCGTCGCAGGTCGAGCGCGAACTGGCGGCCCTGCTGCGGGCCCGCCAACCGCTGCTGCGCCGCACGGCGTGGTTGGCGGCTGGCCTGGTGGCTGTGGGCAATCTGGTCGGTGGCACGAGGCCGGAACCGTTCCTGCGGGCGCGCACCGGCGCGGCGCTGGCCCTGGCGGCGCCGGGGTCCGAGTTGCTCGTGCAGCACTGTCGCACGCTGCAGCTGCACACGGTCGGGTTGCACTTCGGCGGGTTCCCGGCCGAGGAGCTGCGGCTGGAACTGTCGCGCGGCGGCCAGGCGCTGCTGCGGCAACCGCTGGCGGCCGAGGTCGAAGCGGGCGGTGACGCGTTGGTGCTGTCGATTGCGCAGCCGTCGTGGCTCGCGGCGCTTGGCGCGATCGGCAATGCCAGCCGGGACGGTGAGGTCGACCTGACGTTCGTGGCGGCGGGCCGCGGTGCCCTGGCGGTGGCCAGGCTGCGGCTCGACGACCAGCCGCCGTCCGTCGCATGGCAACTCGAGCCGGCCGAGGCGTTGCATGCCGCGACCCGGTTGCGGTGGCGTGCCGAAGACGACACCGGGGTGGCCCGGCTGGAGGCGCAGGTGCGTCTGCCCGGTGGGGCGGTCTGGCGCGTGCCGTTGGCTGGGGCGCAAGGCGAGCTTGCGCGCGGTGCCGTGCTGGCCGAGCGCCAGCCAGGGGTGGCGCCGTTCGGGCCGGTCGAGGTCGCCGTGGAGGTCCACGACGCCGCCGGCAACGCCGCGCCCGCAACTTGGCGCGAAGTGGCCCTCGCCGACCTCGCGGCGCCGGCGTTGCGCGAGGGCGGC
>DAIMFJ010000408.1:0-4010 GCA_036724695.1 Planctomycetota bacterium
GCTGGCGTCGCGCCGGCACCAGCCACCGCCCTGCTCGCGGTGACGCCGCCGGGCTTCGCCATCGCGCTGGCCGACGAGCTGGCGGCGCACCCGTGGTGGCGCGACGCCGCCGCCCCGCCCGGCTGGCCGACGGACGCGGCCGCGACAACCACGCCGCTGTACGAGCTGGCTCGCGAAGCCGCCCGCGACGGCTACCTGCGCTGGGACCTGCTGCCCAAGGTCGACGTCGCGACCCTGGCGGCCGGGGTCGAAGGCCGTTGCCCGTTCCTCGAAGGCGACTTCGGCACGACCGCGGCCGAACGGCGTCTCGGCAAGCGGGCCCTGCGCCGCGCGTTCGCCGCGGCCCTGCCGGGGGCGGTGTTCCGGCAACCCAAGCGCGGCTTCGCGGTGCCGCTCGACCGCTGGTTTCGCGGGCCGTTGCCGTGGCTCGACCTGCTTGCCGACCGCCGCACGCTGGCCCGCGAACACCTGCAAGCGACGCAACTGCGCCGGCTGGTCGACGCCCACCGCGCCGGCCATGCCGACCTCGGCCATGCGCTCTACCTGGTGGTCGCCTACGAGCTGTATCTGCGCAGCCGCGAGTGAAGCGTCAGCCGTCGGGCAGCATGCGCTGCAGCAGTTCGGGCGGCAGCGGCGCCTGGTCGGCGAACAACGCCGCCGCGCGTTCGCTGCTGGTCGCCTCCCGCCAGCGCGTCAGCAAGTCCTCGGCCGCCGCGCGATCGCCACCGTCGCACGCCAACACGAACGCGGCCAACAGCAACCACGGATCGTCGTTGCGCAGCCCGGCAAGCTGGACGAACGCCTGTTGTGCGCCCCGCGCGTCGGTGACCGGACTCGGCACTCCCCGCAGGGGGCTCTGTACGGCTCGATCGGATTCTACGACCAGACCGAATCGCTCGCCCTGGGGCAGGTGCGAGTGCACCAGCGCCATCAGTTCGGCCATCGGGCCGGCGACCCGACCGGCCGCGCGCACGCTCCGACGTTCGCCGTTGGCGATCCAGGTCATCTGTACGGCGCGATCGAACGTGCCACCACGCTCCCCCTGCTGCACCTCGAGGCGGTCGATGCCGAGGGCTTCCAGGCGGCGCGCGAACGCACGCACGCTGGTCGGCACCAGCTGGTACACGGCCAGGCGCTCGAACACCGGCAGCGCGGCCAGGCGCGGCTTGCCGTCGTCGGCGGGCGGCAGGGGCACAGTGCGGGCGCGGGTGGCAACCGCGTAGACCACCAGCCCATCGGCCAGCACCCGCAGCTCGCGCACCTTGCGGTCGTGGCCGTCGCCGAACTCGAACTCCTCGACGCGCAGTTCGAAGTCCGGCGCGGGCCACAACGACGGCCGCAGCGCCGGCTCCTGGCAGGCCGCCAGCGCACCGACCGACCAGAGGAACGCACACCTTTGCCAGGAACGTTGATGAGCCGTGCGCACGCGCACGCTATTCTAGGCGGCCGATGGTCCTCATCCACGAGAAGATCGCTGCTCTGCTGGAGCAGACCCGGCTCAAGAAGAGAGACCTGGCCAGGGCACTGGGGGTTTCACCGCAAACTGCGACCGACATCTGCAAAGGTCGGTCGGCGATCACGTTGCCGCACCTGCGCAACCTGGTCGCGCTCTTCGAGCTTCGCGCCGATTTCTGGCTCGACGACTCGCGGCTGCTGCCGGACGAGTCGGACCGCACGAAGGCCGCCGACGCGAGTGGTGCCACCGCCCGCCCTGCGCCGGTCGACACCGCCGATCGCCTGGTCCAGCGCCTCCGTTCGTTCGCGCAGCTGCATCGCTCCGCGTTCCTGCACGCGCATCCCGACCTGACGGTCGCGGAGCAGCGCTGGCTAGGACTCGCCGACGCGGGCACCGGTGCCGAGGCTGCGACCGCGGCCACCACCTCCGAGCAGTCGGCGCAGGCCTGACCGCGCCAGCGCGACCGGCGTGGTAGCCGGCCTCCCGGATGACATCGGCGTGACGTCGAGTCGACGACAAGTCGTTGCCACACGGGCAGCTGCGCGCCAGCATGTCGGCATGAAGTCGACCCTGCCCAGTGCCGTTGCCGCTGTCCTGTTCGCCGCCTGCGCCAGCTCTCCCGACCGCGGTGAAGTCGTCGGCCTCGACGACGTGACGCCCGCGATCCTGGCCGGCACACCGGTGGCGGCGCTGCCGAACGAGCCGCGGCTGCGCAACGTGCGGCAGCTGACCTTCGAAGGCGAGAACGCCGAGGCGTACTGGTCGAACGACGGCACGAAGCTGGTCCTGCAGCGCCGCACGCAGGGCATGGCGGCCGACCAGATCTACGTGATCGACCTCGCCAGCGGCCAGATGCAGCAGGTCAGCACCGGCACCGGCCGCACGACGTGTTCGTACTTCCTGCAGGGCGACCAGCAGATCGTGTTCGCGTCGACCCACCACTTCGGCGACGCGCCGCCGGTCGTCAAACGCACCCGCCAGGGCTACCTCTGGGACATCCACCGCGAGTACGACCTGTTCGTCGTCGACGTCGACGGCAAGAACCTGCGGCAGCTCACCAAGGAACCTGGCTACGACGCCGAAGCGACGGTGTGCCCGAAGACCGGCGACCTGGTGTTCACCAGCGTACGCGACGGCGACCTCGAGCTGTACATCTGCAAGGCCGACGGCTCGAACGTGCAGCGGGTGACCAACCGGCCGGGCTACGACGGTGGCGCGTTCTTCTCGCACGACGGCACCAAGCTGGTCCTGCGTTCGGCTTACCCGCGCGACGACAAGCAGGCCAGCGAGGACCAGGAACTGCTCGGCCAGCAGCTGGTGCGGCCGTCGAACATGGAGATCACCGTCTGCAACCGCGACGGCTCGGGTTTCCGCAAGGTGACCAACAACGGCGCGGCGAACTTCGCGCCGTTCTGGCTGCCGGGTGACAAGCGCATCATCTTCTCGAGCAACTTCCGCGGCATGGAGAAGATGAAGCAGACCGGCGACCACACGCAGGCGCGCAACTTCGAGCTGTTCGTGATGGACGAGGACGGCGGCAACATCGAGCAGGTCACCGACAACCCCGAGTTCGACGGCTTCCCGATGTTCTCGCCGTGCGGCCGCTACCTGGTGTTCGCGAGCAACCGCTACGGCAAGAAGCAGGGCGACACCAACGTGTTCGTCGCCGAATGGGTCAAGTGAGGACGGCTGGGCGCGGGAGTGCGCCCAACCGAACTGGTCAGGGCTTCCGCGCTGCTTCACGCCCTCTTCACGAGCGCGGCCGATAGTGTCGGCATGGAAGACGATCCCTACGTGGACGCCGCCTGCCCCGCCGCCGACCTGACCGCCCGCTTGCTCGCCGACCTGCGGCGCGCCGAGGTCGACCTGGCGCACATCGACGAACTGTTCGTGGCCGCCGCGAACGTCGCCGCTGCAGCACTCGACCCGCAGGGTCTGCGGCGCCAGCGGCGCACGCAGCTGCAGCACGTGCACGGGCTGCGTCAGGCGCTGCTCGCCCTGTACGGCGACGACGCGGCCTGAATCCGCCTGAATCCGGCGGTCTGCGCCGCTTCCGATTTGGCCCCCCGCAGCGCAGCTCGAGGCTCTGGCTCTCGACGGAGCGCCACGCTGGTCGCGTCCCAGAGTTTCGCTGACAGCAGCCCGGTGTCGTGCGGCGACCGGGTGGTCGCGGCCAGTGAGGACGGCCGCGTCTACGTGCTCGACCTCGCCGGCGACGAGCAGCGCTGGAGCTACGAGGTCGGCGCGCCGATCACCGCGTCGCCGGCGGTCGCGCGGGGCTGCATCGTCGTCGGCGCGCGCGATGGGGCGGTGTACGCGTTCGGGCCGGGTCGGCAGGCGACGGTCTGGAGCCATTCCTCGTCCTGCCATGCTCCAACACCGACTGGGGAGGACGTCGATCGCTTCGCAAGAACCAGTCGCCGTCGACGACCGCTTTACCGATAAACCAGTCGCCTCGGACGACCCTCTTTGGCCCGCCACCGCGGGGAATCGCTCTTCACCGCGCTGGCAGCCGGATCAACTCCGGCGCGTCCACGGCGGCCTCGATCGCCGC
>DAIMFJ010000409.1:0-3998 GCA_036724695.1 Planctomycetota bacterium
CTCGACCGGCGGCGGTTCGGCGGCTGCCGGGGCCTTGGTGGCGGGGTCGCTGGCGGCTGCGGCCGTGGGTTGCACCACCGGGCTCGGCTCGGCCGCAACCGCGGCGGGCGGCGGTGTCGCTGGCGCGGTCGCCGGAGCGGCCGGTGAGGCAGCCGCGGGGGCGGCGGGCGTCGCCGGTTTGGCCATTTCGGGCGGGACCACCTTGGGTTGGACCGCTGCAGGTTCGGCCATCGGCGCGGTCGGTGCCGAGCTGGCGGCTTCCGCCGCAGGTTGGCTGGGCCGCTGCGGTACCGACTCGGTCGCCGGGCTGGCCTTCGCCGCCTCGGTGACCTGCTGCGGCGCCTTCGCCGCGGCCGGGGCTGGCCCGCTGGCGGCTGGCGCAGGTTCCGTCTGGCTGTGGGCAGCAGCCGGGCTCGGGGCAACCGTCTGGCTGTCCGTCGCCGACGCGGCTTCGCCGCCCGTGGCTGGCTTGCCGCGGCGCGGCAGCGGCTTGGGCAACAGCGGCTTCTTGCCGCTGTCGGTCTCGGGTTCGCCGGTCTCGCCCGCGTCGGCCTCGGTCTCGAGTTCCGCAGCGGTGGCGAGCGACTTCTTCTTCGGCAGGCCGTCGCCTGCGTCTTCACCAGCCGGCTGGCGGCGCAAACCCTGGGTGGCGAGGCGCGCCTCGACCATCATCAGGTCGGCATCGTCGAGCACCGTCATGTGGGTCTTGACGTTGTCGAAGCCGATTTCACGCAGCAGCTTCGCCAGGTCGGGACCCCGCATCCCGAATTCCTTGGCCAGTTCGAAGACTCGTACCTTTTTCAATCGCGTTGCTCCTGGGTGCGGCGACGTCGCGGCGAGGGCCGTGGGGCGCGGTGCTGCTGCTCGTGTTGCGGTGTGCGGGGTGTCGGGGGCGGATGCCTGGACCGGGGGGCTGCGCTATTGCGCAGCGGTGTCGCTGTTGCTGTTGGTGTCGCTGGCCGAGGCGTCGGCGCCAGCAGAGCCGCTGGCGTTGCTGCCGCTGGCGTTGCTGCCGCTGGCATCACTGCTGCTGGCATCACTGCCGCTGGCTTCGTCGGCGCCGGCGTCGACGTCGACGTCTTCACCGGCACCGGTGTCGACGGCGGTGGCGCCCGCGGCCGCCGGCGAGGCCTCGTCGGCTTCGACCGAACGCTCGAGTTCGGCGCGCGTCATGATGTCGATGTCCCAACCGGTCAGCTTGCTGGCCAGGCGGACGTTCTGGCCCTTGCGCCCGATCGCCAGCGACTGCTGGTCCTCGTTGACGATCACCAGCGCCTTCTTGGCGGCCGGATCGAGCGTGATGTCGCCGACCTCGGCCGGCTTGAGCGCGTTGGCGATCAGCGTCATCGGGTCGCTGTTCCAGCGGATGATGTCGATGCGCTCGCCGTTGAGTTCGTCGATGATCGACTTGATGCGGTTGCCGCGCACGCCGACGCAGGCGCCGACGCAGTCGACCTTCTCGTCGGCCGAGTCGACCGCCAGCTTGGTGCGGTAGCCGGGTTCGCGCTCGATGCGGCGGATCGTGATCGTGCCGTCGGCGATCTCGGGCACTTCGAGTTCGAACAGCGCGCGGACCAGGTCGCGGTGCGTGCGGCTGAGGATCACCTTGACGCGCGGGCCGACCTTCTTGACCTCGAACACCAGCGCGCGGATCCGCTCGCCGACGTTGTAGTTCTCGCTGCGCACCTTCTCGGCGCGCGGCAGGATGCCCTCGACGTTGCGGCCGAGGTTGACGATCACGGTGTCGCCCTCGAAGCGTTGGATCGTGCCCATCACGATCTCGCCGAGCTTCTGCTCGTACTCGCCGAAGATCACGTCGCGCTCGGCCTCGCGGATCCGCCCGGTGATCGCCTGCTTGACCGACATCGCGAAGATGCGGCCCTGCTCTTCCATCGACACTTCGTAGTTGCAGACGAACTCGCCGGTTTCGCGATCGAGCATGATCTCGATGTCGTCGACGCCGTACTTCTTCGCCAGGGCCTGGGTCATCGCCTGCTCGATGGCGACGATCAACGACTCCTTGTCGATCTCCTTGTCACGGGCGATCGAATCGATGAAGCGAAGGATGTCGGCGTTGTTGGCCATGGCTCGAGAAGCAGGCGTTGGAAGCAGGCGGGCGAAGCAGACGTCGAGGCGATACGCAGAAACGACAACGCCCGGCAGGCGGCACCGTCCCCGCCCCCGCACCTTCTGGTGCGGGGTTCCAAGACAAGCACAGCGCCCGTCGCGGAGAAGTGTGCGACTGCCCGGGGTTGGCCGGGGAGATCGCGAAGCCGACCGGTGCAAGCACCCGTCGGATTCGGCCCAACATGCTACGGGACCTAGCGGCAGGGTCAAGGAAACCTCACCTGCGGGGCCAGTCGCGCCGCCCGCCGCCAGGGCTATGGCGCGGCCGTAGATCCGGGTGGTTCCTGAGGTAACCTCGGCCGGCCCGCAACTAGTAGGGGCAGCCGATCGAACCTCACCCGTCCGATGCTCGACCCTCGTCCGACCCTCGCCACCCCGTTGCACGTGCGTGCCTTCCGCCTCGCGGATGCGCCGGCGATCCAGGGTTGGTTCGTCGCGCCGGGGCTGTCGTTGCCGCCGGGGCCCGCCGCCGCGAACTGGCCGCAGCGGCTTGTTTCGGACCACCGTATCGTTGCGCGGATCGCCGAACTCGACGGCCGCCAGGTCGGCTTCGTGCGCCTGGACTGCGGCCCCGACCGGGTCGCCGACCTGACCCTGGTGGTGGCCCCCGGCCTGCGCCGGCGCGGGCTCGGCCGGTTGCTGTTCGAGGCGGCGCTGCAGCAGGCCCGCCAGCTCGGCCTGCGGCGCCTCGTCGCCAGTGTCGACCGCGACAACGGCGTCGCGCTGGACTTCTTCGCCGACCAGGGCTTCGAGGTCGAGAGTGGGGCCGGTGGCCGCATCCTGATGGTCCGCCTCGTGCACCGCAGCGGCGCCGTCGAGCCACTCGAAATCGACGAGTGAGCAGGGCGATCGGCGGTGTCGCCGCTCGGTAGGACCCGGTGCGACGGTACCGTGTCGGTCGCATGAACCCGACCCGCCACGTCACCCGCTGCCTCGTCGCCGGCATCGTCGCGCTGCTGCCGATGGGCGGCGCGGTGTTCTCGATCGTCTGGCTCGCCGGCGCCTGGCGCAGCGATCCCGAGCACTTCTACTTCCCGGGGCTCGGGCTGCTGCTGGCGTTCCTGCTCGTCTACGCGGTCGGCTTGTTCGTCACCACGTTCGTCGGGCGTTGGCTGTGGCGCCGCACCGACCGGCTGCTCGAGAGCCTGCCGCTGCTCGGCAGCCTCTACCAGTCGCTGAAGGAAGTGCTCGGCTACGACAGCGGCAAGGACCGCTTCTTCCAGGGGGTCGTCGCGGTGCGTTCCGACGAAGGCTTCGAGATCGGGCTGGTCACCGGCGAGGCCGACGGTCCGGACGGCAAGCCGCACAAGCTGGTGTTCGTGCCGAGCTCGCCGAACCCCGCCAACGGTCGGTTGCTGCTGCTGGCACCCGAACGGTTGCTGCCGCTGCCGGCGCGCACCGCCGACGCGTTGCGCACGCTGGTCGCGATCGGCAAGACCCCGCTCGGCAAGGCCGGCGGCTGACGGCCGCACCGCCGCGCGCCGTTCACAGCAGCGCGCGCACGTCGACCGCCACCGCGGCGTGGGCGTACGCGAACAGCGGGTTGATCTCCAGCTCGACGATCTCCGGATTGCTGCGCGCGCACGCCGCCAGGGCCAGGATCGTGGCCGCGCAACAGCCGGCTGCCCTTGATCTCGGCGAGCATCTGCCGGGCGGCGTCGCGGGTGATCGGCAGCAGCCGCAGCGTGACGTCCTTGAGCACCTCGACGGTGGTCCCGCCGAGGCCGACCACCAGCACGCCGCCGTAGTGGGGGTCGCGCTTGTAGCCGACGATCAGCTCGACGATCGGCTTGGGCAACGCCGGCGCGACCAGCACGCCGCGCAGGTCGGCCAGCTTGCCGCGCTGCTGGTGGTACGAACGCACCGCGTCG
>DAIMFJ010000410.1:0-3994 GCA_036724695.1 Planctomycetota bacterium
GTGCGACGTCGGCCCTCGAAGTCTGCTCGAACGGCTTCATCTCGGTGGCGCCCGGCAACGGCACCAGCTACCAGCCCAACCCGGCGAACCTGCGCAACCGCGCGTTCGCGTCGTTCAACGTCTGGCACGACTGGGCGCTGAGCCCGGCGGCGAACGTCTGGTTCGAGGAGGTCGCCGGTGTGGCGTATTTCACGTGGCTGAACGTGCCGAGCTACAACGGCACCGTGGTCGGCACGGTGACCAGCACGTTCCAGATGCAGTTCGACCTCAGCACCGGCAGCGTCGACATCGTGTTCCTGGGCATGGACAACACCAGCGTCAGCGGCTGGCAGGCCGGCGACGGCTACGTGGTCGGCTACTCGCCGGGTGGTGGGGCGATCGATCCGGGCAGCATCGACCTGTCGGCGGCGCTGACGGTGCCGCTGGTGTTGCCGCCGGCGGACCTGCCGAACGTCGAACTCGGTGCGTCGGCCGCGCCGGTGCTCGGCAGCTCGACCAACCTGGTGCTCGACAACCTGCCGGCCACTGCGCCACTGGCGGTCTACGTGTTCGGGTTCACGGCGATCCCCGGCGGCCTGCCGCTGCCGATCGCGCCGGGCTGCGCGCAGTACGTGGTGCCGTTGGCGTCGCTGTTCGTCGTGACCGGTGGTGCGCCGAGCTTCAGCTTGCCGCAGACCTACCCGACGGACCCGGCGTATGCCGGTCTGGAACTGGTGGCGCAAGGTGTGTCCCTGACCGGCTCGGGCGGCATCCTGGCGTCGAACGGTCTGCGGCTGTACCTCGAGACGTTCTGATCCGCGGCGCGCTGCGCGGACCGTCACGGTCGGCGCGGCGGGCGAACGGGACTCAGGTCGCGAGCGCGCGCACTTCGATGCAGCGGCGCGTGTTCAGGCGCAGCCGCACCCGTTCGCCGACCTCGACGCCGGGCACCCACAGGATGCGGTCCTCGGCGTCGACCAGCAGCGGCAGCCGGTCGCGGTCGAAGCGCGGCAGGTGCCGGCTCTGCAGGAACCGGCGCAGATCCTGTGGCGCCGTGCCGCCCAGCGCGTGGAAGCGGTCGCCGGGACGCCGGGTCCGCATGCGCCACGGCAGTGGCGCCTCGCGCGGCTCGAACAGGGCCCGGAAGCGGCCCGCGGCGGCCGGCGACGGCGCCAGCGGCGGCTCGGGATGGGTGTGGGCTTCGAGGCACCATTCGGTGGCGCCGAAGCGCTGCCGGCCACCGTCGATCGGCAGCTCCACCGGAGCGTCCCCGGCGTCTGGCGGTGCGCCGGCCCGGGCCGGATCGACCAGCAGGATGCCGTCGCGGGTGCGTTCGAGCAGCAAGCCGCCGCGGCCGGCGAGGCGGGTGCCGGCCGGCGCATCGAGCAACCCGGCGGCGCGTTCGAGCCAGACCTGCAACGGCGCCTGTCGCAACGGGTGGATGCGTTCGTGGCCTTGGCGCAGGGCTTCGAGCACGAACGGCCGGCTGTCGGCGTCGAGCGCGCGGAGGTCGAGTTCGAGCCGCCAGGCGTTGCCGTGGCGGGTGCGTTCGACCAGGATGCGCTGGCCGTGCGCGGCCAGCAGCTCGCTGGCGGCGCGCGCACTGTTGCTGACCGACAGCAACGCCACGTCCAGGCCGATGCCGAGCTGGTGGCGCAGGGCCGGCAGGGTCTCGTGGCGGATGCGGTTCCGCGCGTAGGCGAGGTTGCCGTTGGTCGGGTCGTCGGCGACCTCGTGTTCGCCGAGTTCGGCCAGCGCCGCTTCCAGCGTGGCGCGCCGGCTGCGCAGGAACGGCCGGACCAGCAACAGCCGCACGCCGTCGGCCAGCCAGCGGGCTTCCGGGATGCCGGCGAGGCCGCGCGGGCCGGTGCCGCGCAGCATCCGGAACAGGACCGTCTCGAGGTTGTCGTCGGCGTGGTGGCCCGTCAGCAAGGCACCCGCCCCGACCGCCGTGCCGATCTCGGCCAGCGCCCGGTAGCGGGCGTCGCGCAGGTGCCGTTCGCTGCGTTCGTCTTCGGCCAGCCGCAGGGTCCGGACCGCCACCGGCACGTCGAACCGGTCGCACAGGTCGACCACCGCCTGGGCCCCGGCCCGGCTGGCCGGGTGCACACCGTGGTCGACGTGGGCGACGTGCAGCGGTCCGCCGAGCCGGCCTTCGTCTCGCAATCGGACCAGCACGTGCAGCAAGAGGGTGCTGTCCAGCCCGCCCGAAACCGCCGCTAGCACCGCCCGTTCGCCGACCAGCGACTCGTGCCGGGACAGGCAGCGGGCGGTGGCGTCGACGAGGCGCTGGAAACTGCTCATTGGGAAGGGCGTCGGCTCAAGATAGGATGGCTGCCGCAAATTCGCGCAACCCCCCAGTTTCAGGAGTCTACCTCGTCATGGCCACCAAGGTCGCCATCAACGGTTTCGGTCGCATCGGCCGCCTCGTCTTCCGCGCTCTGGTCGAACAGGGCCTGCTCGGCACCAAGCTCGACGTCGTCGCCGTCGGCGACATCGTGCCGGCCGACAACCTCGCCTACCTGCTGAAGTACGACTCGGTGCAGGGCCGGTTCCGCGGCGAGGTGTCGAGCAAGAAGTCGTCGCCCGACAAGGCGGAGGACGACGTGCTGGTCGTCAACGGCAAGGAGATCCTGGTGGTCAGCGCCAAGACCCCGGCCGAACTGCCGTGGCAGAAGCTCGGCGTCGACGTCGTGATCGAGTCGACCGGCCTGTTCACCGACGCCGACAAGGCCAAGGGCCACCTGACCGCCGGCGCCAAGAAGGTCGTGATCTCGGCACCCGCCAAGGGCGAGGACATCACCGTCGTGCTCGGCGTCAACGACGACAAGCTCGACCTGCAGAAGCACAGCATCATCAGCAACGCGTCGTGCACGACCAACTGCCTGGCGCCGATCGTGCACGTGCTGCTCAAGGAAGGTTTCGGCATCGCCGAAGGCCTGATGACCACCGTGCACGCCTACACTGCGACGCAGAAGACCGTCGACGGGCCGAGCAAGAAGGACTGGAAGGGTGGCCGCACCGCCGCGCAGAACATCATCCCGTCGTCGACCGGCGCGGCGAAGGCCGTGGCGCTGGTCTGCCCCGAGGTGAAGGGCAAGCTGACCGGCATGGCGTTCCGCGTGCCGACGCCGACGGTGTCGGTCGTCGACCTGACCGTCAAGACCACCAAGGACACCTCGCTCGACGAGATCAAGAAGGCGATGAAGCGCGTTTCGGAGACCTACCTGAAGGGGGTGCTCGAGTACACCGAGGACGAGGTCGTGTCGTCGGACTTCATCCACTGCGCGGCGTCGTCGATCTTCGACGCCGGGTCGTCGATCGAGCTGAACAAGAACTTCTTCAAGCTGGTCAGCTGGTACGACAACGAGTGGGGCTACAGCAACCGCGTCGTCGAGCTGACCCAGAAGATCGCCGCTGGGTTGTGAGGCGCGCGGGGGCGCGGCCGCCCTGCCGCGCCGCCCCGGTTCGCCCCACCTCGCCGCTCCCGACTCCGACCCCGCCATGCCCAACTTCCGTACCATCCAGGATCTCGAGCTCGCCGGCATACGCGTGCTGATGCGCGTCGACTTCAACGTGCCGCAGGACAAGGCGACGCTGGCGATCACCAACAACCAGCGCATCGTCGGTGCCTTGCCGACGATCCGCCATGCCCTCGAACGGGGTGCCTCGGTCGTGCTGATGGCGCACCTCGGCCGGCCCGACGGCGCGCGCGTCGCCAAGTACTCGCTGCGGCCGGTCGCCGCCGAACTGCAGCGCCTGCTCGGTCGGGACGTGCAGTTCCTCGACGACTGCGTCGGCCCGACGGTCGAAGCCGCCTGTGCGCCCGGCACGTTGCGCCCGGGCCAGGTGGTGCTGCTCGAGAACGTGCGCTTCCACCTCGCCGAGGAGGGCAAACGCAAGCTGAAGCAGCCCGACGGCAGCTCGGTCACCGAGAAGGCCGTTCCGGCCCAGGTGGCGGCGTTCCGGGCCTCGCTGGCGAAACTCGGCGACGTCTACGTCAACGACGCCTTCG
>DAIMFJ010000411.1:0-3979 GCA_036724695.1 Planctomycetota bacterium
CAGCGCCGTCGACGTGAAGAACCAGCGGTCGGCCGGTGCCGCCGAGCGCCGCGGCGAGCCGCGTCAGGGCGGGCCCGTCGAGCCGGTCGAGCCGCTCGCGCCACGCCGCGACCGCGGCCGGCGGCAGCCCGACACCGAGCCGCACCTGCGAGCCGGCGATCGGGTGCCGCACGAACCCAGCCGGCAGCGACCCGCGCAAGGTCGGCCCACTCGCCGCGATCCAGCCGCGCAGGGCACCGCGGGAGGCGGCGTCGGCGGCGGCCGCGGCATCGGCCAGCGCGGCGGCGCGACGCGCGTCCGCGGTCGTCCACAAGGCCACCACCCCGTCGTGGCCGAGCCCCTGCAGCAAGCCGTCGCGCAGCATCGCCGCCCACGGGCCGCCGTCGCTCTTGGCGTCCGGCAGGTAGAGGCGGTCGTGCAGTTCGTGGCTGAGCGCCAGTTCCTGCCAGGTCCAGGTGCGCACCGGCCCGAGTTCGGCGCTGCCGAGCAGCACGTGGTCGACCGCGAACGGCAAGAACGCCGTCGCACTGGCCGCCGGCGCGATCGCCCCGTCGTGCACCCAACGGCTCAGCGTCCATTCGTCGACCAGCCAGACCGCCGCGTCGGCGGGCGGCGCTGCCAGGTCGTCGATGGCGACGACTTCGACCGGCACGCCGAGTTCGCGTGCCAACGCCGGCCCGAGGCTCGTCGCGAAGGCGGCTGGCGCCACGGCCCGCAGCGCCGCCGGCGGCGTGCGTTCGGCCTGTTGGCCCGGCATGGCCAGCTGCAGCAGCAGCACCGCCGCGAACAGGATCGGCAATCCCCTCATCGCATCCCCCGCACGGCCAACCCGACGATCACGAACGACAGGGCCTGCCAGCCCGCCGCCAGCCACAACACCCCCGGAAAGCCCGCGGCACCGCCGACCGGCGCGGCGACCACCGCGAAGCCGGCGACGCCGATCTGCATCGCAAAGCCGCGCAGGCCCATCAGCGCGCCAAGTTCGTGGCTCGGCACCAGCCCCGAGACCAGCGCCTGCAGCGGCCCGGTGCGCGCCGCGGCGACGACGGCGATGCCCAGCCCGAGGACCAGCAGCAGCCACGCGGTCGGTTCCTGCGCCAATGCCACGAAGCCGGCGGCCAGCAACACCGAGGTGCCGAGCACGAAGCGGCGTTTGCCGACCCCGTCGGCGACGCGGCCGAACACCGCACTGCCGAGCACCGAGAACAAGCCCAGGCCGATCCACAGCCACAGCTGGTCGTGTTTGGCGACCCGGCCGGTGCGGTCGAGCCACGTGGTGGCGAGTTGCACGGTCGTGAAGAACGAGCCGACGTGCAACAGCGTCGCGAACAGCACCCACATCGCCGGCTTGTTGCGCAGCACCTGCCAGGTGCTGCCGCGTTGTTCGGCGGCCGGGATCGCCGGCACCGTGCGCACGGCCAGCACCGCTGCACCAAGGCCGATCGCCGCCTGCACCGCGAAGATCGCCCGCCATGCGCCGAGGTTCGCGAACACGACGGCGAGCGGCATGCCGAGCGGGATCGCCAGGAACATGCCGGCGTTGAAGCGGCCGAGCGCCGCGCCGCGGCGCTGGTACGGCACCAGTTCGGCGCCCAGCGCCGCCGCCGACGCGTAGGCCAGCCCGACGGCGACCCCCGACAGCGCGCGCAGCGAGAGCTGCGAGTACTGGTCGCGGGGGACGTGGTGCAGCGCACGGGCGGCGGCTAACCTGTACTGCCCGGTGACCTGCACCGCCCGCCGGCTGCTGCGCACCGTCGCCGGCCCGACCAGCAGTGCACCGAGTGCCGAGCCGACGGCCGCCGCGGCCAGCAGGCTGGCGCCATGCGTTTCGGCGAGGGCCAGGTCCGCCAGCGCGAACGGCAGCAACGCACCGAGCACGTTGGTGTTCAGGTTCAGCGCGAACGCCGCCAGCGCCAGCGCCAGCAGGGCCAGGCCGGTGCGGGGTGACGGCGGCGGAGAATCGGCGGCAGGAGGCGTCACGGAAGCGGCGGCATCATCGGCGCAAGGCGGCGCGGATGCCTGTCGATTCTCGCTGCGGGCCGGGTTCTCCCGATAGACTCAGCGACCTCGTGTTCGTCCCGACGGAGCCCCTCTCGTGAAGATCGCCATCCTCGGCGGCGGTATCTCTGGTACCACGCTGGCCCGCCTGCTGGCCCAAGACGGCCACGACGTGCACGTGCTCGAGAAGGCCGAACGGCCCGGCGGGCTGTGCAAGAGCCGCCGCTACGGCGAGTTCACCTTCGACGAAGCCGGTGGCCACATCGTGTTCTCGAAGGACCAGCCGGTGCTCGACTGGCAGTTGGCGCGCTGCGGCGGCGAAGCCGGCACCGTGCGCACGGTCCGCAACACCAAGATCCGCTGGCACGACCGCTGGGTGCCGTACCCGTTCGAGAACGGCGTCGGCCACCTGACCAAGGCAGCGACCGTCGAGTGCCTCAGTGGCTACATCGAGAGCTACGCGCAGCGCAAGGCCGGCGTGCCGTGCCCGGAGAACTTCGGCGACTGGATCGACTGGCGGATGGGCAGTGGCTTCGCGCGCCACTTCATGGTTCCGTACAACGAGAAGATCTGGAAGTGCGACCTGCGCACGATGGCCAGCAACTGGGTCGCCGGGCGCGTGCCAGAGGCGCCGATCGAGGACATCGTCAAGTCGGCGGTCGGCATCGACACCGAGGGCTACACCCACCAGTCGGTGTTCTGGTTCCCCAAGCACGGCGGCTTCGAGGCGATGGTGCACGGCACCGTCGCCGGCGGCGGTTTCCGGCTCGTCTGCGGGGCGGCGATCGAGCGGGTCGAGAAGCAGGGCGACGGCTACCTGGTCAACGGCGAGGCATTCGACCTGGTCGTCAACACCGTGCCGCTGCCGCAGATCGAGGCGGCGTTCGTCGACATCCCGGGACCGGTGCGGCAGCAGATCCAGGCGCTGCGGCCGATCTCGCTGATCAACCTGATGATCGGCGTGCGGCTCGACGAGCCGTTGCCGCCGCTGAGCTGGATCTACCTGCCGTTCCCCGAGCAGGGCCCGACCAACCGCGTCACGTACTTCAGCAACTATTCGCCGCACAACGCGCCGGCGGGGCACGGTTCGTTCCTCGCCGAGGTCACCCACCGCGGCGACCTGCGGCCGGACCGCGCCTGGGCCGAAGGGGTGGTCAAGGCCCTGGGCCGCGCCGGCATCCTGGTGCCCGAGCACGTGGTGTTGCTCGAATGGTGCGACAACGAGTACGCGTACATCGACCAGAACCTCGCGTTCGCCGAACGTATCACCAGCGTCCGCAAGTGGTTCGATGCGAGTGGCTACCTGACGTTCGGGCGTTTTGGCCGCTACGAGTACCACAACAGCGACCAGTGCGTGCGGCGGGCGATGCAGGTCCACGAGCACATCAAGACCCTCGCGACGACGGGCAAGCCGGCCCCGCTGCAGCTGCGCTGACGCGCCAGGCGCGGCCGGAGGCCGGCCGGACGGAATTCGGCGGCGGAAATCCAGGAAACCCACGGAACCCTGGGCGCCGACCCCCGCGTCCAAGGGGTGTTCCGCGTGAACCATGCCAAACGCGCGGAACCCTTCCTGTCCTCGAGACCCAGGCGGTGAGCACTTCGGACGCCGAAGCGGCACCGCGAATCAGAGGGGTCTGTTCCAGGGTGAAAGCCCGAGGTGCGGCTGACCAGTCAGCGAGTTGGTCGGCACGCTTCGCGCTCGGCGCCTGGTGTCTCGGGGGCAGGACTCGTTTTCCTGCTCGCTCATAGCGCCCGACCTTGCAGCGGCGCTCGCGAAGGCTCCGGAGCTCACCTCGTCGCGGCCTGGCCATTGGCCGGGCCGCCCGCCCACCGGTCCGCTCCAGGCCTCGGTGGCGTGGATCTTGCGGCCGACCGCTATTGCCCCCTGGTTGCGCAGCGCCCAGCGTGTACTATGCACCCTGGCGCACGTGGCTCACCACCACCTTTCGCTGCGTGCGCCCCCTGCTCGAACCGAGGTCTG
>DAIMFJ010000412.1:0-3975 GCA_036724695.1 Planctomycetota bacterium
TGCGCGGGGTGTCGCGCGGCACCAACCGGGCGGCCGGCATGCTGCCGGCACAGCCGGAGGCGAAGGAGACGTAGGTACACGTGGGGCCGATGCGGCCGCCGACCATCAGACCCTGAGCGGAAACCTGCAGGAAGGACTGGCCTGGGTCGAGCTGTGGGACCAGGTGCTCGCGATACGAGCCACTGCTGCGCACGTCGACAAGGCCGTCGGAACGACGCAGCGCCATGGAACGGTAGCCGCCGTCGACCTCCACGTAGACAACGCCTGGCGGCAGAGGGGGCGGCACAAGCATGTGACCAGCCGACGGTACACTCCCACAGAAGACCACCTGGCCGTCCGAACGAAGAGCGGCCGCAAAGTTCTCGGCTAAGCCGATATCGACGAAGTCGATTCCGGGCGGAGCAATCGGCACGTATTCCATCCCATATCCGGTGATGCCATTCGGGCCGACGTAGACCAAAGCGCCGTCGGAACGTCGCATCAACAGCATGAATCTTGCTGCATCGACCTCCTGGTAGCGCATACCAGGAGGCAACGGTGGCACGACTAGCAGCCCACCGATGTCGTCGCCACAGAAGACCACCTCACCATCCGATCGCAACAAGGCCGTATGCCAGTCGGCCAAGGCGACATCCGTGTAGGTCACCCCAAATGGCAAAGCAGGAATCGAGCACATCCCCCGGCTGTTGTCGCCCTGCGCAAATACCTCGCCATCGGAACGGAGCAATGCAGTATGCCACCAGCTCGCATAGACGCGTTCGTAACGGAGCCCCCGAGGCAGGGGCGGAACATCACATTCGCCATTTGCGTTGTGTCCAAACATGGCAACTTCGCCCTTGTCATTGACGATCCCTGCATTAGCATCCCCAACACCCAGATCTACGAATCGTGGTCCGAGTTTACCAGTGCCAAATTCAACACGCGCGGGCACGTGTCCACAGTATCTGAAGTTTCGCCCCCACGCGATGACCTTGCCTTCCGACGTTATTCCAACGGTGTAGTGCGGACCGCAGGCAACTCGCCGCCAACTCAAGCCAGGACCCAAACTAGGGACATCGCATTCCTCCATGGTATTGGATCCCCAACACACCACGCTCCCGTCTGAGCGCACCGCAGCAACATGTCGCGGGCCAGCAGCTGCATGGACATAGGCCAGACCCTGCGGCAACGACGGCACATTGCATTGCCCCCAAGTGTTGTCACCCCAAGCTACCACATGGCCATCTGATCTAAGCGCAACAGCATATGATGCCCCACTTACATCAGATCTGACATCCACCTGTTCATAATACATGCCGGAAGGCACAGCCGGCACCGAGGTCAGACCATAAGCAGGATTACCCCAGCCGATCATCGAGCCATCCGCCATAATGACGAAATTGCGATTCTCCCGCGCAAAAACCCGCCTGGCCACGCCTCCAGCAACCTGCGCCGGGATGTTGAGCACACTGTTTGGATTGGCGCTTCCCCAGGCCACGACAACCCCATCAGAGCGAAGCGCCAATGCATGCCTGTACCCTGCAGCGACATCCACATAGCGAGTACCTGGTGGCAGGACTGGTATGGAGGAAGTCATCACAGCAAGATTGGATCCGACGTAGTGCATTTGCCCCTCGGCATCGATGATCAGCACGTACTCGGACCCAAGCGAAGCTCGCACAACCCTTCCCGCGGTCCACACAGTGTCGCCAAGCCCAATGTTGCCATTGACAAAGATCTTCCCCTCATCGGTAACCACCAGTGTCGCGCCGCCATATGTCTGAACGTCAATGATAGACCCGAGTCGGCTTTGCGTGTTGGCAACTGCGCCCCCCCACATCCTCACCGAACTGTGCACCTGTGCGCCGAGGACACCACCCGTGGCAAGCATCACCAGCCCCATCCCTGCCGATCGAAACACCGAAGCGATTGCGCCAGACATACCAGCAGCCTCCTTGCAAGTGCCCCCAGGCCTCGCCCAGGGGCACAGGTCAACACATCAGTAGCTGAAGAACAACGCCGGGCTGGCGATGTAGTCGTGGGTCGTCGAACCGGGTGACGGGCACGTCACCGTCGTGCTCAGCAACGCCACCACCTGGACCGAGAACGCGATCGGCGACGCCGACGGCAGCAGGCCGAACGAGAACCGCGTCGACGCGCTCGAGTTGAACGCCAACGAGGTCACCGCCGCCGTCGAGTCCACCCACATCTCGACACCGGTCAGGACCGGGTCCACCAGCGGGCCGGGGGTGGCCGGGAAACCGATCACGACCAGCGCGCCGAGAATCGTCGAGTTGGCGGGCGCGCGGTCGATCACGAAGTCGCAAGGCACGCCAGCACCCGGCGTGACGCTCTCCCAGTCGAGCAGCATGCGGGGCAGTTGCGGCGCGGTCTCGCCGATGCGCTTGCCAAAGCGACCCAGCGCACAGTACGGCGTCGTGCCACCGTAGGCCGGAGATGGCGGCGTGACACCCCAGGACGTGTGCTCACCGAAGTCGCCGGTCAGGTCGGTGCGTGCGATGCCGGCCGGCAGCATGTCGTACGTCGTCCGCACGGCGTCTGCACCCGTCGACTTGGCACGCCCCACCGGGTACGGCGCGATGGTGACCGGATAGTTGGTGCTGGTCGTCGAGCCGAGCGCGTTGACACGGTAGCGCTCGTCGACGGCGACGCCGCCGCTTCCGGTGTTGCCGATCGAGATCGGCGTCGAGTCGGTGGAGTTGAGGTTGAAGGCCAGTCCCGAGCCGGCCGTGGTGGCGTTCAAGGCACCCAGCGCGGCCGGGAAGTCGTTGCCATTGCGGGCGAGCACGTCGGTCGACATCTCGGTCAGCGTGACCAGCGGCACACCTGGATCGACCGTGACCATGTAGCTCGCCGTCAGCAAGTCCGCCCCGGCGTTGGTCCAGCCAACGACGGCGACGTGGTCGACGTACTCGTTCCAGCCGTTGACGCCGGTGAGCCCCTCGTCGCCTTCGTCGCCGACGACGGTGCCGAACAGCGGGGCGAGATCCGCGACCGGTGCGGTCGCCGTGAGGTCGACGGCAAACGCCAGCAAGAAGCCGTCGCTGCCACCCTGGTAGGTGGCAACCGGCCCCTGGAAGGCCACGCTGACCGAAGCGAGCAGGTTGACATCCGTGGTCGACCCGACCACGAACATCGTGTGCGCGTTGTCAGAGTTGTTCAGCAGCGACGTCTCACGCGCGACGTGGACATCGCGGGCCAACGTCACCGCCTCGCCCGGAGCGCCGAGTGACCAACTGTCGTCGAGCACCAGCGAGCCGCTGGCGACCCGGAAGGCACTCACCGTGCCGAGACCGTACGCGGTCGGCGTCGACAGGCAGGTACCGCCGGCCACGGCGTTGGTCAGCGGAAACCGCAGGCCGCTCGTTCCCGGGCTCGCGGCGATCTTGGTGCCGCCGACGACGACGAACCGATCGGCCTCGATCTCGGCGATGCCGAACAGCCCGTCCTGCTCCTGGCCGCCGACGATCGCCTGGAAGTCAGGCGTGGTCGGGGGCGTCGGGTTGTCGTGGTCGGCGCGCAGACGGCCGACGAAGCCATCCCAATTGCCGAGGCCGTTGTCGCTGCTGCCACCGCCGTGGGAGCACGAAGGCGACGTCGGCGCGGTGTACGCGTTGGACGTGGTCAGCCAGGCGTTGCTGACCGGGTTGCCGTAGGTCGTGATCCCACAGTAGGTGACGATGTCCTCGTCGTTCTCGTGGTCGTAGCGGATCGAGACATCGGTGACCGCCGCGATGCCCCCTTCGCGCGAGCCGAAGAAGTGGTGGGACCACAGCAGGTTGCCGTCACCGTCGAAGACGGCGATGAAGCCGGCGGGGGTCGTCGCACTGGCGTACGGGTTGCCGCCGGAGTCCTGGCTGGCGGGCAGGTTGACGTCGTAGGTCTCGCCGCAGATGGCGATCCGGGTGTCGGCAGCCTCCGGGGCGGCCCAGACGGAGATCGCGCGGGCGTTGGTGCCGACGTGAAGTTCCCCAG
>DAIMFJ010000413.1:0-3971 GCA_036724695.1 Planctomycetota bacterium
CCGTCGCGGTCGCTGCGCGTCTGCCAGCCGAACAGGTTCGCCATCGCTTCGTGGGCGGCCTGGGTGCCGTACGGGCAGGGCAGCAGTTCGGGTTGGCGACCGACGGCGGTGAGCACCGACGGGTCGAACCAGCCGACCGCGGCGTCCGGCACCGGCGCGCGGGTGGTGCCGTCGAGGATGCGCACGTCGATCCAGCGCGCGTTGGCCGGGATCGGCACCAGGCTCGTCGCGGTGGAGGCTGCGGTCGTGCGGGTGGTCGACTCCGCAGGAGCTGGCGCGGCGGGTTCGCCCGCGGTGACCGGGCCCCTCGCGACGGCCGGCGGCGCCGAGGCGTCCGTCGCGGCACCTGCCTCGCCGCTGGGGGCCGCCGGCACGACCGGCGTCTGGCTGGCCCACAGCCACCAGCCGACGGCCAGTGCGGCCAAGGCGAGCACGAACAGGACGATCGGGCGGGTGTGGCGCATCGCCGCCGCATCGTAACCGAAGAACTTTGCAGTGCAAAGTGGGGTCAGTCGGCGCGGCGGCGGCGTGGCCGCGGCACCGCGCAGGCGATCAACGCGTCGAGCAGCGGGTGGGTGGGGGCGTCCTTGCGCCACGCCAGTTGCACCGGGAACGTGCGTCTGGGCCGGCGCAGCGGCAGCGCCAGCAGGCGCGGGCCGCTCGGGCCGGCGGGGTCGAGGCTCGGCACCAGCGACCAGCCGAGGCCCGAGGCGACGAAGCCGAGGATCACGTCGGCGGTGTCGAGGTGCATGACGCGTCTGGGCAGCAGGCCGCGGCGGGCCAGGGCCTGCCGCTGCAGGTCGAAGTGGCGACTGCCGGCCGGGTAGGCCAGGAACGTCAGGTCGGCGAGCGAGCGCAGCGCCGACGGGGTGATGCGACGCGGTGCCCCACCGCGCAGCACGACGTCGCGCGGCAACACCACGCACGGGTGCAGCTCGGCGACCGTCTCGCTGGCGATGTCGGCGGGCAGTTCGTCGAGGTGGGCGACGACCACGTCGGCGACGCCGCGCCGCAGCGGTTCGACCGATGCCACCGGCAGTTCCTGCAGGTGCACGTCGGCGTCCGGGCGGACCTGTCGCAGCCGATGCAGCCATTCGGGCAGCAGGTGGCGGATCAGCAGCGATTCGGCGTGGATCGTCAGCCGGCCGCCGAAGCGGCCGCCGCGGATCTCGTCGACGACGGTCGGCAGGTCGCGCAGGAACGGCGTCACGAACGCCAGCAGCCGTTCGCCCGCCGGGGTCGGCCGCATGCCGTCCTTGCCGACCCTCTCCAGCAGTTCGGCGCCGACCTCGGCAGCCAGCTTGTCGAGCTGCTGGTGCAGTGCCGATGGGGTGATCGGGTAGGTCGCGGCGCGCGCGGCGCGGGCGTAGCCACCCTCGCGGGCGACCAGCGCGAAGCTGGCGAGGCGGTTCAGGTCCATGTTCAGGAAGGCTAAACGACGTGTGTAAAACGTTTCCAGCCACGAAACGGCTTGCCCGGACGATGCTTCTGGCATGAAAGTCCAGCCCACTGCTGCGATGACCACCACCGACCCGACCCCGACGCCGCCCCTGCCCGGCCGCCCCCTCGCCGGTCTGCTGATCAGCCAGTTCTTCGGCGCGTTCAACGACAACGCGATGAAGATGCTGGTCGCCCTGCTCGGCTTCGCGGCGGTCGCCGGCGGCGGCGACCACCAGGCGCAGGTCGCCGCGACGTACTCGTTCGTGGCGCTGACCTTGCCGCTGATGCTGTTCTCGCTGCCGGCGATGCTGCTCGCCGACCGTTGGTCCAAGCGCGCGATCCTGGTCGCCACCAAACTGCTCGAGGTGGTGCTGATGGGGCTGGGTACCTTGGCTTTGTACCTGCAGCCGAACGGTTGGGGCCCGGTCGCGGTGCTCGCCGGCATGGGGGCGCAGAGTGCGCTGTACTCGCCGGCCAAGTACGGCATCCTGCCGCAGTTGGTCGGCCACGAGCACCTGGCCACCGCGAACGGCCGGCTCGAGGCGGCGAGCTTCCTGGCGATCATCCTCGGCACGGTCGCCGGCGGGCTGCTGCTCGCGGGGACCGACGGGCAGCCGTGGCTGGCCGGCGCGATCCTGCTGGCGCTGTCGCTGGTCGGGTTCGCGGCGACGCTGCTGGTGCCGCCGGTGCGCGCGACCGGGGGCGACGAGTCGTTCGCGGCGACGTTCGGCGGTGCCTGGCGGGCGCTGCGCGGCGATCGCGTGCTGTGGCTGGCGACGCTGGGCACCGTGCTGTTCTGGGCGGTGGCGAGCCTGATCGGCCAGGACGTACTGGTGTACGGCAAGCAGCAGCTCGGTTTCCCGGACGAGTACGCCGGGCTGCCGTACGCGTTGTTCGCGATCGGCGTCGGCGCCGGCTCGCTGCTCGCCGGGCGCATCGCCAAGGGCAAGGTCGAGACCGGCCTGATCCCGCTCGGCGCCCTGCTGCTCGGCTTTTGCACCTTGCTGCTCGGCTGGCTGGCGCCGGGACGCCTGGGCACGTTCGCGCTGATGGCGGTGCTCGGCGTCGCCAGCGGGTTGTTGCTCGTGCCGCTGAACGCGCTGCTGCAGTGGCGCGCGCCGGCCGAACGGCGCGGCGCGATCCTCGGTCTGGTCAACTTCCTGGCCTTCGCCGGCATCCTGGCCGGCAACCTCGGGTGCCTGTTGTTGTCGTCGCTCGGTTGCGCGCCGGCGACCATCCTGCTGATCGCCGCGGTGCCGACCTTGCTCGGCACGCTGTGGGCGGTCTGGTTGTTGCCCGACGCGCTGCTGCGCTTGTGCGTGCTGTTGCTCGCCCACACGCTGTACCGCGTGCGCGTGCACGGCCAGCAACACGTGCCCGCGCACGGTGGCGCCTTGCTGGTGCCCAACCACGTGTCGTTCCTCGACGGCTTGTTCCTGCTGGCGGCGATCGATCGGCCGGTGCGTTTCCTGGTCGAGACCTACTGGTACGAACGGCCGTACCTGAAGCCGTTCCTGAAGGCGCTCGGCGCGATCCCGATCCGCGGCAGCGGCGGCCCGCGCGAACTGCTGCGCGCGCTGCGCGACGCCGGCCAGGCGCTCGACGACGGCGAGCTGGTCTGCCTGTTCGCCGAGGGCGAGATCAGCCGCATGGGCGGGCTGTTGCCGTTCCGCCGCGGCCTGGCGCGCATCGTCAAGGGGCGCCAGGCACCGATCGTGCCGGCCCACCTCGACCGCGTGTACGGCAGCCTGCTCAGCGCACGGAACGGTCGGTTGCGCTGGTGGCCGACGCGCGTGCCGTGCCCGGTGACGGTCGGCTTCGGGGCGCCGCTGCCGAACACCACGCCACCGGCCGCGGTGCGCGCGGCGGTCGAGACGCTCGGCATGGTCTCGGCGCAGCTGCGGGCGAACGAACTGCAGCCGCTGCACCGCGCGTTCGTGCGGCAGGCGCGACGCAAGCCGTGGGCCGCGAGCCTCGCCGACAGTGCCGGGCGCAAGTTGTCGCGGCTCGGCGCGTTGGCCGGCGCGGTGCTCCTGGCGCGCCGGCTGCGCAGCCGGATCGCCGGGCAGGAACGCATCGGCGTCCTGCTGCCGCCGTCGGTCGGTGGGGCCTTGGCGGCAGTGGCGACCAGCCTGGCCGGGCGCACCGCGGTGCCGCTCAACTACACGGTCGGCGACGCCGCATTGGCGTCGGCGGTGCGGCAGGCCGGTCTGCGCACGGTGTTGACGTCGCGCGCGTTCCGGGCCCGGCTGCCGCTGCAGTTGCCGGCCGACGTGGCGATGGTCGAACTCGAGGATCTGCTGGCCGGGATCGGCCGCGGCGAACGGCTGCTGGCGGCGCTGCGGGCGCTGCTGTGGCCGCATGCCGCGCTCGAGCGCGCCTGCGGGGCGGCGCGCGCAGTGCAGCGCGACGACGCGGCGGTGGTGGTGTTCAGCAGTGGCAGCACCGGCGAACCCAAGGGCGTCGTGCTCAGCCACGCCAACGTGCAGGCCAACTGCGACGGCATCGCGCAGGTGCTGCCGTTGGCGCCG
>DAIMFJ010000414.1:0-3958 GCA_036724695.1 Planctomycetota bacterium
GTTCGACGAGATCCCCGACCAGCTTGCCGAGCGCATCCAGTTCAAGACGTACCTGACCGGCCTCTCCCGCAGTCCAGAGTTCCGGAATGCCAACCTCGTGATCGACCAAGAGCAGATCGCCGAAGTGCGCTCACACGACCATGTGCTCTTGCAGTGCACCGACGTGGTGCTGGGAGCAGTTCAATTCCGATTGAACGACAAGCACCTGGAGACACAGCCGGCCACGGGCCGCCGAGGCAAGCGCACGATTGCCAAGGAGAAGCTGTACGACGCTCTCGTGCAGCACATCCAGGCCTTGCGCCGCGGATTCAACGTCGGGATCACGACAGGCATCGACGGTGATCGCGCCAACCGCTGGCACCACCCGTATCGCCACTGGCTGTTCGAGAGCGCGGCACCGGGCGGCAAGAAGTAGATTTCCCCGCCGCCGCTATGTCAGGAGTGAACTCCTGACGACTCCCAAGCAGGAACTTGGGCATTCGCGGCAAGCAGGGCAATCCCAGTATCGGCCACCGGAGGAGACTTGTCCAGCCCAGCTCATGGCTCGACAGGGCCGCGCCACAAGCTCTTTGCCTCCCGTACCTTAGAAGATCAAGTCATGGCGGAGCAGCTGCTGCCACCCGGCGCAACGCGAGGAACTCGGGGGAGTCCGACAGGAACCGCCTACCACACCTCGTGGCCGCCACGGCCCACGGCAAGGCGGATCGTCGCTGCGAACGGGCGCAAAGCAGCCGGTTCGCCAGCCGCAGCGAACTGCGCCAGCCACACCAGCCCTGCGAGGAACGGACGCGTGGTGCGCTCGTCGAGAGCGAACAGACACGCCTCCGTGCGCACTCTCGCCGCGAATTCGGTCATGGCCTCCGTCCGCCCCAGGGCAAGGCCATGGAGATCGATCGGCGGATCCCACGCCAGCTCGCCACGGTCTTCGGGCACGGTGCGCAACCACTGCCGGGCCGCTTCGCCGGCCCCTGCGGGCAGCCCCTCCGTCAGCACCGCCGCGGCCAGGACCAGCGGCAGCAAGCGCTCGGGCAGCTCGGGGCTGGCGCGGCGCTGACGTTCGACGAACGCCCAGAGCCGCTCGCCGCCCACCCAACGACCGATGCGCAGCATGGTCACCGCCCATTGCAGCATGGGCAGTCGTTCGCCCGCTTCGACCGTCGCGAACAGTTCGTCGAGGTCGGGCTCGCCATCGCCGCGGCCGGCCAGCAACACGCCCAGGGCGACGCGCCCGTTGGTGTCCTCGGCGAGCATGTGGCGACGCACCAAGGCCAGTGCCGCCGGCACGAATTCGTAGCGCTCCGTCGCGAGCGCGAGCTGGTAGAGCGCATGCCCGACAGCCAAGGCCACGGCTGGCCCCTGGCGCCACAACCGCTCCTGCAGCAGCCGCGGCACGTGCAGCAGCCCGAAGAACCCCTCTTGGTCCAAGGCTGTCAACCACAAGCAGCTGCCGTCCTGCCGGGTCTCGAACCTCTCGGCGCGCAGCAGCACCAGGTCGACCAGGCGTTCGCGCTGCGCGTGCGACCAGCCGGACGGGTCCAGGCGCTCCGACCCCAGGGCAACCGTCACGTCGAGGGTCTCAGCCAGACCCTGGCGGTCGACGAGCAGCAGCAGCTCGTCGAACGAACCCGGCAACCCCGGGAACGCCACCGGCGGTTTGCGCCCACCGGACTTCGGTTGCGGTCCGGAGTGCCACGTGAACCAGGCCACCACCACGAGGCAGAGGAACAACGGGATGCGCACTCTCCAGCGGCGGTCGGTCATCGGGCGGGCTTGCAAGGCTGCTGAGGCCGGAACCTGGGACGGTCGAGACAGCCGTCTGGCAGCCAGTCTAGCCAGCACTTCCCGTCTGCCACCACCCCCACCGATGCAACCTTCCGCACCGCGGCCTATCCTCGTTCGACCTCCATGAAGCGCGGCAACAAACAACTGCTCGTCGTCGGCGATCGTGTGCTGATCGAACCGACCAAGACCGAGACGATGACCAAGGTCGGCCTGTTCCTGCCGCCGGGTGTCGTCGAGAAGGAAGAGGTGCGGGCGGGCACCGTCGTCGCAATTGGTCCGGGCCAGCCGCTGCCGCCGCCGAACGACGAACAAGAACCCTGGCAGGACGGCTACCGCGCCCCACGCTTCCTGCCGATGCAGGTGCGGATCGGCGACACCGCGCTGTTCTTCCGCAAGGCGGCGATCGAGATCACCTTCGAGGACCAGCCGTTCCTGGTCGTGCCGTACGGCGCGATCTTGGTGCTGGTGCGCGGCGACCAGGCGATCCCGGACCAGTTGCCGCCCGAACTGTGAGCGCGGCGCGCGCCGCCGCAGCGCTCACGTCGCCAGCGCGTGCGCGATCAGTTCGACCGCCTCGTCCACACCGTGCTGCGAGGTGTCGACGGCGATCTCGGCGAGCCGGTAGAGCGGTTCGCGGTCGTTGAGGATGCGCCGCAGATCGAGGAACGCGCGGTCGTTGTCGGCCATCGGCCGCGTGTCGCCCTGCGCGAGCACGCGCTGCCAGTGTTCCTCGGGCGCCGCGCGCAACCAGACGGTGCGGGCCCGGCTGCGCAGCAGCTCGTAGCTCGGCGCGTCGGTGACCAGTCCACCGCCGACCGCCAGCACCGACGGGGCCTTGGCGAGCTCCTGCGCCAGCACGGCCCGCTCCGTGGCCCGGTAGTAGGCCTCGCCGTGCATCTGGAAGATCTCGCCGAGCTGCAGCCCGGTGCTCGCCTCGATGCGGTGGTCGAGCTCGACGAACGGCAGGCCGAGCCGTTCGGCGAGTCTGGGCCCGATCGTGCTCTTGCCAGCACCGCGCAGGCCGAGCAGGGCGACGTGCGCCGACGGCACCGGTTCGGCGAGCAGACCCTGCAGGTCGAGCTCGAACGCGCCGGCCAGCGTCAGCAGGCGCAGCAGCGACGGGTTGGCGAGGCCCGATTCGACGTCGGCCAGGAAGCGCTCGCTGATCTCGGTGCGCGCCGCCAGATCGCGACGGCTCCAGGCCCGCTGCTTGCGCAGCGCCCGCACCCGCGCGCCCAGCTGCACCAGGAACGGATGCTTCGCGCTCAGAAGTAGTACCACTCGGTCGAGTTGGTGACCGAACCACCGGCACTGGCGCCGCCGATCAGGTGCACCTGCCCCTGCGGGGTCGGGAACATCGCGGCACCAGCCCGGGCCGAGTTCAGTTGTGGGCCCGGCGCGAACGTGTTGGTCGCCGTCGAGAAGATCTCGGTCGACGCCAGCGCCTGCGGGCTCAGGATGGTGCCGTTCGCGCCCCCGGCGAGCAGGTAGCGCCCGCCGCCGAGCGCGAACGACTTGTGGTTGCCGCGCGCGGTCGCCATCGCACCGACACTCGTCCAGGAGTTCGTGTTCGCGTCGTAGATCTCCGCGCTCGCCGTCGGCGTGCCGAGGTTGGTCAACGACAGCGAGCTGATGCCACCGGCGAGCAGCCAGCGGCCGTTGCCGAGCTCGATCGGATCGACCATCGACCGTCCGCTGCCCATGCTCGGCCCGGCGGCGATCGTGTTGGTGGCCGGGTCGTACAGGTCGGTGGTCGCGCGCACCGCCGGCAGCCAGCCGACGATGATCACGTTGTCCCAGCTGATGCCGCCGAGCAGCAGGATCTTGCCGTCGGGTCGCACCAGCGAGGTGTGCGCGGCGCGCGGCGTGCGCAGGTTCGGGCCGGGCGTCCAGCTGTCGGTCAGCGGATCGTAGAGTTCGGTCGACGCCACCGCGTCGCGCACCGCCGACAGCTGGGTCGGCACCACCGTCAACGCCTGCAGGCCCCCGGTGACCAGCACCTTGCCGTTGGGCAGCAGGTTGGCGGTGTGGCCCATGCGCGGCGTACCCATCGACGCCACCGGCGTGAACGTGTCGGCGACCGGGTCGTAGACCGCACAGGTCGCCTGCGGGGCGTTGTTCTGGTCGACGCCACCGACGACCAGCCAGCGGCCGTCGGCGAGCTGCGTGGCGCTGT
>DAIMFJ010000415.1:0-3939 GCA_036724695.1 Planctomycetota bacterium
TGTCGTGCGTCACACTCCCTGGACCATGCATTGCAGGGTTGATGGAACGTTGTCACGGCGAAGCGCCGTGACAACGTCACCACCATGCTACCGAGCCTCGCGGAACTGGACTTCTCCCCAGCCGCGGCGTGGAACGACGAGGATCTCGTGCTGGAGGCTGTCGACGGCAATCCGCTGTGCTTCGAGTCGACCGGCGTAGGCCAGGAAGTTCTTGGCCGAGGTGAACGCGAGCAGGAGTCGACTCGGTCGACCCTCGACGATGAGGTCGACGCGCACCTGCGGCGTGCACGTGTCGAGCTGCGGGCAATGGTCGCAGCACTTGGCCGGATCGGTGACGGCAACGACGCCGTCGAGGGATCGACAGACAGGTTTGCGTTGTTGGTAGAGCGTGCGCGCGCCGCCGTAGCCGAGGATGCGCACGACGAGTCGCGAAACCGTGTCTCCGCCACGGTCGAGAACGAACCCGTGGGGCGTGACGGTCAGGTATCGGGCGAGTGCGCGATGCAGGAGATCGCGCAAAGGCTGAGGATCGTGCATTGGGGTCCTCACGCGAGGTTCCATCGCCGAAGGATGTCCTCGACCAGCTCGTGCTCGATCTTGCTCTTGCCGGTCGCGGCAGCGAAGACGCGTTTGGCGAGCGGCAGCATGAGACCGGGTGCACCTTTGCCGTGCTCGAAGAGCGCGGCGAGACCTCGGTCGCACAATCGCTTCTGCGTGGCCGACCCGAAGTGGTGCTCGAGGAAGGGTCCCACTTCGTCGAGTTGCAGGCCGAGGATTTCCTCGCGTACACCGATTCTACGCCACAAGTGCGGATGCGCTTGGAGGTCGCTGCGCAGTCGCGGCAATCCCACGAGCATGACCTGTACGCGTCCTTGGCCTTCGAGGTCGCTCTCGACGAGGGCGCGCGCGGCGGTGAGCGTCTCGGTCGACAGGTTGTGCGCCTCGTCGAACCACAGCAGCGTACGCTGGGATTCTTCACCGAGGGCTTGGACGACGCGGTCGAGCGAGACGGCGTGGTACATGCTGGTGCTTGCGCGCAGCGACTGCGCCAGTAATCGCACGAGGCCAGGTGCGCCGAGGCGCTGGGCCTCCTGGAAGTAGAAGATGCGATAGCGCGAGCGATCGAGTTCGGCCTTCAGGTCGCGCAGCAGCGAGGTCTTGCCGGTGCCGGTGTCGCCGGTGGCAAGCACGTAGGGCTCGTCTGCTTGCTGCAGCGCCGCAAGCACGACACGACGGACGCGATCGAAGTCGCGGTACAGGAACGGTTGCTTGTTCATGCGAGCACCTCCGTCGCTGCGGCGGCACCGCCATGGTCGTCGTGGATCTGCCGTGCGATGTCGGCGAGCACCACGGCGAGTGGCCGCTGCTCGCCGAGACTTTGGGCAGCGCGCTGGCAGGCGCGCAGAAATGCGGCGCGCGAGAACGGCCCGTGTTGGCGCCAGAAGTCCTGGACGTCGCGAGCATCGATCTCGGACGCCGGCAGCGGTCGCGCGAGGACCTCGCCGAGTGCCTTGAACACCTCGGGGATGCCGAAGGCCGGCTCGGCATTGCTGCGCTCGGTGCCGCGCCAGGTGTCGAGCAGGCGTTGCATCCTGCCGTTGCCGCGCGACATCGGAGTTGCGTCTGGCAGTGGCTTGATCACGAAGGGCTCGAGCGCGACCTCGCGATGATCCGTGGTGATCACGACTGCGGCGGGACGCAGCGTATCGTAGCGGAAATGGGCTTTGCGTCCGGCAAAGGTGATCGGTACGCGGAATCGTCCGTTGGGCAGCTGCACCTCGCCAGTCTTCCTGTCGCTGGTCGCGTTGACGCTCACGAAGAACGACCGAGCGAGTTCGGCTTCGGAGATGCGTCGCTCGGACAGCGCACCGGCGAGGCGGGTTTCCGGCGACATGCCGATGCTGCGATGTCGGTGCTTCTGGTAGACGAGCGCGATGGTCGCTTCGAGCAGATCTTGCAGATGGACGAGATCTTGCACCTCCTGCGAGCGCAGCTCGTCGAGGAACCAGCGTTGCAACGAACGGTGGTATGCCTCGATCTTGCCCTGGGCTTCGGGATGGCGGGCCCGGACGTAGTTGCGGTGCACGCCGCAATGGGCGATGCCGTCGCGGAAGGCAATGCTGTCGAAGGCCGAACCGCGATCGAACTGCATGCGATCGGGCAGGCCGTAGCGAGCTGCGGCCTTGGCGAAGGCAGAGATTGCCGCCACGGTGTCCTCGCTTTGGGCGACGTGAGCGGCGAGCACGGCGCGCGAGTAGTCGTCGAGCACGGTCAAGACGTGGGCGCGGACCGCCTGGCCCGAGACGAGGCGGACCGTGAACGGTCCCTTGCCGTCGAGTTGCCAGGACTCGTGCGCGTGCTTGGCTTCGTAGCGATCGCGCAGGCGGCGGTCCTTGCCGTTGCGGAGCCTCTCGATCGCAGGCCAGGCCGGATGCGCGATCAAGTGTCGCCGCAGGGTGGCCGTGCTGAGATCGAAGTCGGCGAAGTCGGTGCGGAGGTAGACGTCGAGCTGCTGCAGCGAGCGATTGGGTTGCTCGAGCAGAAGCCCGATGGCGTGCTCGACGATGCCTCGACTGTCGGTCTTCGGTTTACCCTGGTCGGCGCGCAGCCTTGGCATGAGCCCGCGAATGCCATGCTGTCGGTAGCGGTCGATCCAGCGATGCAGCGTACTGCGCGGAATGCGCTTCTTCTTGCCGCCGGGCGGCGTCACGGCAACACGCCGCCGCATCAGGTCCCGTCGCTTGTTGGGATCGATGGAGGCGTCGACGAAGGGAGAGATCTGCTCGAAGCGGAAGGCGGCGATCTCGAACGGGTTTGACATAAGGAGTCTCCGGTTGGATGAGGAAGACCGGGACTCTCCGGATCGAGAGCGACCACGTGTTCAGACGGCGTGCACCGAATTCCGGTGCGGAACGCGAGCGGTGCGGGAACCCCGAGACGCACCGCGAGTTGTCGCAGGGAACACAGTGGCAAGAGATCGGTCGCCAGGTCGAGACCGACGTCGAGTGCGGTGATGGCGAGCAAGGCGCGCGCCGCTGCCAAGACGTTGGCGAAGGCGACCAGGCGCTCGCCACGGGCGCCGCTGCGATAGCGACGTGGGTCGATTTGTGCCGGTTGTTGCGGCTCCGTCGCCAGCGACGACCAGCGCGCGGTGATGGTCGCCATGATCGCCTGGTAGGGATGTGCGTCTGGCAGCCCGCCGAACGACCGGCCGAGCACGAAGGCACCGAGCCCTTCGATCCAGGCGTGCAGGGTCGTGTGGGCTGGCATCTGGCCGGTGTGCGTCGTCCAGGCCGCCGCGCGCAAGCTCTGGTTGGCCTCCACGTGCGCCGCAGCGGTCGAGGCGATCACCGCCAAGCCGTAACGCTTGTGCGGCAGGACGTCGGCCGGAAGCAGCCGGAAGCGCCCGCTGCAGATCCGGCAACGAGCCAGCGCCACCGACAGCACCTGCTGCACGGCGACTGCCTCACCCTCACTGTCGTCGACCAGCAAGACCGCCGGCCGGTCGACGCGCGACCCCAGAATCGTCAGCGAGGCCCCAGGCAACCCCTCGGGCACCGCAGCGTCGAAGGTAGCCCCTTCAATATCGCCGCTTCGTAGGTATCGTGGGTTGCAGCTATCGCGATCGGCATGGCCCTGCAGCCATGTCGGTGGCCGTGGGGAAGCGCGTCAACGCTTCCCCACAACTTCATCCGACGGGGAAAGGATGCAGCGTACGCCCCCGGTGCCCCCGCCGCCACGATGAGGCGTGAGGATGAGCCGCTTCGCTCTCGATCACCTGAGCTGCTGAGTCCTGAGCCGCGAGATCGTCAGGCGCGAGCCTGCACGAGCGGGATCGTTCCATCGTGGGTGAACGACCAAGTCCAGTCAGCGTGCCGCACGACAACATGTCGATCGCCGCGTGCCTGATCCGGGCGCAGGCCTCGGCGCCGATCTCGG
>DAIMFJ010000416.1:0-3887 GCA_036724695.1 Planctomycetota bacterium
AGCGACATGCACAAGCCGTGCCATGCGCGGCCCCAGGGCGAGCGCCTCCGCAAGGCCCTGGCGCCGGTAGAATCTACCGGTCGGGCGGTAGAAGGTACCGCTCTGCATCGGGCTGGGCGGTCCGAGCCCCCTGTGCACGGGTACCTGCGGCTGCTGGCACGCCACTTGCTCCTCGGCCACCATGGTCAGCCGGATTCTGTCGGTGGTTGGCGCGATGGCCGTCCTGGGGGCGCTTGCGGCAACCGCCTTGGGTTTGTGGGTGCTCGAGGACCGCATCACGGTGGTGGTGACCGCGACGGCACCAGCCGGGGAACCGGCTGCGGACGCGCTGCTCCGCGAAGAGGTGGTCAGTCTGCGTGCGCAGATCGAGACCCTGCAGACGGCGTTGGCCAGCCACCTCGAGACACTGGGTACGGCACTCGACGAACGCGCGGTGGCCAGGCACGAAGCGACGGTTGGGCCGCTCCATACCCTGGTGGACGCCGCGGCGGAGCAGGCGAAGCTCCTGCAGCGCTCCGACGCGGGGCTGGCCGCGCTGGCCCGGCAGGTTGCCGAGCAAGAGGTGCTGCTCACCAAGGCGATGGTGCGAACCGACGCGTCGCAGCCGGTGCCGCCAGATCAGGCTGCGGATCCCACCCCTGCACCGTCGGCGGCTGTCCCGACCGCGGTGGCGTCACCGCCTGCCGAGGGCGCCCCTCGCGAGGGCACCACCGCAGCGGCAGACGCCGCTCCGCAGCCGGCCGTACCGCACCCTCCGGTGGACGCCGCGCCGGCCGCCGCCGCGCCGGGCGGGCGCTTCCTGTCGTTCCGCATGCCCAAGGCCAGTTCGCCGTTCTCGGGGCCGCACGAGTTCGTGTTGCTCGAGGACCTGTGCCGCGTCGGTTTCGACGCCAAGAGCACCTTGCACGACTTCACCGGCGTCACGACGAAGGTCGACGGCGCCTTCCGGGCCCAACTCGACGATCCGCAGCAGCCATGGTCCGGTCGGGTGCGGTGTGCGGCCAGCGCGCTCGACACCGGCCTGGCCGGTCGGGACGAGAACCTGCGCGAACATCTGGCGGTGACGAACTTCCCGACGATCGAGTTCACGATCGCGCGGGCCGAAGCCGGCTCGGTCGACGTCGCCGCCCAGCGCTGGCAGGGCGTCGTGCACGGCACGATGACGATCCGCGGCAAGTCGCGCGACGTGGCGATGCCGGTCGAGATCACCAGCGACGCGAGCCAGCGCCTGGTGCTCACCGGGCAGACCGCGCTGCGCCTGTCGGACTACGAGGTCGCGGTTCCAAGCCAACTGGGCGGCGCGATCCGCATGCAGGACGAAGTCAAGGTGTGGATCGCGCTGCGCGCCCGCGCCAAGGCGGGAGGCGGCCGATGAGAGCGCCATGGCTCTGGTTGGGGCTGGCCGGACTCGTGACATCCGCAGGATGCATCCCGTCGAACGTCGTCGCTCGCCAGGACCGCATGGTCGCGAACGACTTCGACGACCTGCAGTTCGAGGCGATGCCGGCAGCGGAACTGCAGGGCTTCTACGAGAGCGTGGCCGTGCGCGGCCCGGTCGCCACCTCGCTGCGCCGGGTCTACTACTGGTTCGATGCGGGCGGCCGCTACACCGCGGCGGCCCTGCTCGAGGGCCCCGAGGGACTGGTGTTCCAGACCCTCGATGGCACCTACACCGCGCAAGCGACGGGACTGGCCCTGGACGGGGCCGAAGCCGTACCGCTGCAGCGCGCCGGTGACGTCGTGCGCCTGGCGACGCCCGATGGGGAACTGCTGCTGCGGCGGAGCGTCCTGCAGTGACGGCCGCCGCACCGGAGTTGTTCGACCGCGGTGGCTGGTGGGACCCAGGTTGTCGCGCGTTCCGTTCGCTGCGTGCGGTCAACGATTTTCGGGTCGCGCTGCTGCGGGATTGGCTCGGGCGTCCGACCGACGGGATGGTGGTGGTCGACCTCGGCTGCGGCGGTGGCCTCCTGGCGGCACCGTTGGCCAACGCCGGGGCGCGGGTCGTCGGCGTCGATCTGGCCCGGACCGCGTTGGCCGAATGCCGGGCCGCCGGTGGCGAGCGCGCCCTGGCGGTGGCCGGGGATCTGCTCGCGCCGCCGCTCGCCGACGGCTGTGCCGACCTGGTGCTGTTGGCCGACGTCCTCGAGCACGTCGCGGAGCCGGCGGCCGCCGTTCGGGCCGCCGCCCGCTTGGTGCGCGTCGGCGGCCAGCTGTTCGTCAACACGATCGCCCGGACCCGCCGTTCGCGCTGGCTGGCGATCACCCTCGCAGAGGGCCTCGGCTTCGTGCCGCGGGGCACCCACACGTGGGCGTCGTTCGTCCAACCCGACGAGCTCGAGCGCTACGCGCGCGCCGCGGCGCTGCAGCTGCAGCGGCGCTGTGGCGAAAGTCCGCGGTGGTGGGCCTCGCTCCGCAGCGGCGCGATCCAACTGCGGCCGAGCCACGACCTGAGCATCGGGTATGCCGCGCTGTATCGGAGGATCGCCTGATGCGCCGGATGCGCCGGATCGGCATCGCGGTCGGCATCGGACTCGGCATGCACGCCGCGTTCGCGGTGGCGGTCGGCTCGATGGCCTGGGGCCTCGCCACTGGCCTGCAGCAGCCGCTGGCCGCGCGCTCGCTCGAGCCCGACTCGGCGTGGTGGGCGTGGCTTGGCAACGTGCTGCTGCTCGCCCAATTCCCGCTGCTGCACTCGTGGTTGTTGACCCGCTCCGGCCAACGGCTGTTGGCCGCGCTGATGCCCGGTGGCCACGGGCGAACCCTCGCACCCAGCACCTATGTGGTGGTCGGTTCGTTGCAGTTGTCGGCCACCTTCTGGCTCTGGCAGCCGTCGGGGATCGTCTGGCATCAGCCAACCGGTTGGACCGGCGCGGTGCAGTGGTCGCTGTTCGCTGCCGCATGGCTGTTCCTGGTCAAGGCGTTGTACGACGCGGGCCTTGGTCTGCAGACCGGCTTTGCCGGTTGGTGGGCCTTGCTGCGCGGCCGGGCCGTCGACTACGGCCCGCTGCCGACCAGCGGACTGTTCGCCCGTTGCCGGCAACCGATCTACCTTGGGTTCGCGCTGGTGCTCGCGACGGCGCCGACCTGGTCACCGGATTGGCTGCTGCTGGCCGTGCTGTGGATCGCATACTGCGTGGTGGGCCCACGTTGGAAGGAGGCCCGCTGGGCCCGCATCCACGGCACCCGGTTCCTGGCCTACCGCCAGCGCGTGCCCTACTTCCTGCCCAGGCTGGGCACCCGGACCGAACCATGAAGATCGCCGCCACCGCTGCTGCCTACCCCGAACATTGGTACCCGCAGGCACAGTTGACCGAGTACCTCGTGCAGGCGTTCGGCGACGAACGGTTGGCCGGTCGGATCCGCAGTCTGCACGCCAACACCGGCGTCGAAGGGCGCTTCCTGGCCCGCCCGCTCGAGCAGTATGCCGAATTGCAGGACTTCACGGCCTGCAATGCAGCATGGCTGGCAGCTGCCCTGCCGCTCGGCGAACGCGCCGTGCAGACCGCCCTCGAACGCGCCGGGATCGCCGCCGCCGAGGTCGATGCGATCTTCGTCTCGACGGTCACGGGCCTGGCCAGACCCTCCCTGGATGCCAGGATGGTGCAACCGCACGGCCTGCGCACCGCCGTGCGGCGCGTGCCGATGTTCGGGCTCGGCTGCGTCGCCGGGGCGGCCGCGGTGTCGCGCGCCGCGGACTTCGTGCGCGGACGTCCCGACGGTGTGGCCGTGGTGCTGACGGTCGAATTCTGCTCGCTGACGTTGCAGCGCGACGACCGGTCGATCGCCAACCTGATCAGCACTGGTTTGTTCGGCGACGGGGCCGGAGCCGCCGTGGTGGTGGGGGCGAACCATCGCTGTGCGGGGCCACGCATCGTCGACACCCGTTC
>DAIMFJ010000417.1:0-463 GCA_036724695.1 Planctomycetota bacterium
CCGCGCGGGCGCTGCGTTGGCCCGGCCAGTCGCCGCTGCGCGCGCCGCAGCAGGCGGTGCGCGGCGAGGCGCTGCGCGAGCTGGCCAACCGCAGCTTCGTCGGCGGCGCCGTGATCGTGGAGAACACGCGATGACGACCGCTTCGACCTCCCGCCATCGAGGGCTCGCGCCGGCAGTGCTGGCGGCGAGCGCGTTCGCCGTGTTGACCGCGTGCGGCGCCCCCAAGGCCCTGCGACAGGAGCCACCGCCCCCCCCCCCGCCCCCCGCCCAGAACCCGACCGCCGCGCCGAACCCCCGCCGCGCCCCCACCCCCGTAGCCGGCCCCGTGGCCGCCCAGCCCGCCCAGGCTTCGCTGAAGACCTCGGCCCGCATCGTTATCGCCGGCAGCGGCCTGGGTGGCCTTGCGATTGCCAACCGCCTGTCGCGCGAGCTGGACGGCGCGAAGATCACGATCATCGACCGC
>DAIMFJ010000417.1:473-3876 GCA_036724695.1 Planctomycetota bacterium
GCCGGCACTGCCCGCACCGGTCGCCACCAACCAGCCGCTGGAGCGCGCGATCAGCAACCAGCACGCCAACGGCCTGCTGTCGGTGGCCGCGCCCGGCAACGACCCGCGTCGGGCCGTCGTCCAGATGCTGGTGCGCGCCGGCCACGACGCCGGCGCCCCGGGGGTCGCCGATCTCGCCGCCGAGGTGCTGGTGGCCGGCAGCGATGCCGGCAGCGGTCGTCGCAGCCTGCGCCAGCGCGCCGGGGAACTCGGTGGCCAGCTCGACGTGCAGGTCGCCGCGACCGGGACGTGGCTGACCCTGCAGGTGCCGGCGAGTCGTTGGCAGGACGCCGCCGAAGCCCTGCTGGCGGCCGCGCGCGATGCCACCGGGTCGCGCACGCAGATCGAACGCATCCGCGAGGAGTACGTCGTGCGCCGCAGCCGCGAGGTGTGGGCCGATCCGAGCGGCAGCAATGCGCTGGCGCTGCTGCACGGCCTGCCAGGCACCAACGCCAGCGTCGCCAACCTGCTCGACCGCGACGCCAGCGAAGTGCGGCAGTTCCTGGCCGCGCAGGCGGTGCCGGCGCGCACCGTGCTGACCGTCGAGACGGCGGCCGAACCGAGTGCGCTGCGCAGTGCACTCGACGCAGTGGTCGCCGACGCGCGTTGGCGGCCCGCGGCGGCGAACGTGCCGGAGCGGGCGCCGACCGCGAGCGCACCAGCCACCGGGATCCACTGGGCGCCCGCCCCCCTGCCGGGGCTGATCACGGCCTCGTTCGTCGTACCACTGCCCGACGACGGCGATCCGGCCCAGGGCGATGCCGCGGTGCTGCTCGCCTGCCTGACCCTCGACGGCGTCGGCGGCCGCTTCGAACAGCTGCTGCGCGACCGCAACCTCGGCGACCTGCAGTTCCGCGGCCAGTGGCTGACCACCGGCAGCACGCCGGCCCTGGTCCTGACGACGCGCGCGTCGCCGCTCGGCGCGGTGCTGGCGTGGCGCGCGTTCGGCGAAGCCCGCGAGTCGTTGCGGACGGCCCCGCCGAGCGCTTCGGAACTGGCCCTCGCAACGCGGCGCGCGACGCTGACCGCGCGCCTGCTGCGGGCCGACGCCGCCGCCCGGTTGCGCAACCGCGTCGGCGCCGTGTTGCGCGGCGAACAGGACGGCGATCCGACGCTGCGTCGCCTGCAGCAGTTGACCGACCGCGGCGGCCGCGGGGCGACCGCCGGGCTCGACGCGTTCCTGGCCCGCCCCGGGGCCCTGCTGGTGTTCGGTGGCGAACCGCCGGCCGACGTCGCCCTGGCGGCGAAGTTCGAGCTGCTGCCGGCTGGAGCACTCGCGAAACTGGCGGGCGCGCCCGAGCAGGTCCAGGCAGGCAGCGGGCGGCCGTGGCTGCAACCGTCGCTGGAAGTGCTCGGTGGATCCGAACTGCTGCGGCGGACCGATGGGTTCCGTGCGACGGTCGTGCGCAGCGTCGCCGGTGCGGCGGCGGCGAGCGAGCAGGTCGACTGGCGCGCACCCGACCAACTGACCCGCACGCGACGCCTGCTGGGCCAGGAACTGGTGACCGAGATCCGCGGCAAGGACGCCAAGGAACGCACCGGCGCCGAGACCCGTTCGCTCGACTCGGTCGAGAGCCGCCGCACGCTGCGCGAATACGCGCGGCACCCGGTCGCGCTGCTGGCCGCGCACGCGCGCGGCGAACTGGAGTTCAGGCCGGTGGCGCGCCGCGACAGCGACGGCCGCGAGGTGTTGATCCTCGAGGCGGTCGGCGGCGACTTCGAACGGCTGCGCATCCACGTCGAGGCGACCTCGCGGCTGATCCGCACCGTCGAGAGCTGGGAGACGCTGGAGACCGGCGTGCGCGGTTACCTGCAGGAGACCTGGTCCGACTACCGGCAGGTCGGCGGCGTGCGGTTCCCCCACCACGTCGAGCGCGAGCTCGACGACGGCGCCGGGCGGGTCACGATCGACTACGCGGACGTCGAACCCTCGCTGCAACGGCGCTGAGCCGGTGCGGCAGGTCAGGGCGCCTGGGCAGGACCGCGGCCGCGCTGCACCAGCGCGACGCTCTGCTCGAGCAGGCGGCGCCGATCGATCGGTTTGGCCGCGTAACCGTCGCACCCGGCGGCCGCGCAGCGCTGCTCCTCGCCGGTGGTGGCACTGGCCGGCGAGCTCGGGCAGCTGCACGTCCATCAGCACCAGATCGAACGCAGCGCGATCGGCCAGCTGCTGCAGCGCCGCGCGGGCGCCGTCGACGGTGACCACCTCGGCGCCGGCCTTGCGCAGCACCGCGTCGAGCAACCGCCGGTTGTCGGCACCGTCGTCGACGACCAGCACGCGGGCCCCGGCGAGGCGGTTGGCGGCCGCGGACGGTGCGGCGGACGGCGGCGCTTCGGTGGCCGACGCCGCGGCGGCGGCCGTGGTCGGCACGATCGCCGGCACCCAGAACTCGAACCGCGAACCGACGCCGGCCTGGCTGGACACCGCGATGGTGCCGCCGAGCATCGTCACCAGCCGGTGGCAGATCGACAGGCCGAGCCCGGTGCCGCCGAAGCGCCGCGTCACCGAGGTCTCGGCCTGCTCGAACGGCACGAACAGCCGCGCGCACTGCTCGGGCGTCATGCCGATGCCGGAATCGACGACGCGGAACCAGAGCCGCGGTGGACCGTCGGCGACGGACTGCAGTTCGACGTGCACCTCGACGGCGCCGCGTTCGGTGAACTTGACGGCGTTGCCGACCAGGTTCATCAGGACCTGCCGCAACCGCATGCCGTCGGTCACCAGCCGGGCCGGAACTCGTTCGTCGAGCTGGCAACGCAGCGCCACGCCGCGCGCCTCGGCGCGGGGCCGCAGCAGGTCGCAGACCTCGTGCACCACGTAGCGCCAGGCGACGACGCGCGGCTCGAGGCGCAGCTTGCCGGCTTCGATCTTCGACAGGTCGAGCAGGTCGTCGAGGATCGCCAACAACGCCTCGCCGCTGCTCTGGATCGTGCGCACGTGCGGCAACACTGAGGCCGGTGGCTTGCCGTCGTCGAGGTCCTCGGCCAGCAGATCCGCGAAGCCGAGCACGGCGGTCATCGGCGTGCGGATCTCGTGACTCATGTTGGCCAGGAACTCGGTCTTGGCCTGGTTGGCGCGTTCGGCCTGCTCTTTGGCGGCCAGCAGTTCCTGCCGCGCCAACGCGCGTTGCACCGCAGCGCGTTCGGACCACAGCCGCAGCAAGCCGACACACCAGCCGACGCACAGGCCGGCGACGACGGCGATCACGAGGCTGGTGTCGGCGGCCCGCACGATCGCGGCGATGCGGCGTTCGTAGGTCGCCACGTCGACGTCGACGCCGACGACGGTGACGACCCGACCGCCGAGGTCGTGCACCGGCTCGAACAGGCTCATGAACGTGCCCCACGCGTCGGTGTAGGGCTC
>DAIMFJ010000418.1:0-3864 GCA_036724695.1 Planctomycetota bacterium
CGGCCGCCGCCGCGCGAGCCGCCGCGGCGACGATGCGTTGCACGTTGCCGGCGAAGTCGCCGACGGTGGTGTCGAGCTGTGCCAGCGCGATCCGCATGCGCTCAACGCACTTCGAGGGGCAGCATGAACTCGACGGTCTCCGGGATGCCGTCGACCTCCTCGACCGAGGTCGCGCCGAACTCGCGCAGGCGGTCGACGACGCCCTGCACGCTGCCCTCGGGCGTGCTCGCCCCGGAGGTGATGCCGACCGTGCGCACGCCGGCGAACCACTCCGGCAGCAGTTCGTCGCCGCCGAGCACCAACCGCGCCGGCACTCCCGACTCGGCGCCGAGTTCGCGCAGCCGGTTGCTGTTGCTGCTCATCTTGTCGCCGATCACCAGCCAGCAGTCGACCTGCCCGCGCAGCTTCTTGACGGCCATCTGGCGATTCGTCGTCGCGTAGCAGATGTCCTCCTTGCGCGGCACGTGCAGCTTCGGGAAGCGCCGGCGCAGCACGTCCATGACGCGCATCAGTTCGTCGACGCTGAGCGTGGTCTGCGTCAACACGCCGATCTTCTCGGGATCCGGCACCTGCACCCGCTCGGCCTCCTCGGGCGTCGCGACGACGATCGTGCGCTCGGGGGCTTCGCCGACGACCCCTTCGACCTCGACGTGGTCGGCGTGACCGATCAGCAGGATCGTGAACCCGCGCGCCGCGAACCGGCGCGCTTCGGCGTGCACCTTGGTGACCAGCGGACAGGTCGCGTCGATCGCGTGCAACTGCAGCTGCCTGGCCTCGGCGAACACCTGCGGTGCGACACCGTGCGCGCTGAAGATCACGTGGCGCCCGGTCGGCACGTCGTCGAGGTGGTCGACGAACACCGCGCCCTTCCTGACCAGGGCGTCGACGACGACCTTGTTGTGGACGATCTCGTGGCGCACGTAGATCGGCGCGCCGAACTTCTCGATCGCGCGTTCGACGGTCTCGATGGCGCGTTCCACGCCGGCACAGAAGCCGCGAGGGCGGCAGAGCAGAACCTTCATCGGGCGCGTTGGGGCTGGGGAAACGGTCCGCCAGTGTGGGGCGGCCGTCGCCGCCGGGCAAGCCCTATCGGCGCCCGCGGCGGATTCAGCGCACGTCGAACACCATGCCGACCCCTTGCTGCACGGTGCCGCTGGTCGGCGGCGTCGGGGTCGGGGTGCCGGTGGCGTTGTAGAACGCGTAGTTGCGAGCCACGCCGAGGGGACCGCACACCGTCGAATGGCGGCCGCGCGTCGTCACCAGGCCGAGTTGGTTGGCGGTCGGCGCGAAGGCCAGCGCCTGCCCGTACAGCGTCAGCCCCACGTACTGCCGCCCGGCCGGGATCGTCGTCACGATCGAGCCGCTGCCGCTGGCATCGGCGACGCCGACGAAGTTGCCGATCGGATCCAGGTTGAGCCAGCAACCAGGTGCCGACCAGCGCAGCGCCGGCAGGCCCGGCGGCGGCAGGTTCGGTTGGCTCGGATCGAACAGCGGATAGGGCAGGGCCAACGCCGGCTGACCGAACAGGCCACCCTGGTTGGTCGCATTGACGCTGACCAGGAACGGCGCATTCGCCGGCGCGTTCGCGATGCCCCACGAGAACGAGCCCCCCGCCGACATGCTGGTGCTGGTCGTCAACACCGGCCCCTGGCTGGCGCCGGGCACGAAGCAGGCCGGATCCTGGTTGCCGAAGTCGACCCCGACCGCCTGGCAACCCGACAGGTTGTCGATCCGGTACGCACCGCTCGGTTGCGAGACGATCCACAGCTCGACCAGCAGGTTGGCCGGCGCAGGCTGGTTGGGACGGAACGGCGTCAGGCCGAACACCCATGGCACCGGGAACGTGAGGTCGATGTTCGCCGGCCGCGGTCCTGGCGACGGCGTGACCAGTTGCGCTGGCAGCATGATGCGTTCGTTGCGCAACACCCAGGTCGCATCGGCGCCGCGGTTGGCCTCGAAGTTGCCGGCCATGCCGGCGGCGTCGACCGAGGTGGTCGAGAGCAGCACCGACAACTCGACGTACCCCTTCGCCGCCTGGGCGAGGCCCTGCAAGGTCGGCGAGCCGTTGTCGGCGCGGATCGAGATGCCGGTGATCACCCGCGGACCGCTCCACGGCAACTCGGCAGCGTCGTAGAGGCATTGGTACCGGCACGCCTGGTTGCTGCCGAACGGGATGTTGGTGCCGCTGCCGCCTTCGACGCCGTTGAGCGTCGCCGGCACGGTCACACCCTGGGCGGCGAGCGAGCCGAGGGTGGCGAACAAGACGACGGAGAACGGCGGAACGGGCGTTGGCATCGGCAGTACCTCGCCGGCTGCATCGACCGTCCGGGCGCTGCAGCTTGACCGGCACCGACCGGCGACGCCGCAAGTCGCGACAGCAAGAACGCGGTCGTTCCCGTTCCTGGACGCCCGGGTCAAGGCCTCGCGCCATCGCGCCGATCCAGCCGACGAACGGGTGTCGAAGTTCTCGACGCCCGTCCGCACGAGCACCCGAAGAAGGAGCAACCAGTGCAAATCGAAAGTCATGCCAAGCCGCTGCAGGCGACCCCGCAGTTGCGTTATGCGGCCCTGCATCGTTCGCTCGAGCGCGGCCTCGCCTCCGACGAGGTCTGGAGCGAACTCGCCGAAGTCTGTGCCGTCCTCGGCCATCGTGAGGAAGCCGTGCGCTGCGCCGGCAAGGTCGCCAATGCGGCGACGCGCCGCACGCTCGAGTACAAGCTCGCCCGGCGCGGGATCGGTGAGTTCCCGGCCGGCACCAACCCTGCTCGTCCTTCTCCTGACGATCGCTGCGAGGCGCCGCCACCGGAACTCGAACCGGATTCCGAGCATGCCCAGCCGCGACTGCGCGACCATCTGCAGGATGCCGCGCAGTTCCTGTTGCTGCAGCACATGCCCGCCGTCGCACTCGCCGCGACGCTGTCGTTTCCGCTGCTGGTCGGACTGGGCGGGTTCCTGACCGGCGGCAGCTCGATGCTGCTGCTGGCCGGGGTCGCGGCGCTGCCCGGGCTGATGCTGCTGGCGGTGGTCGGTGCGATGGGCCGGCGCATCCTGCGCGGCAGCTTCGCCGGCTCGAACGACGTGCCGGCACTCGGCGATCTGCGCGGGCTGGCCCGCGACGCGCGCGCGTTCGTCGGCGATGCCGCGCTGGTGGTCGGCTCGTTCCTCGCGCCGCCGGCGGTGGCGATCGCCCTCGACGCACCGGCGAGCTCGACGGTGCCGAGCCTGGTGATCGGTCTGCTGTTCGCGCCGATGGCCTGGGGGCTGCGCAGCCTGCGCGGCGACTTCGCCAGCCTGTCGCCGGTGGTCGTGCTGCGCGCCGCGGCGCGCATGCCGCTGCAGTACCTGGCGCTGGCGACGGTGTGCTGGGCGCTCCTGCTGCCAGCCGCGCTGGCCGTGCTGCTGGTCGCCGGTCGGCCGGTCTGGGCGCAGATCGCGGTGGTCGGCCCGCTGGTGGCGTTGCCGTTCTTCATGGCCTCGCGCCTGATCGGCACGTGGTTCGAGACCCGCCGTCGGCAGTTCGGCCTGCTGCTGGCGGCGGGGCGGGACGCGGTGGCGGTGCCGGCGGCGCTGCACGACGACGACGCCGAACCGGCTCCGGCGCCGCCGCTGGCTTCGCCGCGCCCGGCACCGGCCAGGCCGGCCGCAGCTGCTGCGCCGCGCCGCGCCGCGGCACCTGCTGCGCCGGCTGGACCTGCGCCAGCACGCCCGGCCGCTTCCAGGTCGTTTTGAAGCGCACAAAGTGAGCGGCAAGCAGATTGACCATCATCGCGACTCCGATCGAGAGCCCCCCAGGCACAGGGAACTGCACGCCGCCGATGTCCCAAGGCAGGAACAGGCCGATATCCAGCATCGCAACCCAGGATC
>DAIMFJ010000419.1:0-3829 GCA_036724695.1 Planctomycetota bacterium
CATGCTTTGCCTCCAATGGCGTCGGGGAGCGGGATGCGGACGGCGCGCAGGGCTGGCACGATGCCGCCCAGCACACCAGAGGCCAAGGCCGCGCCCAGACCGAGGGCGCGACTGGCGAGGTCGGGTTCGAGGCGCAGGGCACCCATCGGGTAGCGCAGCGACACGTCGCCGATCGCCAGTGCGGCCAGCACGCCGAGGCCACCGCCGAGGAACGCCAGCAGCGCCGACTCCTCGACGAGGCCGAAGGCGACCGCCGCCGGCGAATGGCCGAGCGCGCGCAGGGTGCCGAGTTCGCGGGTGCGGGCCAGCACCGCGGCGAACATCGTGTTGGCGCAGGCGAACGCGCCGGCGACCACCGCCAGCAGCGCCATCCAGCGCGCCAGCGCGGCGATCGGCGCCAGACTGCTCGACAGCGCGGCCAGCAGTTCGCGTTCGCTCATCACCGCGATCTCCAGGTCGAGGCGGCGACCGGCGTACAGCCGGGCTTCGCCGAGGGCTTCGGGATCGACCAGCCGCGCGACCACGCACGACACGTCCTCGCGTTTGGTCGCCAGCATGACGTCCTCGAGGCGACCCCACATCTCGGCCTCGTACGTGGTGCCGGGGGCCGCGAAGTGGCCGACGATCGTGAAGTCGCGCTGGTCGATGCGCATCGTCGCGCCGAGCGCGATCTCGTGCGGTTCGAGGTCCATGCGCGCGGCGACCAGCGCCCCGAGCATCAACTCGAACGGCCCGCGCGGTTCGCGGCCGGCGACCACCTGCACCGGCGTGTGCACCAGGTAGGCGGCCGGCGTGACGCCGCGCACCAACCCGACGGTGTCGTCGCGCCGCGTCGCGATGTGCAGTTCGATCGAGGCGGCGCGCTGGCCGCCGACGGTCAGGACGCCGGGCAGCGCCGCGGCGGCGACCTCGGCATGGCCGCGGGTGATCACCGAGCGCACCAGGTCGACCTCGGCGGCGACGCCGCGCACGACCGCGACGTCGTCGCGGGCGGTGCCGGTCGCGGCCGTGCCCAGCCCGCTCGCGAACGTGTGCATCGCGATCACCAGCAGCGTGGTGATCGCGATGCCGAGCGCGGTCGCGATGCTGCGGGCGCCGCGGCGCAGCAGGTTGCGCAGGATGTAGTGGAACGGCAGCATCGGGTCACTCCGCCTTGACGCCGAGCGCCAGGGGCCGGCGCGCCACCGCGATCGCCGGCGGGAGCGAAGGCAGCGACTGGCCGGCGGTGTGCCACGTCGGCAGCAGGTCGATGCCGTAGCCCTCGACGCCGAGCGTCACCGGCCGCAGCACCAGCAGCAGGATCACCACCGCGGTGCCGATCGCACCGCCGAGCAGACCCAGCCCGATGCCTTCGCTGGCCACCAGGGCGACCAGCTTGCCCTTGCCGAGCCCGATCGTCTCGAGCGTGCCCATCTCGGCGGCGCGCGACTCGGCGCTGATGAACACCGTGTTGGCGAGCACCAGGGCCACCACCAGCACCGCCAGGTAGCCAAGCCAGCGCGCGAACTCGACCAGCTCGGTGATCTCGCCGATCGCCGCGGTGACGAACGCGTGCATGCTCTTGGTGTCGGTGCGCGCCTCGTCGGTCGCGAAGTGCGCGTCGATCGCGCTGGCGACCGCGGTCTCGTCGGCGCCGGGCGCCATCTTGATCAGGAACTGCGTCGCCGCGCCCTGCCGTTCGCGCGCCAGCGCCAGCTGGTCGAGGTGCACGAACGCCAGGTTGGCGACGCCGGCGGTGTTGCTGCGCACGATGCCGGCGACCTCGACGTCGACCTCGCCGAGGCGCACGCGCTGGCCGACCTGCAGCTGGCGGCGCGCCGCCAGCCGTTCGCCGACCAGCGCCGCGTCGCCCTTCTGCTTCCACGCGCCGATCGAACCGGCCAGCGTCTCGAGGTCGTAGAGCTGGTCGAGGTTGCCGGCGGTGACGCCGTGCAGCGTGACCAGGTCGAGGTTGCTGCGGCACGAGTTGATGTAGACCAGGGTCGGCAGCACTTCGGCGATGCCGTCGATGCGGGCGAGGTCGCGCTCGTAGCGCAGCGGCAGGTCCGAGGTCAGCGGGCAGAACCGGCTGTCCTGGAAGACCACCAGCACCGGCTGCCTGGCCTTCTCGGCCAGGGTCGCGACGCCGCCGTCGACGGTGCGCACGAACGCGAACAACGTCATCGCCAGCGCCGCGCCGAGCAAGGTCAGCAGCGACCGCATGCGCGCGCGCAGAGCCGTGCGCAGCACGTAGGGGAGGAAGGCGAGCAGTTCACGCATGGTTCGGCTCCGCGACGATCTGGCCCTTGTCGAGATGCACGACGCGGTCGGCGACCGCCGCCGCCTGCGGGTCGTGGGTGACCATCACCATCGTCTTGCCGAACTCGTCGACCAGCCGCCGCAGCAGCGTCAGGGTCGCCGGCGCGGCGGGGCGGTCGAGGTTGCCGGGCGGTTCGTCGGCGAACACCGCCACCGGAGCGGCGACGATCGCCCGCGCGATCGCGACGCGCTGTTGCTGGCCGCCGGACAGTTGCCGCGGCAGGTGGTGCATGCGATCGGTCAGGTCGACGGCGGCGAGCGCGGTGGCGATCTTGCGTTCGCGCTGCTCGCGCGACAGGTTCAGCAGCAGCAGCGGCACCTCGACGTTCTCGTACGCGGTCAGCACCGGGATCAGGTTGTACTGCTGGAACACGTAGCCGACCGCGCGCGTGCGCCACTTCGCGAGGCTGCTGGGGTTCATCGCCGAGACCAGCTCGCCGGCCACCGTGACGGTGCCGTGGCTCGGTCGGTCGATGCCGGCCAGCAGGTGCAGCAAGGTCGTCTTGCCGCTGCCGGACGGCCCCATCAGGCACACGAACTCGCCCGGCTGGACGTCGAAGTCCAGCTCGCGGATCGGGGTGACCTCCTCGGAGGTCGAGCGGAACGTCTTGGTGACGCCGCGGCATTCGATCAGGCTCATGGTCGTTGCTCCACCACGTGTTCACCGTCCTGCACCGTCGCCAACACGACGCGTTGTGCGACCGACAGCTCGCCGGTCACCAGTACGTCGCCGTCCTGTTCGCCGAGCACCTGCACGACGACCGCGCGCACGACGCGGGCCGCCGGGTCGAACACGAACACCCGGTCGCCGGCCAGTGCCGCGCGCGGCACGCGGAACGACGACGGCCCACTGGCCTCGCCGCCGCCGCTGGCCAGGAACCGGGCCCGCACCAGCGTCTCCGGCCGCAGCAGCGGCGGCGGGTCGACGATGCCGACCTTGACCTGCAGCGTGTTCTTCAGCAGATCCGATTCGTGCTGCACGCGCTGCACGACGCCGCGCACCACCAGGCTGCCGAGCGCTTCGCTGCGCAGTTCGACGGTCTGGCCGTCGCGCACCGCGGCGACCGAACCGAACGGCACGTCGATGCGCGCTCGCTACCGCGCCGGGTCGTAGATGGCGAGGAGCGGTTCCGCTTCGGGCCCGGCCGGCCAGCCGGGCGCGCCGAGCAGCCGCATCACGATGCCGTCGACCGGGGCGACGACGCGCGTCCAGCCGAGTTCGCGCGCCGCGATCGCCAGCCCGGTCGCCGCCGCGGCCAGCTCGGCCTCGGCCTTGGCGAGCTCCTGCGTCGCGGTGCGCACCGCGAACTGCAACTCGACCGGAGTGGCCGCCTGTTCGCGCGCCAACGCCAGCCGGGCCGCTGCGGCGGCGTTCTGCCGCTCCATCGCCGCCAGCTCGGCAGTGGCTCCGTCGCGTTCGGCTGCTGCCGCGCGCACCGCCGCCTCGGCGCGCTGCAGCGCCACCTCGTTGGCGGAGCCGGCGTCGCGCAGGCGCTGCTGGGCCCGCGCCATCGCCTCGGCTTCGGCGAGC
>DAIMFJ010000420.1:0-3763 GCA_036724695.1 Planctomycetota bacterium
CAATTCAGCGCGGTGCTGGTCGGTGGTGATGGGCAGGCCAAGCATCGCCTGCCGATCCCGAACCTGCCGGGGCTGGTTGGCCTGCGTGTGTACTCCCAGGCCGGCGTGCTCGACCCGGGTGCGAACAGTCTTGGGGTGGTCCTGTCGGCGGCGTCCGAAGCGGTGATCGGTCACCAGTAAGTCGTTGGCGTGCGCCGTCCGCACCTGGCCTCGCCCAGCACCCGCCAGCCGGAACACCTCGCCGAACACCCCGCGCGGCGCTAGCCTTCCGCCATGTCCTCCTCCTTCGATCCCGTCCGCGAAGATCTGTTCACGTTTGGTCTGTGGACCGTCGGCAACCCTGGGCGCGTGCCGTGCGGCCCGTCCAGGACCCCAACCACCTGGTGCGCAAGCTCGCCGGACTCGGCGCCTACGGCGTCACCCTGCACGACAACGACCTGGTGCCGTTCGGCGCTTCGGCCGCCCAGCGCGACCAGATAGTTAAGGGCTTCAAGAAGACCCTCGACGAGACTGGCATGAAGGTGCCGATGGCGACCACCAACCTGTTCAGCCATCCGATCTTCAAAGACGGCGCGTTCACCAGCAACGACCCCAAGGTGCGGGCGTTCGCGCTGCAGAAGACCATGCACGCGATGGACCTCGGGGCCGAACTCGGCGCCAAGGTCTACGTGTTCTGGGGCGGGCGCGAGGGCAGCGAGGCCGACGCGTGCCGCGATCCGCGCACCGCGTGGCACCGCATGCGCGACGCGATGGACTTCCTGTGCGAGTACAGCAAGGCGCAGAACTACGGCTATCGCTTCGCCCTCGAGGCCAAGCCGAACGAGCCGCGCGGCGACCTCTACCTGCCGACCACCGGCCACATGCTGCACTTCATCAGCACGTTGCAGAACCACGCGATGGTCGGCGTCAATCCCGAGGTCGCGCACGAGACGATGGCCGGCCTGTCGTTCGCGCACAACGTCGCGCAGGCGCTGGCCTGCGGCAAGCTGTTCCACATCGACCTCAACGGCCAGAAGATCGGTCGCTACGACCAGGATCTGCGCTTTGGCAGCGAGGACCAGAAGGGTGCCTTCCTGTTGATCCGCCTGCTCGAAGGCACGATGGGCGGGCCGCGCTACGAAGGCATGCGGCACTTCGACGCGCACGCGTACCGCAGCGAGGACGAGGCCGGCGTCTGGGAGTTCGCGAAGGGCTGCATGCGCACCTACAAGATCCTGCACGCGCGCGCCAGGCAGTTCGACCAGGATCCCGAGGTCAAGGCGCTGATCGCCGAGCAGCAGGATGCCAACCTCGATCCGCTGCTGACCGGTGGTTACAGCAAGGCCAAGGCCGACGCGCTGAAGGCCGCCGCGATCGACGTCGACGCCGTCGCCCGCCGCGGGCTCGGCTACGAACGTCTCGACCAACTGCTCGTCGAGCACCTGCTCGGCGTGCGCTGAGGTGGCGATGGTGGACCACGTTGCCGGGGTGTTCGTCGGCTTCGACGTCGGCACGCAGGGCTGCAAGGCCCTGGCGATCGACGTCGCGAGCCAGCAAGTCGTCGCGCGCGCCAGCGTCGCCTACGGCTTGCTCGAGGGCCTTCCCGAAGGCCACCTCGAGCAACATCCACAGACCTGGCTCGACGCCGTGGCGGCGACCGCGCGGGCGCTGTGGGCCGACGTCGCGCCGGCCAGCGTGCGGGGGCTCGGCGTGTCCGGCCAGCAGCACGGCGCGGTCGTGCTCGACGCCAGCGCAGCGGTCGTGCGCCCGGCCAAGCTGTGGTGCGACACCGCCACCGCGGCCGAGGCGAACGAACTGAGCGAACGGCTCGGCCGGCCGGTGCCGACCGGCTTCACGGCCAGCAAGCTGCTGTGGCTCGCGCGCCACGAACCTGCGCACTGGGCGGCGGTGCGGCACGTGCTCCTGCCGCACGACTACGTCAACTTCGTGTTGACCGACACTTTGGCGATGGAATGCGGCGACGCGTCGGGCACGGGCTGGTTCGATCCGCGCACGCGCCGTTTCGATCCGGCCGCGATGGCGGCGATCGACCCGCGGCTGCCCGAACTGCTGCCGCCGCTGCGCCCGGCCGGCAGCCTGCACGGCGTGCTGTCGGCGCGCGGGGCGGCGTTGCTGGGCCTGCCGGTCGGCGTGCCGGTCGCGCAAGGCGGCGGCGACAACATGATGTCGGCGATCGGCAGTGGCGCGGTGGCTCCGGGCGTGGTCGTCGCCAGCCTCGGCACCTCGGGCACGATCTTCGCGCGCAGCGGCGTGCCGGTGGTCGACCCAGCCGGTCTGATCGCGCCGTTCTGCAGCAGCGACGGCGGCTGGTTGCCGCTGCTGTGCGTGATGAACGCCACCGGCCCGTTGGTCGAGATCGAGCAGTTGACCGGGCTGTCGCACGACGCGTTGACCGAAGCGGCGCGCGCCGTGCCGGTCGGCTGTGGCGGGGCGCAGTTCGTGCCGTTCCTGGTCGGCGAGCGGGTCCCGGACCTGCCGAACGCGACCGGCGCGCTGCTCAACCTGCGGCCCGGCAGCCTGCGGCCGGGTGTGCTCTACCGTGCGGCGCTCGAAGGGGTCGGTGCCAACCTCGCCCTCGGCCTGCAGCGGCTCGGCCAGCTCGGCATCGTGCCGAACGAACTGCGGCTGGTCGGTGGTGCCGCGAAGAACCTGCTGTGGCAGCAGATCCTCGCCGACCTGTGCGGCGTGCCGGTGCGGCCGCTGCTCGAAGCCGAATCCGGCGCGCTCGGCGCGGCGCTGCAGGCGCAGTGGAGCGTGCTGCGGCAGCGCGATCCGGACGTTGCGCTGGCGACGCTGGTGACGCCGTTCGTGCAGTTGGGGGCCGCGGTGCCGCCCGACAGCCGGCGGGCCCCAGCCCACCGCGCGCTGCTGGTGCGCTTCGACGCGGCGGTGCAGCGGCTATTCGGCCCGACTGCGCACGGTGGCTGAGCTGCGTTCGCACCACGCGGCGTCCATCGCCCCGTCGGCGACCACGTAGGCGACCCGCAGACGCAGCGGCTGGCCGGGTTCGACGGTGCAGGACCAGGTGGCGCCGAACCGGCCGTAGTCGCGCGTCGACCAGGTGGCCGGCGGGTTGCCCGGCAGTTCGACGCGCAGCACGGTGACCTCGCCGGTCGGCAGCGGCAACACCGCGGCGATCCACTCGCAGTCGGTCCAGACGTCGTTGTCGTGCCCCTTGGCCGCGGGCGGACGCAGGTAGCGCACCTTCGGCCCACCCGCTGCGGCGAAGCGGTCGAGCGCGCGGAACTGCTGCCCCGAGTGCTGCGGATCGCCGGCGAGCGTCACCGCACCGTCGACCGCGTGCAGCGTGGCGTCGATCTGCAGCACCGGCGACGGGTCCGGCGATCGTGCCAACAACTCCAGCCAACCGGCCGACAGGTGGCGCTCTTCGCGCAGCACGATGCCACCATCCGCACCGCGCCAGGCGATCTCGAGCGACTGCGTGTTGCTCGCCGACGTGAACCCGGACAGGGTCTGGTGCTCGCCGCGATGCCCGTGCCAGAAGTCGTACTGCTGGCCGCCGTGGCGGAGCTGGTTCCAACCGAGGAACAGCCCGCGGTGGTGTTCGAACTCCCCGCCGAGGCCCTTGGTCAGCAGCGTGCCGTCGCCAGCGTACAGGTGGTGGAAGATCTTGAACGTCGCGCGGTGCTGGTCGCGGTCGTAGGGGGCGGCGACCAGGGTGGCGACGCGGCGGGTGGCGAGGACCAGGTCGTTGGGGTCGCGCGGGGCGGGGGCGACGGTGCGGGCGCCGCCGGTGCAGGCG
>DAIMFJ010000421.1:0-618 GCA_036724695.1 Planctomycetota bacterium
ATGTTCGTCGAGCGCCGTGCTGCTGCCGGTACCGCCCTGCTTCTGCGGCCGCAGCGCGGCCGGGTCGCGCACCGCGACGAAGCCCAGGCCCGGCGGACCGAGCAGCGCCTTGTGGGCGCTGGCGACGACGACGTCGGCACCGACGTCGATCGGCAGCCAGCCGGCCGACTGGCTGGCGTCGAGCAAGCTGGTGCAGCCGTGCGAGCGGGCCGATGCCGCGAACGCCGCCGCGTCGAACACCGCGCCGGTGACGTTGCTGGCGTGGGTGAACACGAACAGGTGCGGCCGGTGCTCGGCGAGGGCGGCGGTCACCTGCTCGCCGGTGAGGCCACCGTCCGCAGTCGGCGGCAGGACCACGAGGTGCAGGCGGCGTTCCCGCGCCAGGGCGCGCAGCGGCCGCACCACCGAGCTGTGTTCGAAGGCCGTCGTCAGCACCGTGCTGCCAGTGGGCAGCAACGCCCGGAGTGCCAGGTTGAGGCCTTCCGTGGCCCCCGACACGAAGGCCACCTGGCTCGCCGGCACCCCGCAGAGGCGACCCAGCTCGCGCCGCACGGACGCCACTTCCGTGCTGGCCACCCGGGTCGCCTGGCCATCGCCACGGCCCTCGCTGACACCAAC
>DAIMFJ010000421.1:628-2038 GCA_036724695.1 Planctomycetota bacterium
CCAGCGCTGCACAGCCGCCAGGACGGACGGCGGCTTCGGCCAACTGGTCGCCGCGTGGTCGAGGTAGATGCCGGTGCTGGTCATGCTGCAGGGGGCCGCACTCACGGCTGGGCCGACCAGCCGATCCAACGATCGTACAAGGCCTTGGCCCGCAAGGGATCGCTGCATCCGAACACCAGGGTGCGACCGTCCGGGAACACCTTGAAGCGACAGCCGTCGGCGTCGAACCCGAGCCAGTGGGGGGTACGCTGCACCGCGTCGGCGACGCCGGACAGGCGCGCCGCCAGGCGATCGAGGTCGACGTTCGCGAGCAGGCCCGCATCGACCTGCACTGCGTCGCGACCACAGAGCGCCACGCTCGCCGTCGGCAGCTGGCGCAGCGCCGGGTAGTCGCGGCGGCTGCACACCGGACACTCGGCAGCGGCGGCCGCGCCGACCGGCTGCACGAGGTAGTGGCTGCGCCAGACGTCACAGGTGAAAACGCCCCGGGTCGGCGTCGCCCCGATCAGGATCCGCAGGGCCTGCGCCGCCTGGAAGGCCGTCACCGCGGCGATCGCCGGCGCCAGGATGCCGGCCGTCTCGCAGTTGCCGACGTCGCTGCCCTGGGGTGGATCGGGCCACAGGCAGCGCAGGCACGGCCCGCCCGGCAGCACGACCATGGCTGCGGCTTCGGTGCCAACCGCGCCGGCATAGATCCACGGAACGGCCTCGGCACCGCACCAATCGTTGAGCAGGTAGCGGGTCGGGAAGTTGTCGGTACCGTCCAGCACCAGGTCGACGGGTCTGGGCAGGTGGCGCAGGAAGTCCGCCGTGCAGTCGGCGACGTGGGCGGTGACGCGCACGTCGCGGTTGATCGCCGCCAGGGCTTCGGCGGCGGCGACGGCCTTGGGCAGGCCGGCGGCAGCGTGCGCCTCGGTGAACAGCACCTGGCGCTGCAGGTTCGACCACTCGACGATGTCGCGGTCGACGAGGTGCAGGTGACCGACGCCGGCCCGGGCCAGGGTCTCGGCGGTGTGGGTGCCCAGTGCGCCGCAGCCGACGATCAGGACCGTGCTGGTGGCGAGCCGGGCCTGGCCGGCTTCGCCGAAGCCCGCGACCCGCATCTGCCGGCTGTAGCGCTGCCGCGCCGCGGCGGACCGCTCGTCAGCAGGCGCAGGTTCGGGTGCGGCCAAGGGGCGTCGTGGTCGGGTCGTCGACTACGACTTGCTGTAGTAGTCGCGGTTGACCTGGGTGAAGTTCTTCCACCCGACCGGCAGGTCCTCCTCGGCGAAGATCGCGTTGACCGGGCAGGCGTCGACGCACAGCGTGCAGTCGATGCAGTCGTTCGGGTTGATGTAGAGCTGCGGGTCGGTGTCCTTGCCGTGGATGCAATCCACCGGGCAGACATCCACACAGGCCTTGTCCTTGACG
>DAIMFJ010000421.1:2048-3743 GCA_036724695.1 Planctomycetota bacterium
GCAGCGCAAGGGTTGGATCCGGGTTCTGGCGGTCTGGGCTGCTACGATGCGCGGATGCTCGCGCTGCTGATCCTCGTTCCGCTGTTCCAGGACCCGCAACCTGCACCTGGCACCGCGCCGTCCACGCCGGAAGTTGTTGCGACCGTGTCGCTGTTGCCGGCCGACAGCGAAGCACGTGGTGGTCCGCGCTGGAGCCCCAAAGCGGCCAGTGTGCCTCTGCAAGCCGAGGGGGACACACTGCATGGCCGCTTCGCGCTCGGCCCGAAGGGACTCCCCGAGATCGCCGTCCGGCTGACCCGCAAGACCGCCGAGGACCGCTTCGAGCACTTGTGGATCGACCTCGACCGCGATGGTGCAGTCGACGCCGACGAGACGCTGACGACCACGGCGAAAGACCAGCGCGGCAAGTGGTGGTCGAGCTTCCAGGCCACCGTGCCGATCGCCGGAACCGATCCGGCCGGCGAAGCCAGCATGCGGCCCTACCCGCTGGCCCTCTGGTTCGTCTTCGACCCACAGGAACCCACCGCCGCCCCCGCCTTGCGCTGGACCCGCCGCGGCTGGCATCAGGGCCAGCTCGAACTCGGCGGCAAGACGGCCCACGTGCAGATCATGGAGGCGGTGCTCGACGGCGTGTTCGACCAGCGCGACGCCTGGGCGATCGCGCGGCAGCCGGCGGAGCTGGCGTCAGCGAAGTCGACGACGCTGGAACAGCACGTCTGGCTCGACGGTCAGGCGTACCGCATGGTCGGCATCGACGGTGGCGGACGCTGGCTGCGGCTGGCGGCCTTCGATCCTGGCTTCACCGAAGCCGAGGAACTGGCCCGCGCCGACGTCCACAAGGCCGATCGGGAAGCCGCGCGGGCGGCCGCGCCGGTGCCGTTCGGCAAGGACTTCGCCGCCGCACTCGCCAGCGCCAAGGCCAGTGGCAAGCACCTGTTCGTCGACTTCGAGACCACCTGGTGCGGGCCTTGCAAGCTGATGGACCAGTGGGTCTACACGGCCGCCGACGTGGTCGCGGCGGCCAAGGACGTGGTCCCCGTCAAGCTCGACGGCGACGAGCAGCGCGAACTGGTCAAACGCTTCGAGGTGGCCGGCTATCCGACGATGCTGATCGTCGACGGCGACGGCAAGGTGCTCCGCCGCGCGGTCGGCTACCGCAGCGTGCGGCAGATGGTCGAGTTCCTCCGCGGTCGCTGAGGCGGCGGGCGTCAGCCACCGACGACCCCGAGCAGGCCCGGCGAGAAGGCCACGCCCAGGCTGTTCGAACTGGTCAGCGCCGCCGACTGGGCCCAGAACGCCAGGCCGGCGAACGCGGTGGCGTTGGGGATCGCCACCGGCAGGGACGCGACGCCGCCGTTGTTGAGCAGGACGACGGTGGCCAATACGAAATCGACGTACTGGGTGCAACCTGGCGCCCCGAGCCCAGCCAACGGCAGCGCGGTCGGCGCACCACCGATCAGCGTGATGGCGATCGGCGAGCTGGTCTCGATCTGGGTGGTGTCGAGCTGCCAGGAACTGCCCAGCGTCGGTGCATTGCCGGCCAGCTCGAGCGGGGCGGCACCGCCGCAGCCGACCCCGTACCGCACGCTGCGGCGCGCGCGCAGCAGTTCCTGGTTGCCGGCCGCCACCGCGAAGCCTGCGCCGAGCACGATCTCGTCGCGTTGCCGCGACAGCGTCACGCCGAACACGCCGGAC
>DAIMFJ010000422.1:0-3718 GCA_036724695.1 Planctomycetota bacterium
GACGGCTCGGCCAACCGTGACGATGAGGGACCGGCAGAGCGCGGCTGCTGACAGCGGGAGAGGCTGGTGATGGCGAACGCGACGTCAGCCTCGCCGATTGGCGCGCCGGCGAGTGTCGACCGTTCACGGATGACCATGATCATTTGCCGAGTAGATGGGAAGCCGGGCAGCGGCGCGTCCGCGGGCACTTGGATTACGCGCAAGGATCGCTTCTCGATGCGCCCGTGGCCGCGATCGTGCTCGACATGGTCGGCCCTTCGGTCCGTCCACGGGCAATCGATCAACCGCTCGCCGAGAGATGGCTGGTTGTCCTTTACCGTCAGGACGTAGTTCCCTTTTTTTTGACGATCATCTCGGCAGTTGCCTTCTGCGTGTGCATTGCGTCCATCGTCACGGTCACGCCCTCGAGGTCCAGCTCGGCGAGGATGGCTTGAGCGGCAGGAATCTCGTTGCTCTTGCCTGCCACCTGTCGTTGCGCGATCACGACGCCCTCGCGGTGCGTGAATGCGGCCACCAGGTGAACTTGCTGCTGCGGATCGGAGCCGTGGCTCCCGCGCAGACTCTTGCCATCGATGGCGATCGCGTTGCCAGGGAGCTTCACGCCTTGTTGGCGGGCCCATCTGGCAAGCACTTGATCCACCGCGTCTCCATCGACTTCCTTGATGATGCGGCGAATGGTCGGCTCGCTGGGTCTGCGGCAGCGACCCGTGCTGGCCTCGCGGGTGCAGCCCAGTGCGCGCAGCAGGTCCTCCGGCACGTCCTGCACCCACTGGGCGATTCCTTCGTAGCTCTCCCGCCCCGCCAAGACCGCGGCGATGACCAGCACGAGCAGTCCATTGCTCTTGCGGTACGAGCAGCCTTGGCGACTACGAGGATCAGGCACCTCTTGCAGGGCCTCGTACAAGCTGCCAGGGCCCACCAACTTCAATGCGAGAGAATCCATGCCTTGCTCCTCACGGCTCCATTCGGGATGCGGCGCTGGGTCGCAAAGCAGTGCACGGCAATCGCGGTGCAGTGGCTTGACCAGGATCCGCTTGCGCACACCGTGTTCGTAGTAACTACCCGCGCTGCGCCCAAAGCCCTTGGTCTCACCCAACAGCTCCCAGCCCGCTGCTCGATAGCACGTGCCGAGAAACCGGTCGCGCTCGACAAAGGTCTCCGCCAAGAGCAGCGGATGCCCAAATGCAGCCTGCCAGTCGCTGGAAAGTCGCCGGCAGTTCAGGCCCAAGACGCGAGAAGCCAAGTGCGGCTGTCTCGCGCCCGGCAGCACCAGGAAGCGCGAGTTGTTCACGATCAGGCGAAGCCGATGCCACTGCAGTCGCGCCGGCCACCCGATCCACTCATCACGCGGACGGCACTTGAACGATGCCGTGGACCAGCCCACCAGCGCCAGCCACCGGTCGCCGACCGCCGCCACGTACCGCAGCGCCTCACCGACCAGCGTCGAGCTCTTCAGGTAGTGATGCTCGACGAGCAGACGATCGAAGGTCTGCCGCTCGTCGGCTCGGATCGGGCGCACTACAACCCGTCGCAGGTCAACCGCCATGTCGGTCATGTGCAGCCATCAAAGCAACTGCTCTTCCGAAAGCCAGAAGAAAACGCAACCACGCCCTCCTTGGCAACTTCACGCCGTCACGACGGGGCCCTGGGTGAGGACCCAGCCGATGTGATCTCGGTATATTATGTAGTCCATTGGAAGAGAGATGTTCGCGGTGGCGCGACTGGTGTGTCTTGTGTCGGGGAGTATTATGCCGGATCAGGTCATATAAGAAGCACCAGTTGCGGGATCGCGTCGGTTCCTGCCCATACGACGGCGTCCTGATCCCACCTGCGTCCCAGCGCTCGAGCATCGTCGAGGCGCAATCCGAGGACCAGAAAGCTAGGCTCCGGGGGCCATCCGTTGCTCGGATGCGCACCTTGGCCTTCGAAGACCTCCAGTCCTCGCGAGACCAGGCCGTCGCGCAGTTCCGAGAGCCTGCGTGCGTTGGTGGTGGAGTCGAGTTCTTGTCCATTCGGGTTGCAGGAGGTCACGAAGGCGCAGCAGTCGACCCCATGTTGTTGCATCAACTCCGCGAGGCGAGGATTCGCTTCGCCGATCAACAGTGTCAGTGAGGCTGGAGCCCCGACTCGAAAGTGGGTCTCGCGGTACGCTGCTTGCTTGTCGGCAGCGATCGACGACATCGGTGGAGCAGACACTACAACTGGTTTTGGAGCCTGTGGCGCCGGCACGAAGGTGACCGGCAGCTCCAGGGCCAGAGCGGCCTCGTTCGCCTGGTCGATGGGCCATCGGAGCTCGGCGGCCCGGTAGTTGCTCCCAGGGCGATCGCCGTCGACGACACGAACCCCGATGGACGAAGGATCGCCTCGGAACTGCTCTTGGAAGTAGACGAAGGCACAGCCTTGCGGGTGGCTATCGTCAGGAACGAAGTCCTCTTCGTATCCCGTGTAGTTGGGCTCTGAGTTCCACCATTCGCGCAGGCGTGGTCGGACTGATTCCTCGAAGTAGGTGGGATCGCACCCGAGCAACCAGTCCTCCGCGCCATCTTCTGGATGCTCCGGCAGATCCTCGAGGAACTCAGCATGTCGCGCGGCGAGGGCCTGCAAGGCTCGCCGTTCGTGATTGGCTTGGCCGGCATCGCGCTGCGCATCGCCGTGTCGGGCTGTGATTTCGGTCTGGAGCATGCGCAAGCCAGCCTCGACATCTTCTCTGGCCGTGCTGTAGATCACACCGATCTCCCACATCAAGGGCGGAAGTGAGTGCGCCGCCCCGAGAAGTTCTTCCGGCGATACCAGTATGTCCTCGACGTCCGCGCTGTAGATGTCATGTCGAAGGACGCGGTTCTCAGCGCCCTGGAGTTCGAGTCGAAGGTCATCGTGGACCTCGAACACGTACTGGCTATCCTCCAAGATGGTAGATCGGGTCGGCGTTCCATCGCTGCCGTCGCTCGAGTCCTCGTAGCCTTCCGGCTTCAGATCGTCGTCATCGGGCTCCTCTTCGCTGGAGGGCCAGTCCGGCGACTCGAGATCGACGTCATCCAGCGAATCGCCGTTCGAGTCGTCCAGATCTTCGTCGTCGCCCGAGTCCGACGAATCCTGGGGGATCTTCTCGTAGGTGTCCAACTGGTGTGCGGACACCGCGTTGGCCAAGGCCAACGAGTACCCGCCCAGGTTGGCGCGGGTCCATTCCCGCAACCAGCGGTAAGGATCCAAGGGAGTTGAGCAGTCCGTGTGTGTCATGGCATCTCCTTGGCAATGGCGACGGACTCCCACGGCAAGCTCAGGTCGGGCCGGCCGAAGTGGCCATAGGTTGCGGTTGGCGAGTAGATGGGCCGTTGCAGGTCGAGGGTCCGAATGATACCGGCGGGCGTGAGATCGAACTCCGCAGCGAGCTGAGCGGCGAGTTCCTGGTTTCGTCGGCCGTCGCAGTTCTCGGCGGCCACCAGGAAGCTCACCGGCTCGGCCACCCCGATGGCGTAGGCGAGCTGCACGAGGCAGCGATTCGACCAGCCGCGCGCCACGACCTGTTTGGCGAGGAATCGGGCCATGTACGCTCCCGAGCGATCCACTTTGGAGGGGTCCTTGCCAGAGAACGCGCCGCCGCCGTGCGGAGCTGCACCGCCGTACGTGTCGACGATGATCTTGCGACCAGTCAGGCCAGTATCGCCGTTCGGCCCGCCCACGACGAACGCGCCGGTCGGGTTGATCAGGATCCGGCAGT